>NZ_JACIAP010000008.1:0-196635 GCF_014194875.1 Sphingomonas sp. BK481 | reverse complement strand
CCCGTGAACCTGACCGGCCGCTACAGCGCTGGATGATAGCGCGCGGCCGGTCAGCTTCACTACCGCTGAGCTACACCACCACCCGGGACACGACCCGGGGACATACATGAAGCGCGCGTACCAGTCGCCCTGACGGGGCAACGCCTGCGGGCCCCAATGCGCCCAGATCCCGAACTTCGCGTCACGAAACCAGTCGGGCGTCTGATAGGTCTTGAGCGAGGTGACTGACGCGTCGAACCGTCCCGCGGGGATTGCCGGGCCGCCGCGTGCTGCGCCTGCCGGAGCCGCCGCAGCCCCCAGCCGCGCCGCGCCGACCCCCAGGGCGCCGAGCAGCGGTGCGGCCAGCACGTCGCGCTTGCTAAATCCCGCCATGTCTTCTCCCCTTTTGCCCGATTATTGTTCGATGCCCGCGCTGCCTGCGGGTTCCAGCGTGACGAGCGCGATGTCGTTGCTGCGCATCGGCACCGTGACGCGCGTCGATCCGTTGCGACCGACCCGGACGGTCCGCGCCTGTTCGGGCAGATCCTGCGTGGCCTGCTCAAGCCCCTTGCGCTGCGCGGGATCGAGCGACGCGGGCATACCCATGTCGATATAGAGCGAGAGCGGGTCGTTCCGGCGATAGCCGGTCCGGCGGATGGTCAGCCGGTACGTCCCCGCAGGCACATGGTCGAAGGTCAGGGCGATCGGCCGGGCCGCGACCGCGGGCACCTGCCGGGTGTAGACGGGCTTGTTGCTCAGCGTCTGGACCGGCTGTTGCCAGTCCCAAAGCACGGCCGCGATCCGCGCGCCATCGGCGGCGGCAAGCACCGTGTCGTCCGCCACGGGTATCGCGCGGCCCTTGAGCGCGTTCAGATATTTATACGCGAACCAGGCCGGCTTGCGGATACCCTCGCGGTTCATCAACCCGAACCCGCCATGGAAGGGCGTTGGCGGCGGGCCCGGCTCCTCGAACAGGTCGGTATAGGTCCAGTAGCTCATGCCCTGCGCATAGGCCCGCGACTGCTTCAGCTTAGTCAGGATGTACGGCGCGCTGATATAGCTGTCATGGACGAAGTCGCGCGGCGTGTAGCTCGTGCTCCATTCGGTGAAGTAGAGCGGCAGCCCCGGATAGGCAGACGCCTCGATCTGCTCGCGAACGCGGCGCACGTCGCCGACCACCGCGTCGGGCGACGCCGACAGCTTGGTGTCCTGCTTGCCCTCCTCGTCGAGGAATCCGCCCTCGACGCCATAGGTGTGCGTCGTCACGAAATCGATCGGCACAGCGTTCCGCTTCGTAAAGGCGAGCAGCTCGGGCACCCAGGCCGCGCCCGCGGTCGATGGCCCACCGACCCGCAACGCCGGATCGATCGCCTTGATCGTCCGCGCGGTGTCCGCATAGAGATCGAAATACGCCTTCTGATCGGCCTTTTCCCAGAACCCGTCGAGATTGGGCTCGTTCCAGACCTCGAAATACCAGCGGCGAACCTCGTCGGCGCCATAACGCTGCCGAACATGGCGGACATAGGCATCGATCAGCCCGCGCCACAAAGCCGGATCGGGATGCGAGGTATTGCCCTTCCAGTAGAAGATCGTCTGCTCCGACGTCCGCATCGCATTGGGCGTGAAGCCGAGCTCGACGAAAGGCCGGATCTTCTTCGCCAGCAGCGCATCATAGAGCTGGTCGATCTTCGTCCAGTCATAGACGATCCCCGCATCCGTCTTGCGCACCGTGCCGAGGACATCGTGGAAGATGTCGTGGAAGCGGATGTAGCGGAAGCCGAGCTCGTCGACCGCGGTCTTGAGCTGCGCCTGGCTGTCGCTGCGGATCAGCGTGCCCGGGAAATCCGAACCGATCGACAGATCGAAGGATCGATCGACCGGGCCTGCCGCCTTGGCGGTATCGATGACGACGCGACGTTCGCCCCCACGGGCAGCGGGGGCCGCTGCAGCCGGCAGAGTGCCCAACGCTACGACTATTGACGCAGCCATTCCCGCGCTCGACGCCCACCGCATACCCGCTCCCGTTCTTATACGAATTGCAATGATGGTAGCGCGATCGGGAGGAAGGGCAAGCTTTGTCCGACAAATAAGCTTTTTAGCGGGCGCCGATGCGTGCGGATCGCGTCATGCCGCGGTCCGCAGCGGTGCCGCACAATGCCGGGCGATAAAGTCGGCGTGGCGCGGCATCGCCTCGGCGGTCTTGGCGACCATTTCCCGCACATGGTCGAGGAACTTGGCGCTCTCCGCCACCGGCAGTCCCGCAGTCAGCGGATCGACCGACGCCGGCCAGATACCCTGCCCGAGCAGGACCGCGATCCAGCTGTCGGGCGTGAACAATTCGCCCTGTTCGCGGAAGATCCGCGCCCGGCCCGCCCAGAGATCGAGCTTGGCCTGCAGCGACGGCGGCAGCGTCATGCTCTGGCAATGACGCCAGAACGCCGAATCCGTCCGCGTCGTCGCATGGTAGTGAAGGATGATGAAGTCGCGGACCTGATCATACTCCCGGAGCATCTGCCGGTTATATTCGGCGATCTCGACCGCGCTGAACCCGGTATCGGGGAACAGGCTCATCAGCCGCGCGATACCCGACTGGATCAGATGGATGCTCGTCGATTCCAGCGGCTCGAGAAAGCCGCCGGCCAGCCCGATCGCGACGCAATTGCGCTCCCACAGCCGGTCGCGCCGCCCCGCGACGAACCGCAACTGGCGCGGATCGGCGAGCGGCGGGCCGTCCAGTCCGTCCAGCAGCACGCGCAGCGCGGTCTCGTCGTCGACATGGTCGCTCGCATAGACATGGCCGTTGCCGACGCGGTGCTGGAGCGGGATCCGCCAGCGCCAGCCGGCGGCTTCGGCGGTCGCGCGCGTGTGCGGCGCCGGCGCATCGCGGGGCGCACTCGGCACCGCCCAGGCACGATCGCAGGGTAGCCAGTGCTGCCAGCTCGTAAACCCGACGTCCATCGCGTCGCTAAGCAGCAGCGATCGAAACCCGCTGCAATCGATGAACAGGTCCCCGTTGATCGCACGCCCGTCCGCGAGCCGGACCGCCTCGATGAAGCCGGTCCCGGCATGCCGATCGACTGCCGCCACGCGCCCCTCGATCCGCACCACCCCCGCGGCCTCGGCGCGGTCGCGCAGATATCTGGCATAGAGCGCGGCATCGAAGTGGAACGCATAGGACAGCGTCGCCAGGACCGATTGCGGATTGGCCGACGGTCGCGTGAAACGCCCGTTGCGCGCCGCCACGGCGGACAGGCAATAGTCGCCGATAGGCCCCGGCATGCCGGGTTGCGCGAGGCCGGCCTGACGCAACCAGAGCTGATGGAAAGCCACCCCCTCGACGTCGCGGCCATGCGTCCCGAACGGATGGAAATACGCGTCGCCAAGCCGCCCCCAGTCGCGAAACTCGATCCCCAGCTTGAACGTCGCCCCCGTCGCGCGGACGAAGTCGTCCTCGTCGATGCCGAGCATCCGGTTATAGTCGAGCAGCGAAGGGATCGTCGCCTCGCCCACCCCGACCGTGCCGATCTCCTCGGATTCAACCAGCGTCACCGCGACGCCGCTCTCGACCAGCCGCGTCATCGCGGCGGCGGTCATCCACCCCGCCGTCCCCCCGCCGACGATGACGATCCGGGTGATGCGGGCCGGGCCGGGATCCGTCACGCCGCCGCTCGCGCACCGAAATGATGGTGCTGCGCATAGGTGAGCAGATCGCGGTTCGACGGCAGGTTGCGGACCGCATAGTCGGCCTGACGCCGGACCTCGGCAAACGCACGCCGCGCATCCTCGGCATAGCGCAGCGCGCCGGCCTTTGCGCTCAGGTCGGTTTTCCAGCCCATGCCGTACAGGACATATTGCCAGCTGGCGTCGGTGAAGATGTCGACCTGCCCGTCGATGTCGAGCTCGTTGGGTGGCCGGAACCGCCACCGGTCGAGCAGCTCGAGCAGGCTGTCGGGGACCGAGGCGTCGGCCACATTGTCGCGCCAGAACGCCGTGTCGCGCCGTTCCGAGATGCAGTAGTGCAGCTTGATGAAATCGAGCGCGCGCTCGTAGCGGCGTAGCATGTTGGCGTTGAACTGGCGCGCCGACGTCTCGTAGTCGCTGCCCCAGGGAAAGAGGTTCGCGATCATCCCCGCCGAGACCTCGGCAAAGGCGATCCCCGTCGCCTCGAGCGGCTCGAAAAACCCGCTCGACAGCCCGACCGCGACGCAATTCTTGACCCAGTTGACCTCGCGGTACCCCGCATCGAACTTGAAATGGCGCACCTCGGCCTCGTCGCCGCCCGCGCCGAGATAGCCGCGCAACACGCGCTCGGCAGTCTCGTCGTCGCTATGGTCGGACGAATAGACGTGCCCGATGCCACGCCTGCGATCGAGACCGATGTCCCAGATCCAGCCCGACTCCTGCGCAGTCGAAATCGTATAGGACGCGATCGGATCGCCGGGTTTTGCATAAGGCAGCTGCGCGGCGATCGCGCGGTTGCAGAACAGCACGTCGCGGCACGACCGGAACGGCACCTTCATCGCCTTGCCGATCAGTTCGGCACGAAAGCCCGTGCAATCGATATAGAGATCGGCATCGAGCATCCCGTTCCGCTCGGTGCGCACTCCGCCGATCGCACCATCTTCCGCGAGCAGCACCTCGGACACGGTGTCGGTCAGATGCCGGACACCGTTCCTGACCGCATGCTCGCGCAACAGCCCGGCGAGCGCCACCGCATCGAAATGAAACGCGTAGTTGAGCGGCCCGACATAATCGGGGTTGGTCGCCAGCTTGGGCGCCCGCATCGCGTCCGCGGCCTTTTTCTGCGGATTGGAGACCTCGTCCCAATTCTCCGCGCCGCCATGCCCCAGCAGCCAATAGGGCAGCAGGTCGAGGCCGTCGCTCGCATCGGCAACCTGGAACGGGTGCGAGTAATGATCGGTGCGGCCCTGTCCGGGGGCGTGGCGCCAATGGACGAACTTCGCCCCCTGCTTGAACGTCGCGCCGCATCGCCGGATCAGCTCGGCCTCGTCGATGCCGATCGTCGCCAACGTCCGCCGGATCGTCGGGAAGGTCCCTTCCCCCACGCCAAGGATGCCGATGTCCTTGGATTCGACCAGCGTGATCGAGACCCCGCCCGCCAGATCGGCGCCGAGCCGTTTCGCCAGATAGCCCGCGGTCAGCCAGCCGGCGGTACCGCCGCCAACGATCAGGATCCTCTTCCGCATCACGCGCTCCGCTCCGCCCCCTGCCGACAGTGTGTCGACAGGGGACGCATCATCGTCAGAAGGCGAGGTTTATGCCAGTGCTGATACGGCGATCGGCCTGGAACCAGCTGCGCCCGACCAGCTTGCCGCCGGGATACCCACCCATCAGCGTCCGCTGCGTCGCGGCGGTCAGGTTGGTCCCCTGCACGCCGAACGAGAACTGGTCGTTCACCTTGAACCGCACACCCGCATCGACCGAGCCATAATTGCCGCCATAGATCGGCAACGCGATCTGCGTCGACGCATCGAGTCCGCCATCCTGGTTGGTCACGACGCCCGGCGCGCTATAATACGTATAGGTGCCGTTCGTGCCGTTGCTGTTCGTCGACAACAGATAGCGCGAGCGCCAGGAATAGGCGACGCGCAACGAGATCGGGTTGCGCTCGTACAACAGCGTCGCGTTCAGATTATGCTTCGACAACCCGACCAGCGGCGCGTCGTTGCGAGCGGCGCCGGTGATGTCGCGATAGACATCGCCCGGATTGCTGCTCTTGATGAAGGTGTAGTTGCCCTCGAACCCGATCCCGGCAAGCGCACCGGGCAGCATGTCGAGGAAGAAGCGGCCACCGGCCTCGACGCCCTTGACGGTCGCGGCCTTGGTCGAGTTGACATAGTCGGTGGCCGATGCCGCCACATTCTCGGTCGTCCCGTCGGTGAACTGGATCGTGACCTGCCGGCTGGTCAGCGCATAGATCGGCAGGTTGGTCAGCCGCTTGTAGAACGGGGCCAGATGGAAGGACGTGCCCGCTCGCCCGTAATATTCGAGCGAGAGGTCGACATTGTTCGACAGCGTCGGCTTGAGCAACGGATTGCCCGTGTCCGCGGTGAAGTTGTTGAACGTCCCGATTCCGCCGGGCGTCTGGCTGGGGGTCGTCGCCACGCCGATCGAACCCGACGCACGCAGCGCGTTGAAGCTCGGCAGATCCATCGTGATATTGTACCCGCCGCGGACCTTGATCCGGTCGGTCGGCGAATATTCGAGATTGATCGACGGCAGCACGCGCGTGAAGTCCGCCTTGCCGCCGCGGGCGAGGAACGTGTTCGCCAGCGTCACCTGGGCACCGTTGCGGATGAAGACGGTCCCACCATTCTGCTGGATGAACCCGCTGCCTTCATTCTCGATATGCACGACGCGCACGCCGACGTTACCGGAAATGCCGCGTGCGCCTTCCTCGGGTCCGAAGCGGAGCAGCGCATAGCCCGCGATATTCTCGGTACGATTGTTGACCTGATCGCCCGGCAGGACGAACCCGACAGGCCGGATCGCCAGCGTGCCGTCGGGGTTGAATTGGCCGCCATAGCCGGTGACCGGGAGCTGCCCCGCAACCGAGCAGTTGAATTCATTGCCGGTGCAGAAGCCGGCAGGCGGTGCCGTCACCAGTCCGGTGCGGTTTTCATTGAAGCGCGACGCCAGATCCTCCGACGCGAACATCAGGTTGCCCGGCAGCGTCGTGTTGCCGCGGAAGAAGTCCTTGAATGCATGGCTGGCGACGTCGCCCGGCGCGGCGTTGGCATAGGTCAGCTGCGGATCGCCGTTCCAGCCGCGACCCAGCGCGGTCCAATTATAGCCGTTCGCCAGATCGCGCTCGGTCCGCTTGGCATAGCGGCCGCCGACCTTGACCGACCGGAAGAAGCTGTTGTCGAACGTATATTCGGCATCGAGCTGCCCTGAATCGAGCCGCCCCTTGTTCCGTTCGTTGTGCGGCATCGACGCCGTCCAGAAATAATTGGCCGGATCGGCGAACGACGCCTGCGTCGCAGGACTGACCGTGATCTGCGGCAGGTCGCCCGTGAGATCCATGCCGAAGCTCTGGCCGAAGCCGACGTCGCGGAAGATGTCGAGACGATCATAGACTTGGCGCGAATCGACGCGCTGCAGCGATCCCTTCAGCGACACATGGCTGTCTGTGGGCGCCCAGACGAACGACAGCGAATAATCGCGCGTCCGCGTGTTGCTCTCGACGAACCCCTTGTTGCCGCTGCTGTTGACCGACCCACCCGTCGGGGCAAACGTCGCCGTGTCGCGGTTGAACAGCGCGCTCGTCTTGGTGAGCAGGCCGTTGCTGTCGAACGAGCTGCTCGCCGGATCGACCGCCAGCGTCTGAGAGTCCAGCTGCGTCCCGTAATCGCTCGACTGGCTCTTGTAGCGCGACTGGAAGAAGCTGCCGGTGAAGGTCAGCGATTCGGCCGGCTGCCACTGTGCCGCGCCATAGATGCCGTAGCGCTTGTACTGGAACGCCTCGTCGCCATAGGCGAAGCCGCTGGGGACGTACCGCTCGTTGCCATCGCTGAGCTTGGTCTTGAAATACGGGCTGACGCGGATGAACTGCGACAGCGAGCTGAACTGGCTGAACGCCACGTCGCCAAGCAGGCCGATCCGGCCGATCGGCGTATCGAACGAATCGGTGATCAGCACCGACCCCGACGGATCCGCCTTGTTCGCCATGTCGCCGAGCGCGAGTTCGCCGGTGCCAGCAATGTGGAACTTGCCGTTGAAGTCGAACGGCATCTTGGTGCGCAGGTCGATCTGGCCGCCGGTGCCGCCCTCGATCAGGTCGGCCGTCGATGCCTTGTAGACGTCGACCGCCGCCATCAGTTCGGGCGTGACGTCGCTCCACAGGATTGCGCGGCCGTTGTTAGCGCTGAAGATCTCGCGGCCGTTCAGCCGCGACGCGACGCCCGTCAGGCCACGGACCTGCACGCCCGAGCCCTGCACCGAATAATGGTCGGGATCGCCCAGTGCGGCAAAGCGGACGATCGAGACACCCGAGACGCGCTGCAGGACTTCGGTGATCGAGTTGTCGGGCAGCTTGCCGGCATCATCGGCGACGACCGAGTCGACGATCGTCTCGCTGCGACGCTTGCGCTCGTCCGCCGCCTCGAGCGCGGCGCGACGGCCGGTGATGACGATATCACCGTCCCCGGTCGCATCGGCCGCGGGTTGACCGACATCCTGTCCCGGCGTCGCGGCCTGGGTCGTGTCGGGCGACACGGTCTGCGTTTCCGCCTGCGCCCATGCAGCGCTGCCCGCGCCTGCTGCCAGCAGCGCCGCAAGCGACACACCGACCCGCATCGCGATCGCCAGACGCCCACGTGGCCCCGAATTCAGAACGAACGCCTTCATAACCCCTCCCCATGCCGCAGCGCATCAGACGCACCACATCAGCAACGGCGCATCTGTAAACGAATGCTACCGCTACCGCCGTTAGGCTGATCTGATTTAGAAGACAATAGAGACAAAGCGGGAATGGGACACTTAAATGAAAGCAATAAAATCATAAATTGATTTTGTTAAAAGCAAGCAAAACGGCAGCTGCGAGCTGACTTTTGCGACACGAGAGCTTACCTTTGTTGCTGAGCGCCCGCCTGCTCGTCAGGCTGGCCTGGTCCCGTATCCACTGGCCTCGTCGGGCGCAACGGCCTTCGGGTCGCAGTCGGCCGCTATCTTGGATAGCGATATCACGACTGGGTCGCGCATGGTGCGCACAAGAAAATCGGGGCGTGTGGACGGCCACACGCCCCGCGAAATGTTACCAGATATGGACGCGGTCGCCGGGCGCCAGATACAGCGCATCGCCGGGCTTGACCCCGAACGCCGTATACCAGGCATCGACGTTACGGACGATCCCGTTAACGCGGTAGAAGGGCGGCGAGTGCGGATCGGTGAGCAACCGTGCGCGCGCGGCGCCCTCACGCAGCTTCGCCTGCCACGCCTGCGCGTAAGCGAGGAAGAAGCGCTGGTCGCCGGTCAGCCCGCCGATCACGGGCGCCTTGCCATGCTCCGCCTGGTATTTCTGATACGCGGCATAGGCGGTCTCGACGCCGCCCAGATCGCCGATATTCTCGCCCAGCGTCAACGCACCCTTCACGCGGACACCCGGGATCGGCTCATAGGCATCAAACTGCTTCGACAGCGCGGCGGTGCGCTGCGTGAAGGCGGTGCGAGCGGCCGGCGTCCACCAGTTCTCGAACTTGCCCGTCGCGCTGAACTGGCTGCCCTGGTCGTCGAAACCATGCCCCATCTCATGCCCGATGATCGCGCCGATCGCGCCGTAATTCACCGCCGCATCCGCCTTGGGATCGAAATAGGGTGGCTGCAGGATCGCCGCGGGGAAGGTGATCTGGTTGTTGAGCGGGTCGTAATAGGCGTTCACCGTCTGCGGCGTCATGCCCCACAGCGTACGATCGACGGGCTTGCCGAGCCGCGAGAGGTCGAGCTGATGCTGAAATTCGCCCGCGCGCATCGCATTCCCGACCGGATCGCCCCGGACGACGTTGAGCGATGAATAGTCGATATATTTGACCGGATGGCCGATCCGCGGATCGAACGCGGCGAGCTTGGCCAGCGCCTGGGTCTTGGTCGCGCCATCCATCCAGCTGTTCGCGGTGATCCGCTCCTTGTACGCGGCGCGCAGGTTGGCGATCAGCTCGCCCATCTTCGCTTCGCTCTCGGGCGGGTAATGCCGCTTCACATAGACTTCGCCGACGGCTTCACCCATCGTGCCGTTGACCAGTGCGATGCCGCGCTTCCACCGCGCGCGCTGCTCCGGCTGATCGGCCAGCGTCTTGCCGTAGAAATCGAACGTCGCCTGATCGAACGCCTTGGGCAGCGCACCCGCGCTTGCCGAGGCGAGGCGGAACTTCATCCAGTCCTGCCACGTCGACACGGGCGTCGCGGCGAAGATCTTGCCGAGCTCGGTCAGCGCGGTCGAGTTGGTCATGTAGACGACCGGGAATTGCGCATAGCCCGCGGTCGACAGCAACAGCGGCCAGTCGAAATCGGGCGCCAGCGCCTTGCGGCCCGCCGCATCCATCGGCTTCAGCATCGCCTGCAGGTCGCGCGACTGGACCGGCGACCACTGGACCTTGGCCATCGCGGTTTCGAGCGCGACGATCCGGTCCGCCCTGGCCGACGCATCCGCCACGCCGGACAGCGTCAGCATCTTCTCGACATAGGCGCGATACGCCGTGCGGAAGGTGTCGTATTTGGCGCCCTGCTCGAGATAATAATCCCGGCCGCCCATGCCGAGCGACCCCTGCCCCGCGGCCACCGCATAACGCTTCGGATCGGCGGGATCGGGCAGCTGCCCGACCTCGACCGGCGACGCATAGCCGACCGTCGAGAACAGCGTCTGGAGCTTCTGCTTGTCGGTGGCGGCGTCGATCTTCGCGAAATAGGGCTTGAGCGGCGCGGCGCCGGCGCGCTCGATCGCGGCCTCGTCCATGAAGCTCGCATAGAGATCGCCGAACTGCTTGGCCCCGGCGCCGACCGCGGCGGGATCGCGCGCGGCATCGTCGAGGATCGCGCGGACCTGCTGCTCGGCCTGATCCGCCAGGATCACGCTGCCGCCCGCAGACGTGCGATCCGGTGCGATCGCCGTACGCTTGTCCCAGGCACCGTTGGCGTGCGTCCAGAAATCGTCACCCGGCTTCACCGCCTTGTCGGCGGCGGTCAGGTCGATCCCGAAGCTGCCATAGCGCGCGCCCGTCTGCGCGCCCGTCTGGGCCAGACCAGGTGCGGACAGGGCAAGCAGCGCCACCCCCAGCGACAGACGCGAAATACGATTGAACGACATCATAGCTCCTCCAGAAAACCGGGGTTGGATCCCCGAAATGATATGAACGGTACGCATGCGTCAGGCGGGCGTACGCTGCATCAACCGGGCCAGTGCGGCGAGGTTGGGCTTCTGCCCCGCATTGAGCAGGCTGGCGCGAAACACACGCGCGAGCAAGACGAACTCGATGCCGATGAACACCGCCAGCAGCGCGCCGCTGCCGACGATCTCCATGGTCGAAACCCCGCTGCCGAGCCGCGCGAGCATCGTGAACGGCGTGTAAATCGGGATCCAGGTCAGCACCTTGATCGCGGTTGCGCCGCTGTTCGACAGGACGCCTTGCGCGACGACCGTGAACGGCATCGCGATGACCAGCAGCACGGGCGTCAGATAGCTCTGCGCATCACGCATCGAATCGCTCATCGCACCGATCGCCAGCAGGATCATCGACACCATCAGATAGCCTGCGAGGAAGAAATACAGCATCACCAGGATGATCCAGGGCGAGGCGAGCGGCGCGAGTGCGGCGTGCAGGAACGCGCCGATCGCGCCCTGCGTCGCCACCGCGGCACCGGTCGCGCACAGCCCCCAGACCAGGACCATCGTCAGCCCGACCGCGACCGTCCCCGCGAGCTTGCCATAGAGCAGCTCGTCGGGACTGATGCAGGCGAGTACCGTCTCGATCAGCTTGTTCGACCGCTCCTCGACCAGCCCCTGCAGGATCCAGTTGCCCGACAACAGCAGCGACATCAGCAGGATATAGGCGCTGAGCAACGGCACCACCGATCGCACCAGCATCCGTTCGCGCCCGCCCCCAGGCGCCGGAGTCGAGACCGCGATCGCCGGGACCAGACTGGTTGCGGTGCGCGCCTGATCGCGCGCGAGCCCGGTCGACTCGAGATAGGCGGTGCGCAGGTCTTGCGTGAGCACGGTCTGCAAGGGCTGGACGAAATTCGCGCCGGGCTGCTCGCTCGACCACAGTCGCACGTCGGCGGTCTGCCCGCCGAAGCCGCGTGGGATATAGACTACATAGTCGAGCGGCTTGGCCGTCTTGTCGCCGAATTCGCCCGGCTGGAGCAGCGGCTTGAGCTGCGCATCGAGCGCGCCGGGCGCCGCGCGCGCGATGACGGTCGGCGTCGGCAGGACCACGAAATCGGCGTCGGGCGCGTCGAACTTCGGCGTTTCCGAGGTCGTCGTCGGCCGCATCGCCGCCAGCGCGGCAGGCAGGCCGCCGGCCTTGGCGAACGTCGCGACGTCGGCATCGCCGAACAGCCGGTCATGCTGCGCCCACAGCGCGCCCGGATCGGCGCGGTCGAGCCCGTAGCGCTGTGCGTAGCGCGACAGTGCGGTCAGGACCCGCCGCTGGTGATCGGTATCGAGCCGCGCGCGGATCGCCGCCGCGGCACGGCCATCGGCATCGATCAGCATGACGCGCTGGGTCTTTTCGGACTGGGTCAGGCGGCTCGCGATCGGCCCGACCGCCAGCGCCAGCGGCAGGATCAGCAGCGTCAGCCAGAAGCTGCGCATGCCCGTGATCTGTCGGAACTCGCGCATCGCGACGAGCAGGATATTGTGGGTCATGCTGCATGCTCCGCCATAGCCGGGTCGGCAGGCCCGGCTGGAGGGGTGCCGACAAGATGGAGAAAGACGTCGTGCAGGCTGACGCGGTGCTGGTCGAACCGCCGCAGCGTCACGCCTTGCTCGGTCAGGCATTGCAGCACGTCGGCAGGATCGATCCCCTCGGCCAGCGTCACGTCATAGTCGCGCCAGCCCTGCGCGTCGGCCGCGCCGGGCTCCGCGCGCTCGACACCGGGACACCGCATCGGCGTATCGCGCGCGACGATCGTCAGCCGTGCCGGCAACCGCCCGCGCGCCTCCGCCTGCGTGCCTTCGAACACCTTGCGCCCTTGCGAAAGCAGCAACAGCCGGTCGCACAGCCGCTCGGCATGCTGCATCACATGCGTCGAGAACACCACGGTCGCCCCGCCCCGTGCGGCCTCCAGGATCTCTTGTTCGAGCAGCCCTTGGTTCACCGGGTCGAGGCCCGAAAAGGGTTCGTCGAGCAGCAGCAACTTCGGACCGTTGACCAGCGTCGCGGCCAGCTGGACCTTCTGCGCCATGCCCTTGGACAGCTTGTCGATCTGCATCTTGGCCGATGCCGCAAGGCCGAACCGGTCGAGCAGCGCATGGCCCTTCGCGCGCGCCGCGGCCGCCGACATGCCCTTCAGTCGCCCGAAATAGGTGACAGTGTCGATCGCGGTCATCCCGCGGTACAGTCCGCGCTCCTCGGGCATGAACCCCAGATCGGCGGCATTCTCGCGGCCGGGCGGACAGCCGAGTACCGAGATCCGTCCCGCCGTCGGCCGCACGATGTCGAGCACCATGCGCAGCGACGTCGTCTTGCCCGCGCCATTCCCGCCGAGAAAGCCGAAGATCTCCCCCGGCCGTACCGCAAAACTCAGCGCATCGACCGCGGTCCTCTCGCCGAACCGTTTCGTCACCCCGTCCAGAACCAGTGCGTCCATCGGACCATCCCCCCGTTTAAATTCCGTCTTCGCCCCGTTCATCCTCGTCGACGACCCGCAGCAGGTCGCCCGGCTGGCAGTCGAGCACGCGGCAGATCGCCTCCAGCGTCGTGAAGCGGATCGCCTTGGCCTTGCCCGTCTTCAGGATCGACAGATTGGCGAGCGTGATGCCGACCGCCTCCGACAGCTCGGTCAGCGTCATCCGCCGCGCATGCAGCATGGCGTCCAGGCTGACCGCGACCGGCATCAGACCGTCATCGCCAGGTCGTCGCGCATCCGCGCGCCGATCCGGAAGACGCGCGCGAGCACGAAGATCATCACGACCGCGATCCACCCGCCCAGCGACGGCGTCCATCCGGTCACGTCGAGCTTGAGCAGCGAAATCCAGCGGACCACGCCGCCAAAGGCGAGATCGAGGCATTGCAGCGCCAGCAGCGCCCAGCCGATCCGCGCGAGCCGCGTGGCATTGTCGTCGACGAACGGATCCCCCGCCTCGACGGTCGCGACGATGCGGAGCAGGTTCGAGAAGATCGGATGCAGCGCGACGCCGCCGGCAATGCCGACGAACAGCATCATGCGGATCGCCAGCACCGCCTGGTCCAGATCGAGCATCGCGCCGTATTTACGCGCCAGCCGCGCGCCCAGCATGTCCTGCATCGGCCAGGACAGCAGCAACGCCAGCGCGAACACCGCGGCGCAGACGATATTGAGGACGAGCATCAGCCGAAGCAGCCCCGTCGCCCCCCAAAGAACCCGATCCCTGCTCATCGCCGCCCCCGCCTGCATATTGCAAAACGATATGGGGCCTATCGATAAACGGCAAGTCGATTCATTGGTCCATTTTGGTCGGGACGCTCATCGCCGCGTTGGCGACGGCAAAACGGCGCGCGATCGGTCTGATCGCGCGCCGCATCGTAAACGGTGCCGTCACCCGCCGCGCCGAAGCGGGGTGACGTCACGCGGTCGGGCTCAATAGTGGATCGAGCGGCCGTAGGCGCCCAGCACGCTCTCGTGCATCATCTCGCTGAGCGTCGGATGCGCGAACACCGTCTCCATCAGCTCGGCTTCGGTCGTCTCAAGCTGGCGTGCGACGACATAGCCCTGGATCAGTTCTGTGACTTCCGCGCCGACCATGTGCGCGCCGAGCAACTCGCCGGTCTTCGCGTCGAACACCGTCTTCACGAAGCCCTCGGCCTCGCCGAGCGCGATCGCCTTGCCGTTGCCGATGAACGGGAATTTGCCGACCTTCAGCTCGTACCCGGCTTCCTTGGCCTTCGCCTCGGTCATGCCGACGCTCGCGACCTGCGGGCGCGAATAGGTGCAGCCTGGGATGTTGGCCTTGTCCATCTGGTGCGGCGACCCGCCCGCGATCTTCTCGACCGCGATGATGCCCTCATGGCTGGCCTTGTGCGCGAGCCACGGCGCGCCGGTGACGTCGCCGATCGCCCAGATGCCGTCGACATTGGTGCGGCCATAGCCGTCGGTCTTGATGTGCCCGCGGTCGGTCTCGACGCCGAGCGCTTCCAGCCCGATATTCTCGGTGTTGGGGACGATGCCGATCGCGACGATCGCGTGGCTGAACGTCTCCTCGACGACCTTGCCGTCCTTGTGTTTGATCTTCGCGGTGACGCCGCCGCCCGATGGCGCGAGGCCTTCGAGGCCGGTGCCGGTCAGGAGCTTTATCCCCTGCTTGGTCAGCGCCTTGTTCATGAACGCGGAGACTTCCTCGTCCTCGACCGGCAGGATCCGCGGGAGCATCTCGACGATCGTCACGTCGGCGCCCATGTCGTTGTAGAAGCTGGCGAACTCGACACCAATCGCGCCCGATCCGATGACCAGCAGCTTGGTTGGCATCTCGGTTGGCACCATCGCGTGGCGATAGGTCCAGATCGTCTTCCCGTCGGCCTTCGCGAACGGCAGGTCGCGCGCACGGGCGCCGGTCGCGACAATGATGTTCTTGGCCTCGAGCTCGACGGTCTTGTCGCCCTGCTTGACGCTGAGCTTGCCTTTTGCGGTCACGGTGCCGACGCCTTCGACGACGGTCACCTTGTTCTTCTTCATCAGGCCCTTCACGCCCGCATTCAGCTGGCCCGCGACCTTGCGGCTGCGGTCGACGACCTTGGCGAGGTCGAACCCGACATTGTCCGCCTTCAGGCCATAGCTCTCGGCATTCTGCATGTAGTGATAGATTTCCGACGTGCGCAGCAGCGCCTTGGTCGGGATGCAGCCCCAGTTGAGGCAGATGCCGCCCAGGCGCTCGCGCTCGACGATCGCGACCTTGAGGCCGAGCTGGCTCGCGCGGATTGCCGCGACATAGCCGCCGGGGCCCGAACCAAGGATGACCAGATCATAGGTGTCAGCCACGTGGAGAGTCCTTCAAGTGAATCAGTTGGAAGCGGGCGGCACGGGCCGCGGTTTGCGGTCGTCGCCGACCGCGACGAAGATGAAGCGCGCCTGTGTCACCTTGCAGCTATCGTTGCTGTGCCGCGCGCGGCGCCATGCCTCGACCTCGATCGTCATCGACGTGCGGCCGACCGCGATCAGCTCGGCATAGACCGACACCTCGTCGCCGACGACGACGGGCATGTGGAATTTCATGGCGTCCGCCGCAATGGTCACCGCACGCCCGCCGCTGCGGCGCGAGGCGACCGAACCGGCGGCCAGATCCATCTGCCCCATCAGCCATCCGCCGAAGATGTCGCCGTAAGGGTTGGCGTCCGCAGGCATCGCGGTGACGCGGATCGTCGGCGCCTTGTCGGGGGGCAGGTCGGTCACGCGTGGCTCCTGCTGGTCTGTCGGTCGAGGATGCGGGCCTGCCGCAGCGGCCCGATTCCCATGATCACGGTCACGACCATCGCAGCCGCCCCGCACCACCAGATCACGTCCTGCCCGAGCGGATAGGACCAGGCCGCCGCCCAGGTGATCGCGACCGCGACGCCGAGCCCGACGAGGATGTGCAGGATCTCGATGAGCGTCCTGGTCATGGCGCGACCCGGCCCGACCCCGTTCGTGCCGAGCGAAGTCGAGGCACATGGGACTCATGCCCTTCGACTTCGCTCAGGGCGAACGGGAGAGGGGCCACAGCGGTCACGGTCTTACGCCAGCATGCCCAGCGGGTTTTCGACAAGCTGCTTGAACGCCTTCATGAACTGCGCGCCGTCCGCGCCGTCGATCGCGCGGTGGTCGAAGCTGCCGGTCGCCGACATAACGGTCGCCACGGTGAGCTCGTTGCCGATCACATAGGGACGCTTCTCGCCCGCACCGATCGCGAGGATCATAGCCTGGGGCGGGTTGATAACTGCATCGAACTGCGTGATGCCGAACATGCCCATGTTGCTGATCGAGGCGGTGCCGCCCTGATATTCCTCGGGCTTCAGCTTGCCGTCGCGGGCGCGGGCGGCGAGGTCCTTCATCTGAGTCGAGATCGACGACAGCGAGGCGGTGTCTGCGCCGACGATGATCGGCGTGATCAGACCCGACGGCGTGCTCACCGCGACCGAGATGTCGGCGCGCTGGAAGCTGATCAGTTGGTCGGGCGTGAACATCACGTTGCAGGTCGGGACCTGCATCAGCGCGACGGCCTGCGCCTTGATCAGCAGATCGTTGACCGACAGCTTCACGCCGCGCGCTTCGAGGCTCTTGTTCAGCTCGCCGCGCAGCTTGAGCAGCGCGTCAAGACGCACGTCCACGGTCAGGTAGATGTGCGGAACGGTCTGCTTCGATTCGGTCAGGCGGCGCGCGATGGTCTTGCGCACGTTGCTGAGCTTGGTCGACTCGTGCGGGATATCCGGCACGACCGCAGGCTTGGCGGCGGGTGCTGGCGCGGCAGCGGCGGCGGCCGGTGCAGCGGCTTCGGGCGCGGCGGCAGGTGCTGCCCCGGGCTTCGCGCTGTCGACATCGGCCTTAACGATGCGACCCTTAGGCCCCGAACCCGACACCGAACCAAGGTCGATCCCCTTGTCGGCGGCGAGGCGGCGGGCGAGCGGGCTCGCCTTCACACGGTCACCGCTGGCGGGCTTCGATTCGGGCGTGGACGCGGACGCGGCGCCCGCATCGGCGGGACGACCATGATCCTCGGCTGACGTCTCGGTCCGGGCGACGGGCTTGGCCTCGCTGCCGGTGTCGTTGGGATCCTTGGGATCGGGCTTGGCCTCCGATTCCTTGGCCGCAGGGACGGGCGTCTCGCTCTTGGTCGGCGCCGACACCGAGGACGCATCCTCGCCTTCCTCGGCCAGGATCGCGATGACGGTGCCGACCTTCACATTGTCGGTCGCCTCGGCCACTAGGATCTTGGCGATCACGCCTTCGTCGACCGCTTCGAATTCCATCGTCGCCTTGTCGGTCTCGATCTCGGCCATGATGTCACCGGACTTCACCGTATCGCCTTCCTTCACCAGCCATTTGGCGAGGGTGCCCTCCTCCATGGTCGGCGACAGGGCAGGCATTTTGATCTCGATCGACATGGAGGTCCCCAGGGCGTTACGTAACGGCATGCCTACTCGCGCCCCCGCCCGTCCGGGTCAACCCCGCGAAGCCGCCTTCCCCTTGCGCGAACCGCATCTGCACGGCACCTAAGCCCGATAAACAGGGGAATATGATGCGTGTCTATCTGGTGGTCATCGACGAGTCGCCCGAGGCGGGTATCGCGTTGCGCTTTGCGGCGCGGCGCGCGGTGAAGACCGGCGGCGGCGTCGAGATCCTCACGCTGATTCCGCCGCAGGAATTCATCGCGTTCGGCGGCGTCCAGGCGACGATCGAGGAAGAGGCACGGCTGCACGCCGAGGGCCTCGTCGCCGCCGCAGCGGGCACGCTGATCGAGGAATCGGATCTGCGCCCGTCGATCACCGTGCGCGAGGGCGAAAGCCCCAAGATCATCCGCGAGATGATCGCCGCCAACCCCAATATCGCCGCGCTGGTGCTCGGCGCCGCGGCAAGCGGTGCGCCGGGTGCGCTGATCGCGCATTTCTCGGGCACCGATGCGGGCGCACTGCCCGTGCCGGTCATGATCATCCCGGGGTCGCTGACCAGCGAGGCGATCGACCGGCTGAGCTGACGGCGGCCGTCTTGCCGCCCCCCGTCATCCTGACGAAAGTCAGGATCCAGAGCCACAGGCGGCACGCTCGGAACCCTGGGTCCTGACTTTCGTCAGGATGACGGCCGTACGGGATGACGGAGGCGGGGGATGACGAAAGCGAAGCGCTAACCGAGCGAATCCAACACTCCCCGCTTGAGCTCCCCGGCCGAAGCCGTCACGGTGACGCCGATGCCGATCCTCGCCCTTCCGCTGCTCGCCGCAGCCGCCGCCGCGCTTCCCGCGCCCTCCGCCACCCGCCTCAAGGCCGATGTGACCGCGATGGTCGGGTTCGGCACGCGCCACACCGCATCGACCACCGATCCGAAGCGCGGCATCGGGGCCGCACGCAGCTGGGCCGCGGCGCGCTTCACCGAGATCGGCCGCGCCTGTGGCGGCTGCGTCACGGTTGAGCGGATCGGCCGCACCGTGTCGGGGCCGCGCGCGCCGACCGGCGTCTATGTCGAGGACGTGCTGGGCATCCAGAAGGGGCGCGACCCGAATCGCGTCGTGATCGTCGGCGCGCATATCGACAGCCGTGTGACCGACGTCATGAACGTGACAAGCGACGCGCCGGGCGCGAACGACAATGCGTCGGGCGTCGCGCTGGTGCTCGAAGCCGCCCGCGCGCTGTCAAAGCGGCAGTTCGACGCGACCATCGTCTATGCGGTCTTCTCGGGTGAGGAACAGGGGCTGTGGGGCGCCGAGCTGCTCGCCGACACCGCCAAGGCGCGCGGCTGGACCGTCACCGCGATGCTCAACAACGACATTGTCGGCAACACGATCGGCCAGGGCGGCGTCCGCATGGCGTCGAGCGTCCGCGTCTTTTCCGAGGGCATTCGCGCATCCGAAGACCTTGCCGCGCAGATCGGTCGTCGCGCGGAGGGTGGCGAGGACGATGGCCCCAGCCGCGCGCTCGCCAAGACGATCGACGGCGTCGCGGGCACGATTCGCGGCGGGCTCGACGTGATGCTCGACCGTCGCCCCGACCGGTTCGGCCGCGGCGGCGATCACGAACCCTTTCTGAAGCTCGGCTATCCCGCCGTCCGCTTCTCGGTCGCGGCGGAGAACTGGGATCGCCAGCACCAGGACCTGCGCACCGAAAACGGGGTCGACTATGGCGACACGATCGCCGGGATGGACTTCCCCTATCTGGCCAAGGTGACCGCGATCAACATCGCCACGCTCGCCCGCCTCGCCGCCGCGCCCGCGGCACCGGGCGACGTGTCGATCGCGGGTGCCCTGTCGCGCGACACCCAGGTCAAATGGGCTGCGGTTCCGGGCGCGGCAGGCTACCGCGTCCGCTGGCGGCGCAACGACACGCAGGACTGGAAGGACGTGCGCGACGTGACCGGCACCGAGACACTGCTCGCCCAGACTCCGGTCGACGACCATTTCGTCGGCGTGTCCGCACTCGGCGCGGATGGCAGCGAGAGCGTCGTCAGCTTCGCAGGCCGCGAACGCCGCCGCTGAGCGCTATCTCGCCGACCCCAGGGTGCCGCCCCGCGTCCGGCCGCGCGTCCGGCTCGATCCGCGACGCGGGGTCGTCCGCCGATAGGTCACGGGTTCGGTGATATATTCGGTCGTCGTCGTGGTCGTCGTGACCGGCACCGACTGAACGGTGACCGTCGTCGTCCCGTCGCCGGCATAGGCGTCGCTGCCGTGATAGCCGCCGCCGGTGGTCGTCACGGTGGTCATCCCGTCGGGCGACACCCATGTCCCGCCACGCTGCTGGACGGGGGGCAATGGCTGGTCGCGATAGGCGGCCCCCGCAAAGTCCGGCGCCGCTTCGACGCGGGTCGTCACATAGGTCCGCCGCGTTACCGGCCGCGGCTGGCGGCGGGCATAGACCCGGTCGTCCGCCCGCCCGTCAAAGCTTTGCACGTCATAGCGCGGGGCGGCATCGCCTCCATTGACCCCGTCCCATTCGAACCCGGCACGCGTATCGAAGATCGATCCCCGCGCATCGATCAGCACCGCGTCGTCGAAATAGCGCGTCCAGCGATAGCCCGGCGGCGGCGGCACGAGCCCATAGGCGCGCCAGTCGAAGATCCCGAACCGTGGCGCGATCCAATAGGCCGGCAGCGCCCAGCCCCGGTACGGCCGACGATAGCCGCTCCGGCCGCCCGGCGCGTTCGCCTCGGCCGACCAGCCACCATCGACGCTGCTGCCCCGGCGCGCGTTGCTGGACGCGGCGGGCTCCGGGCTTACGCTGACCGCGCTGCGAGTCGGAACGGGATAGGTCGCACCGGGCCGCGATGCCCCGTCCGGACGCCGCTGCGCCTCGGCCGTCGTGCCCGCCACCGCCATGATCAGTGCGAGACCGACGATCACCTTCATGCGCATGACATCTTCTCCCCTGACGCACCGTACGCTTCAGGGCCGCGTCCTATGCTGACGCAGTGCGTACCAAAGCCGCCCTGGCACGGCCAGCCGCAACCCGGTCCCGATTCGGAGCAGGCGTCAGGTCCGGGCGTCAGCCGATCCGCGACGCCAGCAACGCGACCAGCGCTTCGCACCCGGCTGCATCCTCGGCATCGAACCGTGCAGGCTCGGGGCTGTCGAGATCGAGCACGCCGATCAACCGCCCGTCGCTGACGACCGGCACGACGAGTTCGGACCGGCTCGCCGCGTCGCAGGCGATATGTCCGGGAAACGCATGGACGTCCTCGACCAGCAGGGTCGTCCGCTCTGCCGCCGCGGTGCCGCACACGCCCTTGCCCATCGCGATCCGGATACAGGCGACCTTGCCCTGGAACGGCCCCAGGACAAGCTCGCCCTCGACCGCACGGTAGAAGCCCGCCCAGTTGAGATCGGGCAGATATTCCCAGACCAGCGCGGCCGCATTTGCCATGTTCGCGATCGGATCGCGCTCGTCCACGGTCAGCGCGTCGAGCGCCGCGAGCAGGTCGCGGTACAGCTCCGCCTTCGAACCGCCGGAAATATCGAACTGGTACATCATCGCCTCGTGTCTGCAGTTAGTCTTCGCGAACCCGCCCGCGTCCGGCCTTGACCGAACTGCGGACCTTCTTCGTATCCACCCGCCGTGCCTTGGCGGCCCTGGACGGCTTGGTCTTGACCCGGTGCGCGTCGCGGTGCTGCGCCTGCGCGATCAGTTCGAGCACGCGGTCGCGCGCATCGGCGCGATTGGCCTCCTGCGTGCGAAACCGGCGCGCGGTGATGACCAGCACCCCCGCCGCGGTCATCCGGCTGCCCGCGACCAGCCTCAGCCGGCGATAGGTTTCGGGGTGCAGGCCCAGCGCGAATATGTCGACTCGCAACTGGCACGCGGTCGCCACCTTGTTGACGTTCTGCCCGCCCGGCCCGGATGCCGCGAGGAACTTCTCCTCGATCGCCCCCTCAAGCAGGGAGGCGTCGATCACGTCAGCCATTATCGGGTTCGGGACGCGGATCCGGCACGGACGCGTCCTGCGGGGACGGCGTCGCCTCGACGCCCGGTTCCTCGCCGAAGCCCGCGGTCGCGAACCGTTCGGGCAGCGGCGCGATACCGACGACATCGGCCTTGCCCTGCCGCGGCACGACCAGCCGCTGCGCGTGGAGCATCATCCCTAGGCGATCCTTCTGCCCATAGACCGGATCCCCGACAACCGCTGCGCCGAGGCCCAGCGCGGCATGGACGCGGATCTGGTGCGTCCGCCCGGTCTGGGGGATGAATTCGACCAGCGAGCGTCCGTCGCGCGTCGCGAGCACGCGCCAGCCGGTCCGCGCCGCCTTGCCCTTGGCGTCCTCGACCATCCGCCAGCCCTCTTCGGCGCTGCTGATCTTGCCGAGCGGCATGTCGATCGTTCCGGTTTCCTCGGCAGGAACACCGTCGAGCACCGCGAGATAGCGCTTCGAGACCAGGCCCTGCTCGAACGCCTGCTGCAACCGCGCATGCGCCTTGGGATTGCGCGACAGCAGGAGGCAGCCGCTCGTGTCGCGATCGAGACGGTGCACCGGCATCGGCCAGCGCTGGAATCCGAATTTGAGACTTTCGAGATGATTCTCGAGGCTCAGCGAGCCGTCACGAGGAGGATCGACCGGCAGCCCAGCGGGCTTGTCGATGATCAGGGCCTCGCCGTCGAGGAAAAGTACGCGTTCACCATGCATGTGCCGCCCTTGCCAGCATCTGCGCCCGCATGCCAGAGCCCGCACGATGTTGCGTAGCCCCCTAGTTCTTTCATTGCTGCTGATCCCGGCCGCCGCCAATGCGCAACTCTGCGCCGGACAGAGCGCGGCGATCGCCGCCGATGGTCGCGCGTTCGGGCATCTGCCTTACGGCGACGCCGCCCCGTCCGAGCTGGTCGCCGCCCCGTCCGACTTCGGCGTGCGCCAGACCTGCGTGGTCCGCCGCGACATGCTGCCCGACCTGCTCCGCCTGCTCGCCGCAGCCAAAGCGGACCCGGCGGTGATGGGCGAATTGCGCGGCCTGTCGTGCCAGCGTTCGATCGCGCAGCAGCGCAGCGTGTTCTGCCGCGAGTCGGAAACATCGGCGGCCGAACGCGCGATCTCGGTCGCGCCGCCGGGCTATAGCGAACATTCGACCGGCTATGTCGTCGACTTCGCCATCCGTCCTGCCAATGGCTGTCGCGATGCCGAGGCGTGCATGGCGGCGACACCCGCCGCGCGCTGGCTGCGCGCGAACGCGACGCGGTTCGGATTCGAACAATCCTTCCCCGGCGGCAACAAGCAGAACGTCAAATGGGAGCCCTGGCACTGGCGCTGGGTCGGCGTGACCGCCGCTGCACCCGGCGCGGCAAAGGCCCGGTTCGTGTTCGCCAGGGCGCGGCGGCTCTATCCCGCCGACCCGGCGATCCTGCCCCCCGCGCCCCCGCCCGTCGTCGCGCCCGTGGTTCCGGTCTCGCCCGTCCCGGCGCTTCCGTCCGAAAAGGGCAAACGCCGCAAGCGCTGATCCCCCCGGTCGCCCGGGGGGATCGCTCGCGCTTACTTCAGCTTCGCGGCCGTCTCGGCGATCCGCTTGCCCTGGTAGCGCGCACCGTCGAGTTCGACGCTGCTCGGCATCCGGCTGCCGTCGCCATCCGAGATCGTCGTCGCGCCGTAGGGCGAGCCGCCCTTGACCGCGTCGACGCCCATCTGCCCCTGGAAGCCATAGTCCAGGCCGACGATCGTCATGCCGTGATGGAGCAGGTTGGTCAGGATCGAGAACAACGTCGTCTCCTGCCCGCCATGCTGGCTCGCGGTCGAGGTGAAGGCGCCGCCGACCTTGCCGACCAGCGCGCCGGAGAACCACAGGCCACCGGTCGTATCCCAGAAGGACGCCATCTGCGCGGGCATCCGCCCGAACCGGGTCGGTGCACCGACGATGATCGCGTCATAGTCCTTCAGTGCATCGGGGCCCTCGATCTCGGCATGCGCGCTGTCGGTCTTGAAATGCGCCGACTCGACGACCGACTGCGGTGCGGTCTCGGTGACCCGGCGGATGTCCACTTCCGCGCCGCCCGCGCGCGCGCCTTCGGCGACGGCATCCGCCATCTGCTCGATATGGCCGTAGGACGAATAGTAGAGAACCAGAACCTTGGTCATGTC
Source organism: Sphingomonas sp. BK481 (assembly GCF_014194875.1). NCBI lineage: Bacteria > Pseudomonadati > Pseudomonadota > Alphaproteobacteria > Sphingomonadales > Sphingomonadaceae > Sphingomonas > Sphingomonas sp. BK481. The sequence continues at coordinate 172,712 of NZ_JACIAP010000008.1, read as the reverse complement.
AGTCTCCTCAAAGGCAGACCATCCCGGCACAGGCCGGAATGGTCACAGGATGATCGGTAAAATTACTCGGAGTCCACCAGAACGATCTCGGCCTCGTCGAGTGCCGTGATCCGCACCGTCCGGCCGCCCGAAAGTGCCGCACCGTCGCGTGTGTTGATGGTCTCGTCGTCGATCGTGATCGCGCCGGTCGCGGGGACGAGATAGGCGTAACGCCCCTCGCCCACCGCATAGTCGACGCTGTCGCCCGCCTTCAACGTCGCGGCCAGCACTCGGGCGTTCGCCCGAATCGGCAGCGCGTCGCCGTCATCGGCAAAGCCGCTTGCCAGCGTCACGAACTGCCCCGAGCGATCGTCCTTGGGGAACGGCTTTGCACCCCAGCTCGGCGAACCACCCTTGCGGCTGGGCTCGATCCAGATCTGGAAGATCGTCGTCGTCTCGGGCTCCAGATTATATTCGGCATGGCGCACGCCCGAACCGGCGCTCATCACCTGGACGTCACCCGCCTCCGTGCGGCCCTTGTTGCCGAGCGAGTCCTGATGCGTGATCGCGCCGCTGCGGACATAGGTGATGATCTCCATGTCCTGGTGCGGATGCGGCGGGAAGCCTGAATTGGCGGCGATCTGATCGTCGTTCCAGACGCGGATCGCGCCCCAGCCCATCCGGGCGGGGTCATAATAGCTCGCGAACGAGAAATGATGCCGCGCATTCAGCCAGCCATGATCGGCATGGCCCAGGCTTTCGAAGGGGCGGCGGTCTACGGTGTTGAGAGTCGTGGTCGTCATGAGAGGTCTCCACTTGTTGCCACCAAGATAGACACTGGCATCGCACCGTAAATAGAAACGCTGGAAACCGATCGTTTCGATTGCTAGCAAACGTGACCGCTGCGGAGAGTGAATGATGCGCCTTCCCGACCTCGAAGCCTGGGCGATCTTTGCCAGCGTCGTCGAACATCGCTCGTTCAGCGCCGCCGCCGACGCGATCGGACTGAGCAAGGCGACCGTATCGAAGGCGATCACGCGGCTCGAGGCGCATCTCGGCCAGTCGCTGTTTCATCGCACCTCGCGCCGGCTCGCGCTGACCGAGGCGGGTAAGCCGCTTGCCGAGCACGCCGCGCGGATCCTCGGCGAAGCGCGCCTCGCAGAGGAATCGGCGAACGATGCCGCAAGCGCGCCGACGGGTCGCGTGAGGCTGGCGGCGCCGATGAGTTTCGGCATCACCAATGTCGCGCCGCTGCTGGCCGAGTTCCTGGCAGCGCATCCCGGCATCGAGATCGACCTGCATCTGTCCGACGCGCGAGTCGACATCGTCGCCGAAGGGTTCGACGTGGCGCTGCGGATCGCCGAACTGCCCGACAGCTCGCTGCGCGCGCGACGGCTGTGCAGCATCCAGGCGCACACCGTCGCCGCGCCTGCCTATCTGGCGGCGCACGGGACGCCGACGCATCCCGCGCAGCTCGGCGAGCACCGCCTGATCGGCTATTCGAACGTTGTCGGTCCCTGGCGGTTTCAGCGCCCCGGCGAAAGCGACGTCTCGGTGCGGCTGCAGGGTCAGCTCACCGCCAATAGCGGCGAGGCGGTCGTCCCGGCGCTCGTCGCCGGTCTCGGCATCGCGCGGCTGCCGCACTTCATCATCGAGGCGCAGCTCGCGTCCGGAGCGCTGGTGACGCTGCTCGACGACTGGGCGCCCGCACCGATCGGCCTCCACCTGCTGACCCCGCCCAGCCCACTCCGCCCGGCCCGGGTCGAGGCGCTCATCGCGTTCCTCGGCGCGCGGCTTCGCGACCCCGGCTGAACCGCGCGCCGGCGGGACCCTGACGGAACACCCTACGGAACAATGCCCGTCGCCAGGCTATTGCTGTGCGTCACCACGGAAGGATGTCGATGCTCCCCTACCAGACCGCGCCCCGGACCCGCCGCGCATGACCGGCGCGATCCAGCCCGCCCCGCCGACCACGCTCGTCATCTTCGGTGCGATGGGCGACCTGACCCGCCGGTTGCTGATGCCGGCGCTGACCAACATGACCCGGCTGGGCATGATCGGTGACGATTTCTCGGTTCTCGGGATCGGCATCGAACCCGGCGACGACGACACGCTGCGCACCGCGCTCGCCACCTTTCGCGCCAGCGCTCCCACGGCGCATGCTTCGCCCGAGCAGGAAGCCGCCTGGGACCGGTTGAAGGCGCGCGTCCAGTATATGCAGGGCGATTTTACGCAGGACGAAGTCTATGCACGGCTGAGCGACCGGCTATCGGGCAACGCCGCCTTCTATCTCGCCGTGCCCGCGAGATTCTTCGGCGACATCGTCGATCGGCTCGCGGCCAACGGGCTGACGCATGAAAGCAAAACCGCGTTTCGCCGGATCGCGATCGAGAAGCCGTTCGGCCACGACCTCGCTTCCGCGCAGGCGCTGAACGCGCGCATCCTGTCGCACGTTGACGAGACGCAGATCTACCGGATCGACCATTTCCTCGGCAAGGAAACAGTCCAGAACATCATGACCGCGCGCTTTGCGAACATGATGATCGAACGGGTCTGGAATGCCGACTGCATCGCGCATGTCCAGATCACCGCCGCCGAGACCGTCGACGTCGGCACGCGCGGTGCGTTCTACGACGCGACGGGCGCATTGCGCGACATGGTCCCGAACCATCTGTTCCAGTTGCTGGCGATGGTCGCGATGGAGCCCCCTGCGAGTTTCGACGCGGAGGCCATCCGCAACGAAAAGGGCAAGGTGCTGAAAGCCGTTCGGGCTTATTCGCCCGCCAAGGCGCGCCGCAACGGCGTCCGCGGCGCCTATGGTGCGGGGACGATCGGCGAGCGCTCCGTCCCCGCCTTCACCGCGTCACCCGACATTGCCCCCGACAGCACCACCGAGACCTATGTCGCATTGAAGCTGATGGTCGACACGTGGCGCTGGGCGGGCGTGCCCTTCTACCTTCGCACCGGCAAGGCGATGGAGATTCGCGATACCGAGGTTGTGATCACCTTCAAGCCCGTGCCGTTCGCCCAGTTTCACGCGACCGCCGCCGAGAAGCTGCCGCCCAACCGCCTGATCATCCAGATCCAGCCCGACGAGGGGCTCAGCATGGATATCAATATCAAGCGCCCCGGGCTCGAGGTCGACACTGCGCCGATCGCGCTCGATTTCCGCTACGCCGACTCGTTCGATATCGGCGCGATGACCGGGTATGAGTCGCTGATCCACGATCTGTTCGCGGGCGACCAGACGCTGTTCCAGCGCGCCGACGCGATCGAGGCGGGATGGGCCGCGGTCCAGCCGTTTCTCGACGCATGGGCAAGCGAAGGCGCACCCGACACTTACGCCGCGGGTACGACCGGACCGGCGGCGGCAGACGAACTGCTCGCGCGCGACGGGTTCGCCTGGCACACGCTCGACCCGGCAAAGACATAAGCCCGCGCCGCGACTCGGTTGCCGGGGTCTCGACACGGAGTTTTGGTCGGTTCCGTACCAAGAGTTCGTATAACGCTCTCATTTAAGACGGAATTAACCTTTTGCTTTCAGATGTTCTTTGGTTAATGAATCAACGGCGGATCGCTTAGCAGGGGCTGGCGTTTTCGCTAAACGGGGGACAACCCATGCGCGTGCTGCTGATCGAGGATGAGCCTACCACCGCCAAGGCCATTGAGCTTATGCTCACGACCGAGGGCTTCAACGTGTACATCACCGATCTGGGCGAAGAGGGCCTCGATCTTGGCAAGCTGTATGATTACGACATCATCCTGCTCGATCTGAACTTGCCCGACATGCATGGCTATGATGTCCTGAAGCGTCTTCGTGTCGCGCGTGTTGCGACGCCGGTGTTGATCCTGTCGGGCGTCAACGAAATGGACTCCAAGGTTCGCAGCTTCGGGTTCGGCGCGGACGATTACGTCACCAAGCCGTTCCACCGCGAGGAGCTCGTCGCGCGGATCCATGCCGTCGTGCGCCGTTCGAAGGGCCATTCGCAGTCGGTCATCCGCACCGGAAAGCTCGCCGTGAACCTCGATGCCAAGACGGTCGAAGTCGATGGCAGCCGCGTTCACCTGACGGGCAAGGAATATGCGATGCTCGAGCTGCTCTCGCTGCGCAAGGGCACCACGCTGACCAAGGAAATGTTCCTCAACCACCTCTATGGCGGGATGGACGAGCCTGAACTCAAGATCATCGACGTCTTCATCTGCAAGCTGCGCAAGAAGCTCAGCCTGGCGTGCGACGGCGAGAATTACATCGAGACCGTCTGGGGCCGCGGCTATGTCCTGCGCGAACCCGACGAGATGGTCGAAGCGCAAGTCGCCTGATCTGCTCGGCTGCGCGACCCAAAGGCCAAGGTCGCGCCGCTTCACTCCACAGGTTTAGGCTTGCAACCTTGCCTGATGGTGTCAGTTTAGTCTTCATCGGAGGTGTTCCATGAAGACTATCCTGCTCGCTGTCGGACTGATTGCCTGTTCTGCGGCCGCTTCTGCGCAACTCGGCGTTCCTGGCCCTAGCGGCTTGATAGGTACCAGCGCGCCGTTTCCCGGAAATCCCGGCTGGACACCGCGCACGAACATTTCGCCCCCGTCGATCACGCCGACGATGCAACGCGAGCGCGAGGCCCGGTTGCGGCTCGTCCTGGCGACCTTCCCCGACCTGCCGACCACTCTCGCAGCGGCACCGCCCCGCCAGCGGGCTGCGCTCTACGCGAAGGCCGAACACAAGGCGGTCTGGGCGCGGATCAACGCGCGCGCATCGAAGGACGCCAACGGCGACCTTTGAGGCTACCGGCCGGCTATTTCCGAACCCAGACCTTCTCGCCGCCGACCCAGGTCTCGGCAACCTTGATCGCGCGCAGTTCGGTCGGTGAAGCGATCATCGGGTCGCGGTCGACGACGATGAAGTCTGCGCGCTGTCCGGCGGCGAGCGCGCCGAACTTGGTTTCCGCAAACCCCGCATAGGCGGCGGCGCCCGTCATCGCCCACCACGCCTGTTCGCGCGAGATGAGCTCCTGCGGCTGCCACCCGCCCTGCGGCTGACCATTCGCATCCTGCCGGGTGAACGCCGCGGCCCAGGTGGCGAACGGATCGGGCTTCTCGACCGGGAAATCTGTACCAAAGGCGAGCTTCGATCCGTTCGCCAGCATCGACTTCCAGGCATAGGCGCCGGTCAGCCGCCCCGGTCCGAGCCGCGCTTCCGCCATCGTCCGGTCGCTGGTCTGGTGGGTGGGCTGCATCGACGCGATCGTGCCGAACTTGCCGAAGCGCGGCAGGTCGGCAGGATCGACGATCTGCGCATGCTCGACACGCCAGCGCCGGTCGCCCTTGTAGGTCTCACTCTCGACCTGGATCGCGTCGAGCACCTGCTGGTCCGCGCGATCGCCGATCGCATGCACCGCGACCTGGAACCCGTCCATCGCCGCGCGGCTCATCTGGTTCTGCAGCTGCGCATCGGTCAGGAAGCCCAGCCCGGTCTGCCCCGGCGCATCGGCATAAGGCTTCAGCAGCCACGCGCCGCGCGAGCCGAGCGCGCCATCGGCATAGAGCTTCACCCCGCCCATCCGCAGATGGTCGTCATACAGCCACGGCGTCGGCCCCTTGCCGCCGATCCGCCCCGCGGTCTCGACGCCGAGCGCATAGCTCATGATCCGGACGCGCAACCCGCCGATATCCGCCATCCGGCGATAGGTCAGCCAGTCGTCGAGCGTGGTGCCCATGTCGGCGACCGCGGTGACGCCGTACCCGAGCAGGATCCGCTGGGCGGTCAGGAAGGCCGCATCGCGCTCCTTGGGCAAAGGCTGCGGCACGACCTTCTCGACCAGAGATTGCGCGGCATCGACGAACACGCCCGACGGCGCGCCGCCGCTTTTTTCGATGCGCCCGCCGGTCGGGGCGACCGTGGCACCGGTGACCCCCGCCTCGCGCATCGCGACGCTGTTCGCCCAGCCGGCATGGCCGTCCGCGCGCGACAGCCAGATCGGATGGCCGCCCGACACCGAGTCGAGATCCGCGGCGGTCGGGAACCGCCCGAGCCCCCAGGCTTCCTGGTTCCAGCCGCGGCCGAGCACCCATTTGCGATCGGGATTGGCCGCGACATAGGCGGCGATCCGCGACTTTGCGTCGTCGAGCGAGGTCGCTGCCGACAGATCGAGCGACAGCGCGCCGAAGCCGAGCTCGATCACATGGCCATGCGCATCGACGAAGCCGGGCAGCACGGTCTTGCCGCCCATGTCGGTGCGCCAGTCATAGAGCGGCTTGCCCGCGTTCTTCTTCAATTCCTTGCGGCTGAGCTTGGGGGGCTCCTCCCCCGGCGGCACCAGCCGGGTCACGCGGCCGTCCTTGTCGACCAGGATCGCCTTGAACCGGACGATCTTGCCGCCCTCGGTGATGGTCAGGCCGTTGACGTTGTCGACGATCCCGTCGGCCAGCGCCGGGGTGGCGAACAGCGACAGGGCGGCACTTGCGAACAGGACAGGCTTCACTTCGGCAATCTCCGCACCAACGCACTCGTATCCTGCCGCGCGCCGCCCATGGCCTGCACATCGGCATAGAATTGATCGACCAGCGCCGCGACCGGCAGAACGGCACCGTTGCGCCGCGCCTCGTCGAGCGCGAGCCCCAGATCCTTGCGCATCCAGTCGACCGCAAAGCCGAAGTCGAAATCTTCCTTCGCCATCGTCGGCCAGCGATTGACCATCTGCCAGCTCTGCGCCGCGCCGCCCGAAATCGCCTCGAACACCTTGTCGAGGTCGAGCCCGGCATTCTGCGCGAAGCGGATCGATTCGGACACGCCCTGGATCACCCCGGCGATCGCGATCTGGTTGCACATCTTGGTCGTCTGGCCCGCGCCCGCGTCACCGACATGGACGATCCGTGCGGCATAGGCCTGCATATACGGCTCGGCCTTCGCCATGGCGTCGGCGGAACCGCCGCACATGATCGACAATTTGCCGTTCTCGGCACCCGCCTGCCCGCCCGACACCGGCGCATCGACGACGAGCGCGCGGGCGCCCGCCAGCCGCCGGGCGATCGCGGCGGAGACGGTGGTATGGTCGACGAACACCGCGTCGTCGCGCATCGCCGCGAACGCGCCGTCCTCACCCAATGTCACTGCCGCCAGATCATCGTCATTGCCGACGCAGGTGAACACCGCATCCGCCTCGCGCGCCGCCAGAGCCGGCGTGTCCGCGACCGTTCCACCGTATTTATCGCCCCATGCCAAAGCCTTGGCCTGGGAGCGATTATAGACGGTGACGTCGTGCCCTGCCGCGACGAGATGCCCCGCCATCGGCGCGCCCATCACACCAATCCCGATGAATGCCAGTTTTGCCATGGATCAAGCGCATAAGCGGTGTTTCCCCTGCGCGCCAGATGGTCTAGCGCAACGCCTATGGCTACCCTCGCTGCCGTAGCGGCACCCACCCTTCCCGTGTCCATCGACGACGTTCGCGCCGCGCATGACCGGATCCGCGCCTCGATCGTCCGCACGCCGACGCTGATCAGCCGCACGCTGAGCCAGATGACCGGCGCGACGGTCTATCTGAAGTTCGAGAATCTTCAGTTCACCGCGGCCTACAAGGAACGCGGCGCGCTCAACACGCTGTTGCAGCTGTCGCCCGAGGCGTGCGCAAAGGGCGTGATCGCCGCGTCGGCGGGCAATCACGCACAAGGTCTTGCCTATCACGCCAACCGGCTCGGCATCCCCGCGACGATCGTGATGCCGACCAACACGCCGACCGTGAAGGTCACGCAGACCGAAGGGCATGGCGCCAAGGTCGTGCTGTTCGGCGACACCTTCGACGCCGCCTATGCGCATGCCCGCATCCTCGAGGGCGAATGCGGCTTCACCTTCGTCCATCCCTTCGACGACGCCCGCGTCATCGCCGGCCAGGGCACGACCGCGATCGAGATGCTCGAGGACGTGCCCGAGATCGACATGATGGTCGTCCCGATCGGCGGCGGCGGTCTGATCTCGGGCGTCGCGACCGTGACGCGGGCGAACGCCGCGCAGGGCGGTCACGCGATCGAAGTGGTCGGCGTCGAGGCCGAGCTGTTCCCGTCGATGTACAACCGCATCAACGGGACGACGATGCCCTGTGCCGGCGACACGCTGGCCGAGGGGATCGCGGTCAAGGAGCCCGGCGGCATAACCTCGAAGATGGTCGCCGAACTCGTCGACGACATCGTCCTGGTCAGCGAGCGCAGCCTGGAGATGGCGGTCAGCCTGCTGCTCCAGATCGAGAAGACCGTGGTCGAGGGCGCCGGTGCCGCCGGCCTCGCCGCGCTGCTCCAGCATCCCGAACGCTTCAAGGGGCGCACCGTCGGGATCATCCTGTGCGGCGGCAATATCGACACGCGGCTGCTCGCCAACGTCCTGCTGCGCGATCTCGCCCGCTCGGGCCGGCTCGCACGGCTGCGCATCCGCCTGCAGGATCAGCCCGGCGCGCTGTACAACGTCGCCCGGATCTTCGATCAGGAGCGGGTGAACATCATCGAGGTGTATCATCAGCGCGTCTTCACCACGCTGCCGGCAAAGGGGCTGATCACCGATATCGAATGCGAGGCCCGCGATCGTGCGCATCTCGATCGGCTGGTCACCGCGCTAAAGGCGGCGGGCTATGAGACGAGCACCGTCGAACTGGCCTGATCCCCGGCCCCGCCGGGAATTTCTTTTACCACCGCGGGCCGCCCCACTTTCCAGCGGCCCGCACAGGAATCATATACCGCCCGCGCCTTGAGAGCGCTGAAGCCGAGAGAGGGGCACTTCGCGATGACTGCGCCTTTTCGGTTTCCCCGGTTCTTCGTGACCAGCCCCGGCCCCTGCCCCTATCTGCCCGATCGGGAGGAGCGGAAGGTCTTCACCGAACTGAACGGGCCGCATGCGGTCGAACTCAACGACGCGCTGAGCCGGATCGGGTTTCGACGGAGCCAGGGCGTCGCCTATCGGCCGAGCTGCACCGGCTGCAGCGCCTGCGTGTCGGTCCGTGTCGTGACGCCGGAATTCACGCCCAATGCGACGCAGCGCAAATTGCTCAAGCGGCACGGCGACATCACCGCGACCGTCTGTCGCGCATGGGCGACCGACGAACAGTTCCAGCTGTTGCGCCGCTATCTGTCGGCGCGTCATCCGGACGGCGGCATGGCCGGGATGGACGAGGACGACTATGCCGACATGGTCGAGCATTCGCCCGTCGACTCGCTGATCGTCGAGTATCGCGAACCCGGCATCGGCAGTGCCCCGGGTCGGCTAGTCGGCGCCTGCCTCACCGATCGCCAGGCCGACGGACTGTCGATGATCTACAGCTTCTTCGCGGCGGACGACGCATCGCGGCCGGGCTTCGGCAACTACATCATCATCGACCACATCCTGCGCGCACGCGGTGCGGGGCTACCCTATGTCTATCTGGGCTATTGGGTGAAGGGATCGGGCCGGATGGAATACAAGATCCGCTATCGTCCGATCGAGGCGCTCAGCCCGGGCGGATGGAGCCGCCTAAGCGAAGAGGACCTGCTGGCGGCCACGCCTGGGCAGGGCCCCGGGCAGCGCGAGGACTAGTCGCCGACGGTCACTGGCCGTCCCGCGACACGACGACATCGACCTCCAGACGCTCGCCGCCTTCGCCGAGCCGCGAGCCTGCCACCGGGGCGGCTCCTGCGGCATCGAGCGCGACCGCGACCCGGACATGATGCTCTTCTGGACAGTCGCCGGTGAACGGGTCGAACCCGATCCAGCCCAGCCCGTCGACATGCGCCTCCGCCCAGCCATGCGGCGTCGGACGGTGATCGTCGTCGCGTTCGGTCAGCAGATAGCCCGACACATAGCGCGCCGGCGCCCCCAGCGAACGCGCGGCGACGATGAACATCTGCGCAAAGTCCCGCGAGGTGGCGCTGTCGAGCCGGAACGCCGCCGCCGCGCCGAGGTTTGGCTCGGGACGGCCGGGATTGGCGGCAAAGCGTTCGTGCAACGCCTCGTTCACCCGGTGCAGCGCGCCGATCCGGCCCTGCGCAGGGGTCGTGACGCGTGCGGCGAAATCGGCAATGGCCTTGTCCTGCGCAGTGGTCTCGGTCGGCCGGAGGAACAGCGCCGGCGGCAGCACCTCATAAGCGCCGTGGACGACGCCGTCGGAATGGCTGGTCAGCACCTCGCCCGTGACATCGATCTCGATCCCGTCGATCGGGCCGTCGATATAGAGCATCGTGATGGCGTTGCCGAACCCGTCGCGCCCCTGCCGCAGCCGGGCATCGCAGTCGATATCGATCCGCCACTGCGCGACCGTCTGGTCATGCGTGTTCTGCGGGGTCATGCGGAGCATCTGGACGAGTCGGCTCTGCGGCTCGGTGAAGCGATAGATCGTGCGGTGATCGACCGACAACCGCATCAAAGGAACTTGAACTGCCGGCCGATCGCGCCGTGGAGCAGCGCATTCTCCTGGATGAAGGCCTGCAGATACTGGTGCAGACCCGATGCGATCACCTCGCCGGATCGGGTTCGCCCCAGCCGCGAGGCACGGAGCCGCGCCATCCGGTCCGCCTCGCCATGCTGGCCGGTGCGTTTCGCAAGCAGATTGAGCACGTCCACCGTCTCCTCGACCGAGGCTGCAAGACTACGCGGCAACTCCGCGCGCGCCAGCAACAAATCGATCACGTCGGCCGGCCGAAGGCCGTCATTGTACATCCAGCGATAGGCGGTCACCGCCGACACCGTCTGCAATATGGTCGTCCACTGGTCGCGATCGATCGCGCCGCCCAGCTTCTGCCCTTCCGGCAGCAGGATATGATATTTGACGTCGAGCAGCCGCGCGGTGTTGTCCGCGCGCTCGACCGCCTGGCCGAGTCGGATGAACCAGGTCGTCTGGTTGCGCAGCATACGGTGGATCGCACCCTCGAACCCGCGCGTCTCGGTCTTGACCGCCTCGACCAGGTTGAGCTGCGCGGTCGTGCTGCCGGGGGTCGCGCGGTTTTCGAACAACAGCCACGCACGGTTGATCGCGGTCCATGATTCCCGCGTCAGCGCGGTCCGCACCGCCTTGGCATTGTTGCGAGCCATGTCGAGGCAGCGGACGATCGATCCGGGATGGCTGGCGTCGAGCGTGAGAAAGCGCACCACGTCGCGCTGCCCCACTGGCACCCCGGTCTTGGCAAAGGCCTCGTCCGTCTCGGTGACCGCCAGCGCCGATGCCCAGGCCGCCTCGCCCGCAGGCTGCGACGACAGCACGTCGAGGCGCACCGTCGCCTCGACAAGGCGCGCGATGAAATCGGCACGTTCGAAATAGCGTCCCAGCCAGTAAAGGGACGAGGCGGTCCTCGACAGCATCAGGATTGTGCCTCCGGCCCGGGTATGCCTTCGCCGAGGGTCTGCGTCATCCCGCCCAGCGTCTGCGTCATGCCGCCCGCCCCCATGCGCTGCGATTGATCCGCCATCAGGACGAAGCTGTCCTTCGTGCCGCCACCTTGGCTCGAATTCACGACCAGCGATCCCTGTTTCAGCGCGACGCGCGTCAGCCCGCCCGGCACGACCTGGACGCCCTTCGACCCGGTCAGCACGAAGGGCCGGAAATCGACATGGCGCGGGCAGAGGCCGGATTCGGCCATAGTCGGTACGGTCGACAGCGCGAGCGTCGGCTGCGCGATATAGCGATGCGGCTCGGCGATCAGCGCAGCACGGAAATCCTCGATCTCCTGCTTCGTCGCGGTCGGGCCGACCAGCATGCCATAGCCGCCCGAACCGTCGACCAGCTTGACGACGACGTCCTCGAGATTGTCGAGGACATATTTCAGCGCCTGCGGCTCGCGGCACCGCCACGTCTCGACATTGGGCAGCTTGCACTCGCCGCCCGAATAGAATTTCACGATGTCGGGCATGTAGCTGTAGATCGCCTTGTCGTCGGCGATGCCGTTGCCCGGCGCGTTGATGATCGCGACATTGCCCGCGGCATAGGCAGCGATCAGCCCCGGCACGCCAAGCGCGCTGTCAGGACGGAACACGAGCGGGTCGAGATAATCGTCATCGATCCGGCGATAGATCACATCGACCTTCACGCGGCCCGCGATCGTCCGCATCCACACGACATCGTCGTCGACCACCAGATCAGCCGCCTCGACCAGTTCGACGCCCATCGTATCGGCGAGGAAGCTGTGCTCGTAATAGGCCGAGTTATAATGCCCCGGCGTCAGCACGACGCAGGTCGGTGCGCTGACGCCGTGCGGCGCAACCGACTTCATCGTCTCAAGCAGCCGGTCGGGATAGCTGTCGACCGCCGCGACGCGAAACTCGCGGAACAGCTCGGGGCAGAGCCGCAGCATCGCCTCGCGATTCTCGAGCATGTAGCTGACCCCCGAGGGCGTCCGCGCATTGTCCTCGAGCACGAAAAAGTCGTCGGGTCCGGTGCGTACCAGATCGATCCCGCAGATATGCGCCCAGACCCCATGCGGCGGGCGCATCCCGGCGATTTCGGGACGGAACTGCGCATTGCCCATGACGAGATCCTCGGGGAGGATCCCCTCCTTCAGGATGCGCCGTTCGCCGTAGATATCCTCGAGGAACGCATTGATCGCCTCGACGCGCTGGACGAGCCCTTCGGATAGCCGGGTCCATTCGTCATGCAGGAACACCCGCGGGACGATGTCGAACGGGATGATCCGCTCGGCCGCCTCGTTTTCGCCATAGACGGCAAACGTAATGCCGAGCTGCCGAAACGTCGTTTCAGCCGCCTGCTGACGACGCCGCAACTCGGCGTCGGGCGTCTCCTCGATCCAGCGGCCCAAGGCGGCCAGTTCGGGACGGACACGGGTATCGCCCGGTGCCCCCATGATTTCGTCGAACGCTTGTTTCCCCATCGAAATGGTAAATTCCCCATCAAGCGTTGCGGTTCCATGCTGCAACGCTTCACCGCGCTGCACAAGCCGGATTAGACGCCCAGCCCCGCCAGCAGCGCCGGGGTGAGGACCTGCGGCAGGACGGTCGGTTCGGCCGCGCCCGGCGCATAATAGAGATACAGAGGCACGCCGGCGCGGTTATGCGCCTCGATGAAGCGGCCCATGACCGGGTCGCCATCGGTCCAGTCGCCGATCAGCACCGCGACCTTGTTCTTGGCGAACGCGTCGCGGACCGTCGCGGTCTCGATCGCCGCCTTCTCGTTGACCTTGCATGTCAGGCACCAGTCGGCGGTGAAATAGACGAACACGCCGCGTTTATCGGCGCGCAGCGCGGCAAGCTTCGCCTCGCTGAACGCCTCGTCGCCGGCGACTGCCGTCTTGGCCGCGGCCGGCGGCGCGCGGGCGATGACGACCGCACTGCCGACGAACACGATCGCCAGCGCGGCAAGGGTCGCTGCGCCGAACGCCTTGCCCTTGCGCTGCCGGGTGCCGCCGATCCACAGCACCGCGCCGATCGCCAGCACCGCGACGAGCGCGAGCGTCAGGCTGTCCACGCCGGTCTGGCGCCCCAGCACCCAGGCGAGTGCGATCGCGGTCAGGAACATCGGCACCGACAGGACATGCCGGAACGTCTCCATCCACGCGCCGGGCTTGGGCAGCCAGCGCCGCCACGCCGGCACGAAGCCGATCGCGAGAAACGGCAGCGACAGCCCGAGTCCCAGCCCGGCGAACACCGCCATCGCCGCGGGCCAGGGCAGCACGAGCGCAGCGCCCAGCGCTGCACCCATGAACGGCCCGGTGCACGGCGTCGCGATGAATGCGGCCAGCGCACCGGTCGCAAACGCACCGCTCGCACCGCTCTCGCCCGCGAACCGCGGCGTCGGCACCTCGAACAGCCCGGCCAGGTTGAACGCGATCGCGGTGCTCAGCAGCAGCAGCACGATGATCGCCGCGGGATGCTGCAACTGGAACGCCCAGCCGACCGCCGACCCGCCCGCACGCAGCGCGAGGATCGCCGCGCCAAGGCCCAGGCACACCAGCACGACGCCCGCGGTATAGGCGAGCGCCTCGTGCCGCGCCTCGCGCTCACTTGCGCCACCGCGCGCGAGGCTGAGCGCCTTAAGGCTTAGGATCGGGAAGACGCAGGGCATGATGTTGAGGATCAGCCCGCCGAGAACCGCGCCCGCAAACGCCGCCAGTGCGGTCGCCCACAGCCCGCCCGCATTATCCGATGGCCCCGCCGCAACGACCCCGGGCGCGGCGCTGACCGCGAGCCCCTGCGCGTCGCCGATCCGCAGCACACCCTCGATCGGCACATTGGCCTTGCCATTGGCCGCCAGTCGTGTCGCGATCGTCAGCGTATCGCCCGACCGCGTCACGGTCTGGCGCGCGCCATTGTCGATCACGCCGGTGGTGAGCGGGAAGAAATGGGCATCCTGCGCCCTGGCCCCGGCCGGGAACGGCACCGCGACGCGCAGCACGCCCTTGTCGACCGCATAGGTCGCGCCCGCATCGAGCGGCTTGGGGATCGCCCGCCGCCAGCCGGCAAAGGCGCTCGCCTGCGACGGCGCGCCGTCACCGATCGTCAGGTCGAGTGACAGCGCCTGCTCCTCGGGCACGCAGATCGTCGCCGAACAGACCAGATAAGACGTCTTCAGCCGGATCGGGAGCTTGGCGCCCGCCGCCAGCCCCGCCGGCACCTGGATCGTGACGAGTGGCGCATAGGGCGCCTCGTAGACATAGTTCATCAGCCCCGCGATGAGCAGCGTCGTCGGGACGGGCCATTCGGGCTGCCCCGCTGTCACTCCGCGCGGCAGCGTCCAGTCGAACGTCGCGGGGAACCCCGCATCGCCCGGATTGGCCCAATAGCCATGCCAGTCCGTATCGGGGGTCGTTGCGATCGCGATGGTCAGCGGTGCGCCCGCTTTCGGATGGTCGCTTTCGGCAACGAGGCGCATGCTCAGATGCCGGCTCGACCCGTCGAGCGAGTCCGCCAGCGCCGGCGTCGCCGCGAGGCTGCACAGCGCGAGCAGCATCGTCATCAGGACGCAACGTAAACTGCGCATGGCCATCCTTGTTTCGTTCATCGGCCACAGCCATAGCGAGGACGACACCGCATTACATCCGAAAGCAGCCATGCCGCTGTTCGTCAAAGGACTGTCCGTGAAAGCACTTATCGCCGCGTTGCTCCTGACCCCGGCCGCGGCCGTGACCGCGTCTGCGCAGACCGCTCCGGCCCCGACTCCGGCGGTTGCGGCACCGACGCCCGCCGCGCCGCCCAAGCTGATCGTGGCGATCTCGGTCGACCAGTTCGCCGCCGACCTGTTCCAGCAATATCGCAACCACTTCACCGGCGGCTTCACCCGCCTGCTGAACGGGGTGGTGTTTCCGAGCGGCTATCAGAGCCATGCTGCGACCGAGACCTGCCCCGGCCACTCGACCATCCTGACGGGCATGCGTCCCGCGCATACCGGGATCATCGCGAACAACTGGGTCGACCAGCGCGCCGGCCGCCCCGACAAGATCGTCTATTGCTCGGAGGACGAGCGCGTCGCGGGCAGCACGCATGACAGCTACACCGTGTCCGACATGCACCTGAAGGTGCCGACGCTCGGCGAGATGATGAAGGCGCGCGATCCGCGCACCCGCTCGGTCTCGGTCGCGGGCAAGGATCGCGCGGCGGTGATGATGGGCGGCCACAAGGTCGACGAGCTCTGGTGGTGGGACGGCAAGACCTATGTCTCCTATGCGGGCCGCGCGGTACCGCCGGCAGTGCAGCGCACGCGCACCGCGGTCGCCGGGCTGATCGCGCTGCCCCAGGCCGCGCTGCCGCTGCCCGGCTATTGCACGGGCGTGAACCACCCGATCGTGATCGCGGGCAAGACCTATGGCCAGGGCCGCTTCGAGCGCGAGGCGGGCGACGCCAAGGGCTTCCGCGTGTCGCCCGCGTCCGATGCCGCAGTGTTCGCGATGGCCGCCGCGCTGGTCCAGGACATGAAGCTCGGCCAGGGGCCGCAGACCGACATCATCGACATCGGCGCGTCGGCAACCGACTATATCGGCCACACCTACGGCACGCAGGGGTCCGAGATGTGCATCCAGATGGCCGAGCTCGACAAGACGCTCGGCGGCTTCTTCGCGGTGCTGGACGAGACCGGCGTGGATTACGAGGTCGTGCTGACCGCCGATCACGGTGCGCACGATGCGACCGAGCGGCAGCAGCAGCGCGCGATGCCGATGGAGGCGCATATGGACGAGAATGTGCTCGCCAAGCAGGTCGGCACCGCGATCGCCAAGGATCTGGGCCTGCCCGGCAGCGTCCTGCTCGGGACCGAGGGCGACGTCTATATCGACGATGCGCTGCCCGCCAAGACACGCGCCAGGGTGCTGACCGAGGCGCTACGCCGCTACCGTGCGCTGCCGCAGGTCGCCGCTGCCTTCTCGGCTGCCGAGATCATGGCGACGCCGATGCCGACCACCCCGCCCGAGACCTGGACGCTGATCGAACGCGCGCGCGCCTCCTATGCCGAGGGCCGCTCGGGCCAGTTGGTCACGCTCCTGAAGCCACGCGTGACGACGATCGTGTCGCCCGCCGGCGGCTATGTCGAAACGCACGGCAGCCCCTGGGATTATGACCGCCGCGTGCCGATGCTGTTCTGGCGCAAGGGGATCGCCGGGTTCGAACAGCCGCTGTCGGTGGAGACTGTCGACATCGTGCCGACGCTCGCCGCGACAATCGGCCTGCCGGTATCGGGACTCGACGGCCGCTGCCTCGACCTCGACGCGGGCGCGGCGAGCACCTGCCCGAGCTGAGGGGGCCTGTCGGACCGCTTGGACCCTGTCCTCCCGCCGCCCGTCATCCCGGCGAAAGCTGGGACGACGGGGTCTTGAGCGGCGGCGGTACGAACCCCCGCTTCCCCCGCAGCCTCGACTTAGCGCGTCTCGAACGCCCGCAACCCCGGCCCCAGTTGGTTCGCCCCCAGCGCCAGCCGGTCATGGCTGTAATCCGCCAGGAATGCGGGGCTGGTCGCATCGCCCGGTGCCAGCCGCGCGTCATTGTCCTCGACGCGCAACCCGGTCGAGCGATAAGTCTTCGCCTCCGCCGCGACGACGATCAGCCCGGTATGGTTCTCCTTCTGCCGTCCCTGCACGAAGGTGTTGCGCGCGATCAGCCCGGTCGCGCCATCGGGCAGGTCGATCATGTAGTTGGTCTTGCGCCCCGCGCTGTCGTCGAAGCTGTTGTCGGTGATCGAGACGGTCGGCACGCGCAGCTTGACGTAATGCCCGCCGGTTCCGCGCTCGAACCGCGAGCGGGTGATCGTCACGCTGCCCTGGTTCGCCAGATACACGGCATGCGAACAGCTGGGCGACTGGTCGCACTGGCCTAGCCCCGAAAAGGTCGACCGGTCGATCGTGATCCGCTGCCCGCTCGGCTCACCACCGAGGATGCCCTCCTGGCTGTCGAGGAACATCGCGTTGACGACGCTGAGGTCCCCCATCTCGGTGCGGATCCCCGCGCCATTGCCGTCGGGAACGCTGTAGCCGCGAAAGACCAGGCCATCGACGACCGATCCCTGCCCGCGCAGCACCAGCGCCGCCTTCTCCTCGCAGGCCACGCCCTCGAAGATCGCGGTACCCGGCTCCACCGCCTTGAAGGTGATCCGCCCGCCCGCCTGCACCGCGCATTGCCGGTAGGTACCCGGCGCGATCAGGATCGTCGCGGTGCCGAGCCGGATCGATGAGACCGCCTCCTGCAGCGTCGCAAAACCCTGCCCGTCGACGGTGAAGGGCGACGCGCGCCGCACCGGCGCTTGGGCCGAGGCGGACGCAGCAACCAGCACGAGCAATAAGAGCGATCGGTTCAAGCAGGGCACTCCCTCATCGGCTCGCCACGATTGCGCCGCCACGCCCCGTCCTTAGCGCGGATGCGTCCCGGCTGCCGATAGCGGGGGCCCGCCCTGCGTCCCGCAATGGCGCAGCCTGTAAACTGGTCGACACCGGTTCGACCGTACCGAAGCATATTGCCGCCGCCTGCCCAGCCGCATACCACCCCGCAGCATAAAGCCGGCGGGGGCCCCCGACCGCGCGAGAGGGGGAATGCATGCACGCCATGACACCGACGGAGGTCTTCCTCCTTGCGATGCTCATCATCTTCAGCGTCCCCTATCTGGTCTGGCGGCTGGGCCGGACCGATTACTGGGCACCGCTGGTCGTGGTGCAGATCTTCGGCGGCATCCTGCTCGGACCGGGCGTGCTCGGCGCGCTCTTCCCCGACTATTACGCGACGATCTTCACGCCTGCGACGATCGGATCGCTGAACGGCGTCGCCTGGTGGGCGGTCATGATGTTCGTGTGGGTCGCTGGCATCGAACTCGATCTCGGCGCGGCATGGCGACATCGCCGCGAGACCGCGGTCACCGCCGGCCTCGCGCTGGCGGTGCCGCTCGCGACCGGCAGCATCGCCGCCGCGCTGATGCTGCGCTATCCGGGCTGGGCAGGCGTGTCGGGCGCGCGGTGGCAGGTCATTCTGGGCATCGGCATGGCCTGCGCGGTTACCGCGCTGCCGATCCTCGTACTGTTCCTCGAAAAGCTCGAGGTCCTGCGTGAGCCGATCGGCCAGCGCATCCTGCGCTATGCCAGCCTCGACGATATCGCGATCTGGGGCGTGCTCGCGCTGATCCTGCTCGATTGGGAGCGGGTTGGCCGGCAGGCGGGCTTTCTGATCGGCTTCGCGGTCGCCACCCTGCTGATCCGCCAGCTGATGGCGCGGATCCCGGAGCGCGATCGCTGGTATGTCAGCCTGATCTGGCTCGCCGGCTGCGGGTTCGCCGCGGACTGGGCGGGGCTGCATTTCATGGTCGGCGCGTTCCTGTCGGGCGCGGTGCTCGACGCGAAATGGTTCGACCAGATCCGGATGGACGACTTCCGCCGCTTCGTGCTGCTCGCGGTGATGCCGGTGTTCTTCCTGTCGACCGGCCTGAAGACACAGTGGGCGGTCGGCGGGATCGCGGTGTTCGCCGCCGCGGCCTTGCTGTTGTTCGCCTCGGTCGGCGGCAAGCTCGCGGGCGTCCACGCCGCCGGGCGGATCCTCAAATGGCGCCCGGGCGAGGCGTCGGCGATCGGCTGGCTGCTTCAGACCAAGGCGCTGATCATGATCATCTTCGTCAACATCCTGCTCGACAAGGCGATCATCACCAACGAGACCTTCACCGCACTGCTGCTGATGGCGCTGGCCAGCACGATGCTGAGCGTGCCGATGGTCGCGCCGAAGCTAAAGAGGCTGGCGGCCTTGATCGGGCGTAGCGCCTGACAACCATAAGCATGGCGCCGCCCCGGCGAAGGCCGGGGCCCAGTTGGGAAAGCCGTTGTAACGGAGCGCTACTCGACGTCACACATGTCTCCCAACTGGGCCCCGGCCTTCGCCGGGGTGAGGTCAGGTTCGGGGTTCAGTCCAGGTTCGGCCGCAGCCAGCGCTCCGCAATCGGCAGGTCGACGCCGCGCCGCGCCGCATAGTCTTCCAGCTGGTCGCGACCGACGCGGGCGACACCGAAATACTCCGCCTGCGGGTGGCCGAAGTAGAAGCCCGAAACGGCCGCGGTCGGAAACATCGCGAAGCTCTCGGTCAGTTCAAGCCCGGTCGCGGTCTCGGCATCGAGCAGGTCGAACAGGATCGGCTTGAGGCTGTGATCGGGGCAGGCAGGATAGCCCGGCGCCGGGCGGATGCCGCGATACTGTTCCTTGATCAGCGCATCGTTGGTCAGCTGTTCCTCGGGCGCATAGCCCCACAGCTCCTGACGGACATGCTTGTGCAGCCGTTCGGCAAACGCCTCGGCGAAGCGATCGGCGAGCGCCTTGAGCAGGATGTCGTTGTAATCGTCATGCCCGGCCTTGAAGCGCGCGATATGCGCGTCGATCCCGTGGATGCCGACTGCAAACCCACCGAACCAGTCGCCTGCGGGATCGACGAAATCGGCGAGGCACATGTTCGCGCGCCCCTCGCGCTTGGAAATCTGCTGGCGCAGCATCGGCAGGCGCACGTCCTCGTGCGGCATGTCGTGGCCGCGCGTGTGCGAGACGACCACATCGTCCCCCTCGCGCCGCGCCGGCCACAGCCCCACGACCCCGCGCGGCGTCAGCCATTTCTCCGCGACGATCGTGTCGAGCATCGCCTGCGCATCCGCATAGAGCGAACTCGCGCTCTCGCCGACGACCTCGTCGGTCAGGATCGCCGGGAAGTTGCCCGCCAGCTCCCAGGCGCGGAAGAACGGCGTCCAGTCGATATAGTCGCGCAGATCGGTCAAATCCCAGTCCGCGAACACATGGACGCCGGGCTTCGCGGGCGCACCGGGCTTCAACGCGAAGTCCGCGACGAACCCACGCTCGCGCGCCGTCTCGATCGGGATAAGCTCGCTCTGGCCCTTGTTGGCCCGCGCCACCCTCACCGCTTCATATTCGTCCGCGGTCTTGGTCACGAACTCGTCCCGGATCGTGTCGCTGACGAGCGTCGACGCGACACCCACCGCGCGGCTCGCATCGAGCACATGCACGACCGGGCCGTCATAGGCGGGCGCGATACGCAGCGCGGTGTGGACCTTGGAGGTGGTCGCCCCGCCGATCAGCAGCGGCATCGTCATGCCCGCGCGCTTCATCTCCTCGGCGACGGTCACCATCTCGTCGAGGCTCGGGGTGATGAGGCCCGACAGCCCGATCATGTCCGCGTCATTCTCGTTCGCGGCCTCGAGGATCTTCGACCAGGGCACCATGACGCCCAGATCGACCACGTCGAAGCCGTTGCACTGGAGCACCACGCCGACGATGTTCTTGCCGATGTCATGCACGTCGCCCTTGACGGTCGCCATGATGATCTTGCCCTTGCCGCGCGCGCCGGGCTCCTTCGCCGCCTCGATGTAAGGCAGCAAATGCGCGACCGCCTTCTTCATCACGCGCGCCGATTTCACGACCTGCGGGAGGAACATCTTGCCGCTGCCGAACAGGTCGCCGACGACGTTCATGCCATCCATCAGCGGCCCCTCGATCACCTCGATCGGGCGACCGCCATTGCCATCGATGATCAGCCGCGCTTCCTCGGTATCCTCGACGACGTGCAGGTCGATGCCCTTGACCAGCGCATATTCGAGCCGCTTGTTGACGCCGAGCGATCGCCATTCGGCGGCCGCCTTCTCCGCGACGACATCGGTGCCGCGATACCGCTCGGCGAGCTGGACGAGCCGCTCACCCGCCTCGGGATCCTTGTTGAGCACGACGTCCTCGACCGCCTGACGCAGTTCGGGGTCGATATCGTCATAGATGTCGAGCTGGCCGGCGTTGACGATCGCCATGTCCATGCCCGCGGGGATCGCATAATACAGGAACACGCTGTGCATCGCGCGGCGGACAGGCTCGTTGCCGCGGAACGAGAAGCTGAAGTTCGACAGTCCGCCCGAGATATGGACGTGCGGGCAGCGCGCCTTGATTTCGCGGCACGCCTCGATGAAGTCGACGCCGTAATTGTCATGCTCCTCGATCCCCGTCGCGACCGCGAAGACGTTGGGATCGAAGATGATGTCCTCGGGCGGAAAGCCGATGCCGACGAGCAGCTTGTAGGCGCGCTCGCAGATCTCGACCTTGCGGTCCTTGGTGTCAGCCTGCCCGACCTCGTCGAACGCCATCACGACGACCGCGGCGCCGTATGCCATGCACTTCTTGGCCTGGCTGAGGAACTGCTCCTCGCCCTCCTTCATGCTGATCGAATTGACGATCGGCTTGCCCGAAACGCACTTCAGTCCCGCCTCGATCACGCTCCATTTCGAGCTGTCGACCATGAACGGGATGCGCGCGATGTCGGGTTCGGCGGCGATCAGCTTCAGGAACGTCGTCATCGCGTGGTGCGCGTCGAGCAGCCCCTCGTCCATGTTGACGTCGAGCACCTGCGCGCCGCTCTCGACCTGCTGGCGCGCGACCTCGACCGCGGCGGGATAGTCGCCCGCCATGATCAGCTTCTTGAAGCGGGCCGATCCGGTGACGTTGGTGCGCTCGCCGATGTTGACGAAGGACGTGGAGGAGGGAGTGGTCATCGGTTCATTTCTTCCCCCCCTCCCGCAAGCGGGAGGGGGTCGGGGGGTGGGCGCCCGCCATCCGCGGGCCTAGTCGTTGGGGGAGAGCGCGAGCCCACCCCCTGCCCCCTCCCGCTTGCGGGAGGGGAAGAAAGTCAGGCCGCCATCGTGAACGGTTCGAGCCCGGCAAGCTTGGTCCGCACCTCCGGCCGCGAGACCGCCCGCGGTTCCAGCCCGCGCACGCCGTCGGCCATCGCCTTGATATGCGCAGGGGTCGACCCACAGCAGCCGCCGAGCACGTTGACCTGCTTGGCCACCGCCCATTCGCCGACCAGCCCGGCGGTCGTCGCCGGCATCTCGTCATATTCGCCGAGTTCGTTGGGCAGCCCGGCGTTCGGGTAGATCATGATCAGCGTGTCGGCGATGCCGGACAGGGTCTTCACATGCGGCCGCAGCTGCTCTGCACCGAACGAGCAGTTGAGCCCGATCGTGATCGGCTTGGCATGCCGCACCGCGTGCCAGAACGCCTCGACCGTATGCCCAGACAGGTTGCGCCCCGACAGATCGGTCAGCGTCATCGACAGCATGATCGGCACGTCGCGCCCCAGATCGTCGCCCGCCTCGATCGCGGCCATGATCCCGGCCTTGGCGTTCAGCGTATCGAACACCGTCTCGATCAGGATGAAGTCGACGCCGACCCCCTCGCCGCCTTCGAGCAGCGCATCGATCTGTTCGCGGTAGACGCCCTTCAGATAATCGAAATCGATCTCGCGATAGCCCGGATCGTTGACGTCGGGGGATAGCGACAGCGTCTTATTGGTCGGCCCGATCGCGCCGGCCACGAACCGCGGCCGGCCGTCCTTCGCCTCATATTCGGTCGCAAGCGCCCGTGCGATCTTCGCGCTTTCGACGTTGATCGCGCGGACCAGATGCTCGGCGCCGTAATCCGCCTGGCTGATGATGTTCGCGCTGAACGTATTGGTCGACACGATGTCCGACCCCGCGTCGAGATATTCGCGCGTGATCGTCTGGGGCACGTCCGGCCTGGTAATCGCCAGAATGTCGTTATTGCCCTTCTGGTCGTGGCTGAGTCCGAGGTCGCCCGCATAGGCCGCCTCGTCGAGCTTCCAGTTCTGGATCTCGGTGCCGAACGCGCCGTCGGTGATTAGGATGCGCTTGGCGGCTTCCGCGTTGAAACGTTCACGTGGTGTCATCGATTGGACTCCCCCCTCCCGCAAAGCGGGAGGGGTCGGGGGGTGGGCGCCCGCTATCCTCGGGCGGTATCGTTGGGGGCGAACGCGAGCCCACCCCCGGCCCCTCCCGCCTGCGGGAGGGGTGATGAATTATGCCGCGGCGACCTTTTCGCTCGGCTTCGCGCGGACGCCGAGCATGTGACAGATAGCATAGGCGAGTTCGGCGCGGTTGAGCGTGTAGAAGTGGAAATCCTTCACGCCCCCGGCATAGAGCCGCCGGCACATCTCGGCCGCGATCGTCGCCGCGACCAGCTGTCGGGCCGCAGGGTGATCGTCGAGCCCCTCGAACAGCCGGTCCATCCAGGCCGGGATCTCCGCCCCGCACGCGTTCGCGAACTTGCGCGTCTGCGCGACGTTCGAGACCGGCAGGATACCGGGCAGGATCTGCGCGGTGATTCCGGCTGCGGCCACCCGGTCGCGGAACCGGAAATAGGCTTCGGGCGAGAAGAAGAACTGCGTGATCGCCCGCGTCGCACCCGCGTCGAGCTTGCGCTTCAGGTTGTCGAGATCGACGTCATGCCCGCCGGATTCGGGGTGGCATTCGGGATAGGCCGCGACCGAAATCTCGAACGGATGCAACCGCGCCAGCCCGGCGACCAGCGCCGCTGCATTCTCATACCCGCCGGGATGCGCCTGATAGGGCTGACCCAGCGTCGGCATGTCGCCGCGCAGCGCGACGATGTGCCGTACGCCGGCCGCCCAATATTCCTCGGCAACCTGATCGATCTCGGCCTTGGTCGCCTCGACGCATGTCAGGTGCGCGGCGGCGTTCATCGACGTCTCGCGCTGGATCCGCGCAACGGTCGCGTGCGTCCGCTCGCGCGTCGACCCGCCCGCGCCATAGGTCACCGACACGAAATCGGGACCGAGCGGCTCGAGCGTGCGGATCGCATCCCACAACTGGGCGTCCATCTTGTCGCTCTTGGGCGGAAAGAACTCGAAGCTGATCCCCACATCGCCCGCGAGGTCGGCAAAGAGCGGTTCTTCGAGCGCACGCCGCGCCTCGGCCAGTTGGGGAATAGTGATTGTCGTCATGCCGCCTTCACCTCACGCAAACTCAGGCCAATCCTGCGGCCGAGCCATAATTTCACCGTCAGTTCACCGCCCTCGAGCGTCTCGACGCGCGCGGTCTGCAAACCGGCCGCGTCGAACCAAGCCGTCATCTGATCGTCGGCAAAGCCGAGACGCGTATGCGCATCGCTCAGCCGCAGCTCCTCGCGGTCGTGGCTCGCGAAATCCGCGATCAGCAACCGCCCGCCCGGCGCCAGCACGCGCGCCGCCTCGCGGACTGCGGCGCCCGGCTGCTGCGCGAAATGGAGCACGTGATGCAGGATCGCGACGTCCGCCGCCCCGTCGTCGAGCGGCAGCGCGTACAGATCCGCCTGCCGCAATTCGGCATGCGCCATGTCGTGCAGCTTGGCGCGCGCCAGGCGCAGCATCTCCGAACTGCGATCGATTCCCAGCGCCAGTCGGGCATGTCCACCGAACAGCTCGAGCATCCGACCCGTCCCCGTGCCGATGTCGATCAACGTACCGACCCGCGCATCGCCGAGCATCGCCGCCATCGCCGCCTCGACCTCGCTTTCGGCGACGTGCAGCGAACGGATCGCATCCCATTCGTCGGCATGCCCCTCGAACCACGCCGCCGCGCTCGCCGCCCGATCGGCGCGCACCGCAGCAAGCCGCGCCGCGTCGGCAACCGCCCAGTGATCGGGTTCAGCCTTGGCCCAGCTATCGAGAGCGGCAGCGACCGGATCGACGACATCGCTGCGCCCCAGCGCGACGAACACCCAGCTGCCCTCCTTGCGACGCTCCGCCAGACCGGCATCGCACAGGATCTTCACATGGCGCGACACGCGTGGCTGGCTCTGCCCGAGCACCTGCGCGAGTTCGCCGACCGACAGCTCCATGCGGCGCAAAAGCGCGAGAATGCGCAATCGGGTCGCATCCGCCATCGCACGGAAGATTTCGAGCGCCATCGTCATGAGAAGTCATATAAAGAATTCTTTATATGAGGTCAACGCAGGCCGTAGCGTGTCGCTGGAGTAATGCTGGCCTCAGGGTCGGCCCGACCTCGACGGATCGGAAACGCTTGGCCGGCGTTCGAACACGCGATGAACTGGAAAGCGTCCGGCTCACAAGCGTCAGGTCCGTCCGGATCGACGCCGAATTTGATGATGGGAGTGTTATTCATGAAGAAGTTTCTGATCCCCGCGCTGGTCCTGACGGCCGGCCTCGCAGCGTGCAGCAACAATGCGCAGAACGAGACCGCGGAAGCCGCGAACGCCATCGCGGCGGACGCAAGCGCGACGACCCAGAACGCGGTCGCCGATGTCGATGCCGCCAGCGATCGTGCGCTCGGCTCAGCTGAAGCGTCACTCGACAATGCCGGTGCGCGCATGGACAACGCCGCTGACCGTCTCGACGCCAGCGCAGACCGCGCCGGCGAGCGCGCAGAGGCCAACGCCGACCGTGCGGGTGCTGCGATCAACAACAGCGCCGACCGCGCAGCAGACGCGACGGGTAACGCACTGACCCGCGCCGGCAACGCGATCAAGGACTGATCCCCGTCACGGATCGCCCCGCACCGCGTCGTCCGACCGCGATCCGGTCGATGGTCCTGCGCTCCCGGCCTGCCTGGTCGGGACGCGGACGATCGACGGGTTTCGCGTCTGGCGGCCGGCTCGGGGCGGTTCTGTCTCTGGTCCTGCTGGGCGCCTGTTCCCCGACTCCGGAACAACCCGGCGCGGTCACGCGGGACGAGGCAGCGCAACTTAACGATGCTGCGACTATGCTCGACGCGAACAGCATGCGCCCCGACGGCCTACCCCCTGTTGGCGACTCGACCGCTGACGGCACGACACCGTCCCCCTCCTCCTCGCAAAGCGACCAGCCCCAATGATGAATCGCCGCCTCGGCTCGACCGATCTCAAGATCGCCCCCCTCGTTCTCGGGGGGAATGTGTTCGGATGGACAGCGGACAAGACCGCCAGCTTTGCGGTCCTCGATGCGTTCGTCGCGGGTGGCGGGACGATGATCGATACCGCCGACATGTATTCGTCATGGGTAGACGGCCATGAGGGTGGCGAATCCGAAACGATGATCGGCGACTGGCTGCGGACGAGCGGCAGGCGCGATGACGTGCTGATCGCGACCAAAGTCGGCATGTTGCCGGGTGAAGGCGGCGAAAAACTCCAGCCGGCGCGTATCGCGGCAGCGGCCGAAGCATCGCTCAAGCGTCTCGGCACGGATCGCATCGATCTCTATTACGCGCATCAGGATGACGACACGGTACCGCAGGAGGCTGTCCTCGAGGCCTTCGGCAAGCTCGTCGATGCCGGAAAGGTGCGCGTCATCGGCGCGTCGAACTTTCACGCCGCACGCCTGAAATCCGCGGTGGATGCCGCAAAGGCCAGCGACCTGCCGCGCTATCATGTCCTCCAGCCCGAATATAATCTCGTCAGCCGCGAAAAGTTCGAAGGCGAATTGCAGGACTATTGCGTGACCGAGAATATCGGCGTTCTTCCCTATTACGGTCTCGCATCGGGCTTCCTCACCGGTAAATACCGCACGCCCGACGATCTGGGGGCAAGCGTTCGCGGCGGTGGCATGCGCGACCTTCTCGAAGGACGGGGCAAGGCGGTCCTCGAGGCGATGGATGCGGTCGTCTCTGACACGGCCGCCAGCCACGCGCAGGTCGCGCTCGCGTGGCTCCTGGCGCAGCCCGGGATCACCGCACCGATCGCGAGTGCGACCAGCCCGCGTCAGATCGAGGATCTGCTGCCCGCGATGACGCTCGAGCTTTCGGATGCGCAGCTTTCGGCGTTGACTCTGGCGGGGGCGTGATGCGTCCCGCGCCCGGGTGACCGGGCGCGGTCTATGCCTCAGCGGAAATGGTTCACCAGGTTCGAATAGTCGTAGGGTTTCTGGAAGAAGGCGACGCCATCGGGCAAGCCTGCGGCTTTGCTCGGCCGCTGGCCGGACGTGACGACGACCTGGATCTGCGGCCAGCGCCGGCGGATGATCGTTGCGAGGGCCAGCCCGTCCATCGAGCCCGGCATGTCGATATCGGTAAAAACCGCCGCGACATCGTCACGCGACGTGAGAATCGCCATAGCCTCGTCCGCATCGTCGGCGACGAGCGTCGACAGTCCGGCATCCTCGATCCGCGCCGTTGCGGTGATTTGGACAAGCAGATGATCTTCGACAATCAGAACGATCCCCGCAGCGGGGCGTCTGATCAATGGCGGTGCGAACAATGGAAACCCCATACACAAATTCAGGGTCGGCTCACGATCGGTCCGCCTGAGGCAGGTCGGGACGCGTGAGGCGCGAACCCGCTATGAACGGTCGGCGGCGAATTCGGACGCATCGCCGACGCGGATTTTCGTCGCATCACATGCGTCCTGTCGCATTCCTGGCGCGTCCAGCCGTATCGGCCGTTCAGTCGCCGACGAACGCTAGTGCCGAGGTGCGACGCTCGCGTTCGTTGACGATCAACGCGCGGCCTGCGGGCGCTGCGGAACGCTGCGGGCAATCCGCGCGGAAGCATCCGCGACAGCCGATGCCGATCGGCATAGCCGCGCCCGTCAGATCGATACCGCTCGCAGCGACCAGCCCGCGCGCGAGTGCCGCCTCGACCCCCAGTCCAATCGCAAACTCCGCGCGTACCGCTCCGAAGCGGCGCCCCTGCGGACGCACCGTCCGCGCCATCGTCAGCCAGCGCGCGCCGTCCTCCATCTCGACCAGCTGCACGACCAGGTCCCCCGGACGATCAAACGCGTGATGGAGCTGCCACAGCGGGCACCGGCCTTCCGCCTCGACCAGCGCCGCGCCGCTCGCGCCGGGATAGCGTTTCGATGCCTGGCCGGCGCGGTCGATCCGGATCATGAAGAAGGGAAGCCCCCGCGCGCCTACCCGCTGCAACGTCGTCAGCCGATGCGCAACCTGTTCGAACCCTGCGCCGAACCGTCGCTGCAGCAGTTCGATGTCGTAACCGGTCGCCTCGCAGCCGCGCAGGAACCGCGCATAGGGCATCATCACCGCCGCCGCGAAATAGCTGAGCAGATGGCGTCGATACAGCCGTTCGGCAGCCCGGTCGGTGAAGCCTGCGGCCTTGGCCAGCGCATCGACCTCCGCCTGCGCCTCGATCTGGCCAAGCTGGAACGCGACCGCGAACGTCCGTGATGCAGGGTCGAGCACCTCGCTCAGTTGCAGCTGCCGGGCATGGAGATCGAGCCGCCGCAACGTGTCGGGCAGCACGTCGGCGGGCAGGACGCGGATCGTGATGCCATGCTTGGCGCGGAGACGCTCGGTGATCGCCCCGTAAAGGTCGCCGGCACCCAGCCGCAGCTCGTCCGCCAGCGCTTCGGCGGCGGCGTCGAGATCGGCAAAGTGATTCCGCCACCGCTCGATCTCGCGGCGCACCAGTGCGACCGGGTCGTCGGATGGCGCGATCGCACCATCCCCCTCCCCCATCCGGTCGAACACGCGGGCAAAGGCCTCGGCACCACCGGGCGCGCTGGCCAGCCATTCCTCGACCTCGTTTCGGTCGATCGCCAGGTCGGCGAACATGGGATGCGCCAGACGACGGCGGATCGCCTCCGAACCGCCGCCCGGTTCGGCCGCCGCCAGGGTCCGCGGATCGAAGTCGAAGCTTTCCGCCAGTTTTATCAATAGCGTTGCGGAAATCGGCCGCTGGTTGCGCTCGACCAGATTGAGGTAGCTCGGGCTGATCGAAAGCATCTCCGCCATCGCGGCCTGGGTCAGTCCGGCCCCGCGTCGCAGCCGCCTGATCGCATGCCCTGCCAGAAGTTTGCGCTCGGCCATTCCACCTCCCCGTCCTTGTCACGATAGTTACAGAGAGACAGGGTCCGCGCAACGCCCAACGACAGCACAACCCGGCCAGTCTGCCGCTCGCGCTTCCAAACCCCGCAAACCTCAGGCTTTATGATGTCATCGCCGCCCCGGTTGCTGGAGTTTGTAAACGGGGAGACACATTCGCCATGAAGGAGATGGGCATGACGACCGAACCAATGCGCGCCCGCGCCGTTTTCTCGACCGCAGATTTCGAATTGCTCAAGGAGGCGATTGGCGAATTGATCACCAAGGTTTCGGTCGACGACGTCAAGCTGAGCCGCCTCAGCGCGCTGTATCACCGGCTCGGCCGGCTCGGCTGACCGCCACCGTTCGACGGGCATTTCGCGACTAGGTGCGCGCGTCGGACCGAGCGATTTCCTGGGGAGGAAAAGGGCCCATTGGTACGCAGGCATCGATGGGCTTTTCCGCGTCTGGCCGACGCCACCGTCCTCGCCTAGGAGGCGGTATGGCCGATGGAATTCTCAACAAGATCAAGGACGATATCGTCCTTTATGGGGCGCTTGCCGCCAATCTCGGCATTGCCGTCGCAAAGTTCGTCGCCGCGGGGCTGACCGGGTCGTCGTCGATGCTGACCGAGGGTGTCCATTCGCTTGTCGACAGCGGCAATCAGATCCTGTTGCTGTACGGACAGTCGCGGGCGAAGCAGCCGGCGGATGCGGCCCACCCGTTCGGCTATGGCCGGGAGCTCTATTTCTGGGCGTTCGTCGTCGCGATCCTGATCTTCGCAGTCGGTGCCGGCGTGTCGATCTATGAAGGCTATGTGCATATCAAGAAGCCCGAGCCGCTCTCCGACCCTCTCATCGCCTATATCGTTCTGGGCGTCGCTGTCCTGCTCGAGGGTACGAGCTGGACGATCGCGGTCCGCGAATTTGCCAAGTCCAAGGGGGATTCGGGCTGGTGGACCGCGATCCACCGCTCGAAGGACCCGGCAGGCTTCATCGTCCTGTTCGAGGATTCGGCGGCGCTGGCGGGGCTGCTGATCGCCGGGCTCGGCATCTGGGCCAGCCACGCCTTCGCCGACCCCCGGATCGACGGCGTCGCGTCGATCCTGATCGGCCTGATCCTCGCGTTGGTCGCGGTGATCCTCGCCCGCGAATCGAAGGGGCTGCTGATCGGCGAGCGTGCGGACTCCGCCGTGATCGCGACAATTCGCGGCATCGTCGCGGCGCATCCGGCGATCGCCGCGGTGAACCATGTCCGGACGATCCACACCGCGCCCGACAGCATCTTCGCCGCGATCAGCGCGGACTTCGTCGACACGCTGACGATGGGCGAAGGCGAGACGATGATCGAGGCGATGGAAGGCGAGCTCCGCGCTGCGGTGCCCATGCTCGCCTCGATCTATATCCGTCCCGAAAAGCGCGAGAACGCCGTCGTGGTTCACGAGAGCGTCCCGGAGGATCAATAGGCGCGGGCGATCAGGATCCGCTCGACCGCAGGCTGACCGGTGAAGATGCAGGCGCCATCGTCGCATCCGGTCTGGCCGATCGGCGCGTTGCGGATCGTCAGTTTCAGCGCCTTCAACCGCTCGACCACCGAGTCGAGCGCCGCGCCCGTCGGTTTCGCCCAGCGCACATCGACCCAGCCGGGATTCTTCACACCATCGGCAAAATGCGTCTCGAGCGCCGCAAAGTCGTCGATCGGCACGATGTTGGCGCGCAGCCGCTCCATCGACTCGACGTGCAACGCCCCCTGCACGTCCGCCAGCATGCCTGACACCGCTTCGACAAAGGCATCGCGCGGGGTCGCGACGCTGTCGAGCTTGCCATCCTCGCGGTAGAGCCGGTCGCGGCGGATGACCGAGACGTTGCCGCCCGCCATGTCGCGGCCGCCGACCTCGATCACGATCGGTGCGCCCTTCTTGACCCAGCCCCAGCGCTTGGTCGCCGCCTTGGCGGGTTTCAGATCGAGCAGCGCGCGGACCGGCTCGCCGAGCGCGGACTGCTTGGCGAGTTCGGCCTGAAGCGACTTGCAATAGTCGACGATCGCCGCGTCGTCGGGGTTGTCGCGCAGCATCGGCACGATCACCACCTGCCACGGCGCGATCATCGGCGGCACGCGCAGGCCGTCGTCGTCGCCGTGAACCATGATGACGCCGCCGATCATCCGCGTCGACACGCCCCAGCTGGTGGTGTTGGCCAGCTCGAACTCGCCGGCTGCGTTCTGGAAGCGGATGTTCTGCGCCGAGGCGAAATTGGTGCCGAGGAAATGCGACGTGCCCGCCTGGAGCGCCTTCCCGTCCTGCATCATCGCCTCGATCGAATAGGTCGCGACCGCGCCCGGGAAGCGCTCATTCTCGGGCTTCTCGCCCGCGATCACGTGGAGACCGAGGCATTCCTCGGCGAAGTCGCGATAGACTTCGAGCATCTTGAGCGTCTCGTCGCGCGCTTCGTCAACGGTCGCGTGCGCGGTATGCCCCTCCTGCCAGAGGAACTCGCTGGTGCGCAGGAACATACGCGTGCGCATTTCCCAGCGGACGACATTGGCCCATTGGTTGATCAGCACGGGCAGGTCGCGCCACGACTGGACCCAGCGCGCGAATGCGGCGCCGATGACCATCTCGGACGTGGGGCGCACGACCAGCGGCTCCTCGAGCTTGGCGTCGGGATCGGGCACGAGTCGGCCATAGCCATCCGCCTTCAACCTGTGATGCGTGACGACCGCCATTTCCTTGGCGAATCCGTCGACATGCTCGGCCTCCTTCTCGAAATAGGAAAGCGGGATGAAGAGCGGGAAATAGCAATTCTCATGCCCCGTCGCCTTGATCCGGTCGTCGAGCAGTCGCTGGATCCGCTCCCAGATGCCATAGCCCCAGGGGCGGATGACCATGCAGCCGCGGACGCCCGATTCCTCGGCGAGATCGGCCTCGGTGATGACGGCCTGGTACCAGGCGGAGAAATCCGCCTCGCGGGTGACGGGGAGTGCGCGCTTTATCATGGCGTCGCGGATAGCGGGTGCGACTGGGTTCGTCACTATGCGTTGCGGCGTGGATCCCACGCTCCGCCGTCATCCTGACGAAAGTCAGGATCCAGAATACCACCCGTAGCGCTTCTGGCTCTGGATCCTGACTTTCGTCAGGATGACGGATGTTTCGGGTGGGATCGCGGGCGCGGTTTGCGTAGGTGCAGGCAATGCCCTCGGACCGCATCCTTCCCGCCATCGGCATGCGGTTGCTGTCGGTCGTGATCTTCGCGCTGATGAACACCGCGATCAAGCTGGCCGAACGCCACGGCGCGAGCGTGTCGGAGATCCTGTTCTTCCGCCAGTTCGGCGCGTGCCTGCTGGTGTCCGGGGTGATCCTCGCCGGGCCTGGCCTGCCCTCGATCGCGACCAAGCGCCTGCCCGCGCACGTCATCCGCGCGGTCGTCGGGCTGTCGGCGATGGCGTTCACCTTCAACGGGATCGTCGCGCTGCCGCTGGCGGAAGCGACGACGATCGGCTTCACCGTGCCGATCTTCGCCACGATCCTTGGCGCGCTGGTGCTGCGCGAGCCGACCGGCTGGCATCGCTGGGCGGCGGTGGCGGCGGGGTTTGCCGGCGTGCTGATCGTCGCGCAGCCCGGCAGCGGCGATCATTTTCCGTTATGGGGTGCGGGCTGTGCGCTGGCGGGCGCGTTCGGGACCGCGAGCGTGTCGATCCTGCTCCGGCAGATCGGCAAGACCGAGAGCGCGCTGACGACGGTGTTCTGGTTCTCCGCGCTGTCGCTGGTGCCGCTGTCGGTGATCTACGCGCGGGCGGCGGAGTCGCATGATCTCGTGACCTGGGCCTGCCTCGCGAGCGTCGGAATCTTCGGCGGCCTCGCGCAGATCGCGATGACGACGTCGTTGCGGCTCGGGCCGGTGTCGGTGGTGGTGCCGATGGATTATTCGAGCCTGTTATGGGCGACATTGCTCGGCTGGCTGGTGTTCGACACGCTGCCCGCCGAGGCGACCTGGTTCGGCGCCCCCGTCATCGTCGCGAGCGGCCTCTACATCGTCTGGCGCGAACATGTCCGCCGCCAGGACGAAACCGACCGCGCGATCGCCTGACGGGCATCATATCCGTCATCCTGACGAAAGTCAGGATCCAGAGCCACGACCGGTATCGCTCGGTTACCCTGGGTCCTGACTTTCGTCAGGACGACGGGAGCGGATGGGATGACGGAGCGCGTAGGGCGCGCTCCGTCTCCGCCATGCTTCGGGAAGCCGGGGTGTCGCTGGCTCGGGGCCTACTCCGCCGCCTGCGCAAGCGGTGCGGGATCCTTCCAGACCAGCACCGGTTTGCGTGCCGCGAGCGTCTCGTCGAGGCGCGCGCGGGGGGCGAAGTGCGGGGCGGTCTTGAGGCTGGGGTCGCCCGCCTTGGCGCGTTCGGCGACCGATCGCAGTGCGGCGATGAACTGGTCGAGCGCCGCCTTCGATTCGGTCTCGGTCGGCTCGACCAGCATCGCGCCGTGGACGACGAGCGGGAAGTACATCGTCATCGGGTGGAAACCCTCGTCGATCAGCCCCTTGGCGATGTCGATCGTCGAGAAGCCCTCGGCGAGACCCGAATCGGAGAACAGCGCCTCGTGCATGCATGGACCCGACGGGCCGAACGGCGCGTCGAGCGTCTC
Source organism: Sphingomonas sp. BK481 (assembly GCF_014194875.1). NCBI lineage: Bacteria > Pseudomonadati > Pseudomonadota > Alphaproteobacteria > Sphingomonadales > Sphingomonadaceae > Sphingomonas > Sphingomonas sp. BK481. The sequence continues at coordinate 139,086 of NZ_JACIAP010000008.1, read as the reverse complement.
GTCGAGGCTGCGCAGGATGTAGTTCGCGTTGAGCACCGCATCTTCCGACACCTGGCGCAGGCCATCGGCGCCGTGGCTGAGGATGTAGGTCAGCGCGCGCGTGAACATGCCCATCTGGCCGTGGAACGCGACCATCCGGCCAAAGCTGCCGGCATGATGTTCGCCTGCGGTTTCCTCCTCGACGAGGACAAAAGTCTCGCCCTGCTTTTCGACGAACGGCAGCGGCGCGTAGGGCGTGAGCGCCGCCGAGAACACCACCGGACCCGAACCTGGACCACCGCCGCCATGCGGGGTCGAGAAGGTCTTGTGCAGGTTGATGTGCATCGCATCGATGCCGAGATCGCCTGGGCGGACGCGGCCGACGATCGCGTTGAAGTTCGCGCCGTCGCAATAGACGAAACCGCCCGCCGCATGCACTGCGTCCGAAATCTCGCGCATGTCGCGCTCGAACAGCCCGCAGGTGTTGGGGTTGGTGATCATCACGCCCGCGACGTCGGGGCCGAGCCGGGCCTTCAGCGCTTCGGTGTCGACGCGACCCTCGGCGGTGGCGGGGATATCCTCGACGCTATAGCCGGCGAATGCCGCGGTGGCGGGATTGGTACCGTGCGCGCTCTCGGGGACGAGGATGACCTTGCGGTGCCCCTCACCCTTGGCTTCGAGCGCGGCACGGATCGCGAGGATCCCGCAGAGTTCGCCGTGCGCGCCGGCCTTCGGGCTCATCGCGACGCTGGTCATGCCGGTGAGCGTGACGAGCCAGTGCGCGAGCTGGTGGATGACCTCGAGCGCGCCCTGCACCGTGTCGACCGGCTGGAGCGGGTGGACGTCGGAAAACCCGGGCAACCGCGCCATCTTCTCGTTGAGGCGCGGATTGTGCTTCATCGTGCAACTGCCGAGCGGAAAAAAGCCGAGATCGATGCCGTAATTCTGGCGCGACAGGCGCGTGTAATGGCGGACGGTTTCTGGCTCCGACAGACCGGGGAGGCCGATCGGGTTGGCGCGAGCGAGCGCCCCAAGCTTGTTTCCCCGCGAAGGCGGGGACCCAGTCTGGGCACCCGCCTTCGCGGGTGAACAAAAATCGACGCCCGTAGTGTGCGTATCGCCGATCTCGAAGATCAGCGCTTCCTCGAGCATCAGCGCCTTGTTGCCGGTGACGCTGGCGGGGACGTTGCCATTGCCCTGCTCGGGCGCGGTCGGGCGCCAGCCGCTCTGGTTGATGCTCATGCCAGTATCTCCCCAAGTACGGTGGATAGTGCGGACGCAAGCGTTTCGACGTCCTCCGCGGTGGTCGTTTCGGTCACGGCGACGACGAGGCCGTTCGCAAGATCGTGCTTGCCCGGATAGAGCCGCCCGAGCGAGACGCCCGCAAGGATGCCGCGATCGGCAAGCGTGCGGACAACGGGGCGCGCCTCGACGGGCAGCTTCAGCGTGAATTCGTTGAAGAAGCTGTCGTTGATCAGTTCGACGCCGGGGATCTGCGACAGTCGCTCGGCCGCGGCTACAGCACCTGCATGGTTCACCTCGGCAAGCTGGCGCAGGCCCGCTTCGCCGAGCAGCGTCATGTGGATCGAGAAAGCCAGCGCGCACAGCCCCGAGTTGGTGCAGATGTTCGACGTCGCCTTTTCACGGCGAATATGCTGCTCGCGCGTCGACAGAGTCAGCACGAAGCCGCGTCGGCCATCGGCGTCGACGGTTTCGCCACAGAGCCGGCCGGGCATCTGGCGGACATATTTGTCCTTGCAGCCGAACAGGCCGACATAGGGCCCGCCGAACTGGAGGCCGACGCCGAGCGACTGCCCCTCGCCGACGACGATGTCCGCGTCCATCTCGCCGGGCGAGGTGATCGCGCCGAGCGCGACGGGCTCGGTGACGACCGCGATCAGCAACGCCTTCTTGGCGTGGCACGCATCCGCGAGCGGACGCAGATCGGCGATGCGGCCGAGAATGTCGGGATACTGGACGACCACGCACGACGTGTCGTCGTCGATCTTCGCGATCAGCCGGTCGATGTCCATCTCGGGCACCAGCCGCGGGTCGGTCGTATCAAGCACGTCGCCGGTGAACTTCGCCATCGTGTTCGACACCGACACGTAATGCGGGTGCAGCCCCGCCGACAGGATCGCCTTGCCGCGCTTGGTGATGCGACGCGCCATCACGATCGCTTCCCAGCACGCGGTCGAGCCGTCGTACATCGACGCATTGGCGACGTCGGTGCCGAGCAGCCGCGCGACCTGCGTCTGGAACTCGAACAGCATCTGCAGCGTGCCCTGCGCGATCTCGGGCTGGTATGGCGTGTAGGCGGTCAGGAACTCGCCGCGCTGGATCAGGTGATCGACGCTGGCGGGTACATGATGCTTGTACGCGCCGCAGCCGAGGAAGAACGGGGCTTCACCCGCGGTCAGGTTCTTCTTGGCGAGCACCGACATGTGGCGTTCGACCGCCATTTCGGAGGCATGCATCGGCAGGTCGCGGACGGGGCCGTCGAGGCGGGCGGCTTCGGGCACGTCGACGAACAGGTCGTCGATCGTCGCGGCACCGATGACGGCGAGCATCGCCTCGCGGTCGGGCTGGGTCAGGGGAAGGTAGCGCATGGAACTCTCCTTGCCCCTCCCCTTCAGGGGAGGGGTTGGGGGTGGGGCGTTTCCACAGGCGGCGCGTCTGTCGCACTGCCCCACCCCAACCCCTCCCCTGAAGGGGAGGGGCTTTGACGAATTAAAGCCCTTCGACGAACGCCGCGTAGGCAGCTTCGTCCATCAGGCTGTCGAGCTCGCTCGGATCGCTGAGCGTCAGCTTGAAGAACCAGCCGGCGGCTTCGGCGTCCGAATTCACCAGGCTCGAATCGTCTGCGAGCGCGGCGTTGCCCTCGATGACGGTGCCCGACACCGGCGAATAGACGTCCGACGCGGCCTTGACCGATTCGACGACCGCGGCATCGGCGCCCTTGGCCAGCTGCTTGCCGGCCTCGGGAACCTCGACGAACACGACGTCGCCGAGCTGGCTCTGCGCGTATTCGCTGATGCCGACCGTGCCGACGTCACCGTCGACATCGACCCACTCATGATCCTGCGTAAAATAACGGCTCATATCACTTGGCTCCTGCGCGGACGTAGCGGTGGGGAATGAAGGGCATTGCGGTGACGGTCGCGCTATGGACCTTGCCGCGCTGTGCGATCTCGATGCGGGTGCCCGGCGTCGCCAGCGCGAGCGGCACATAGGCCATCGCGATCGGCTTCCCGAGCGTCGGCGCGAACCCGCCGCTCGTGAGGCGGCCGATCGTCGCGCCGGTGTCGTCGATCACCTCGGACCCCTCGCGTGCGGGCTGGCGGCCCTCGACGATCAGGCCGACGCGCTTGGTGGCGGGGCCATTCTCGCGCTGGGAGAGGATACGCTGGGCGCCGGGGAAGTCGGCGGCCTCACGGCGACGCTTGGACAGCGCAAAGCCGAGATCAGCCATCACCGGCGTAGTCTCGGGATCGAGGTCGTGGCCGTAGAGCGGCAAACCGGCTTCGAGACGCAGCGAATCGCGTGCACCAAGGCCGATCGGCTTGATCTCGGGCAGTGCGAGCAGCGCGTCGGCGAACGCGACGGCATGCTCGGCGGGGATCGAGATCTCGACGCCGTCCTCGCCGGTATAGCCCGATCGGCTGATCCAGAGCGGCACGTCGTTCCAGTGGAACGCGCCCGCGGTCATGAACACGAGGCCGTCGATGCCGGGGACAATCTGAGCAACCGCCGCGACCGCCTTGGGGCCCTGCACTGCGAGCAGCGCCTGATCCTCGAGGATGTTGATCGTGACGTCGTCGGGCAGATGCTCGATCAGATAGCTGACATCGTCATATTTGGTCGCGCCGTTGACGACGACATAGAAGCTGCCGCTCGCGGTCGGCGACGGGTGGAGCGGGTCGTACGCCTCGGGCTCGACGTCCTGCACCGAGAAGGGCGAGGGCTGATCGTCGGGCAGGCGCGTCGCCATCAGGTCGTCGAGGATGCCGCCATCCTGCGCGAGCAGCAGCGAATAGCGCATCTTGCCCTCGCCGAGCCCTGCGATGTCGCCCGGCAGCACGGTTTCGAGCGCGCTCGCGACGCCTTCGCCCGAGAAGACGAGCTGGCCCATATGGCTGACGTCGAACAGGCCGGCCGATTCGCGCGTCCAGGCGTGTTCGGCCATGATGCCGTCATACTGGATCGGCATCTGATAGCCGGCGAACTCGACCATCCGTGCGCCGTTCGCGCGGTGCCACGCGTCGAGCGGCAATGGCAGCACCTCGGGCTCGACGTAATCGTCGGCCTCGTCGATGATGCTCGCATAGTCTCGAATGTCGGCGTCGCTCATGTCGGTCTCCGTCGAAGGGGCGCGCGGCACCCTGTGGTGCTGCGATCCGACCCCCTCTGTCACGGAACCTGAGAGCTTTCACCGCCTGATTGGCGGCTTACCCCTTCGGTGGCCCTCGGCGCGGACGCCAGGACGCTTTCCAGAGTGTCGATCAGCCCCGCGCGGTCTCTGGTGCCTGAGAGATTCCGGGGTGGTTGCTCCTTCGGCGGCTCCCTGCCCCTTTCAGGGCCGATCCTAAAAGGACCAGGAAACGCTCTCCCGCGCGGTGCCATGCCGGTTGCCCGGCATCGACGCGTCAAGCTGTGCCGCGCCGCACAATCTTAGTCAATCGGCGGTTTGGCGTGATCGTCCTTTTGCTGCGATCGCGGCGGCCTCACGCCCCGTCATCCTGACGAAAGTCAGGATCCAGGATCACGGACGGGCCGCAGCTTGGCTCTGGATCCTGACTTTCGTCAGGATGACGGGATGGTGGTGACTCAGCGGGTGGCGTTGTACTTCAGCTGGTCGGCGGTCAGCTGGAACCCGACCAGCGTCTCGAAGCTGGCGCGCAGCACCGCCTGCCGCACCTCGGGCGTGCTCAGCGGATCGACCGCCGCATCCTCGTCGCCTGCCTTGCGCTTGCGCGTCAGCTTCTCGCGCACGTCTGCCGACAGCGTAGCCGCCGCACGCGTGATCGTTGCCGTACCCTGCGCATTCGCCTCCGCCCGCAGCTGGCCTGCGTCGAAGTGCAGCGTCACACGGCCAACGCGCTTGGCAACGACCGCGCTGCCGCCGCGCACCACGGTCACGAAATAGGGCAGCACGACGTCGCGCGCCGCGTCGGCGCGCGCACGCCGCGCCTGGACGGTGAACGTCACGTTCGTCAGGATCGGGTCGTTCGCGTCGACACACGTCGAACGGACATTGGTCATCAGCGCGGTGACGTCGATCGCCGACTGGTCGCGGCTGGTGACGGGGTCGAACACGGTGATGTCCCCGGTCGCGGCGGGCACCGCGACGGTCGGGCACGCGGTGCGGATCGCGGAGATGCCGCCGGTCGCGTCGATCTCTCCCTTGGAAGCGCAACCGCCCAGGGCGAGCGCGAGGATCGAAGCGGCAAGGATGGGGGCTTTCACGGGGACGCGTACCTTCTCGAACGAGCGAAAGGGCCTGCGCAACCGCACCGGCCCCTGTCACCGCGCACCATAGGAACCGGCTTTCGTCCAGGCAAGCAATCGCGTAGAGCCCGACGACTATGAGCATCCCCCCAGAGCCCATCGCAACCCCCGCAACCTCGCTCGCTGAGCCGGCCGTGCGCGGCGACAAACCCGCGCTCGAACTGTTGATCGCGGCGCCGCGCGGCTTCTGCGCCGGCGTCGACCGCGCGATCCGCATCGTCGAACTGGCGATCGAGAAGCACGGCGCGCCGGTCTATGTCCGTCACGAGATCGTCCACAACAAGTTCGTCGTCGACACGCTGAAGGCGCAGGGCGCGGTGTTCGTCGAGGATCTGAGCGAGGTGCCCGACGATGCGCCGGTGGTGTTCTCCGCGCACGGCGTTCCCAAATCGGTGCCGCTCGACGCGCAGGCGCGCGGGCTCGAATATCTCGATGCGACCTGCCCGCTGGTCTCGAAGGTCCATCGCCAGGCCGAGCGGCTGGTCGCGCAGGGGCGGCACATCGTGTTCATCGGCCATGCCGGCCATCCCGAGGTGATCGGCACCTTTGGCCAGGTGCCTGAGGGCGCGATGTCGCTGATCGAAACCGTCGAGGATGCGGAAGTCTTCGCGCCGATCGACCCCGCCAATCTCGCCTTCCTGACGCAGACCACGCTGTCGGTCGACGACACCGCGGCGGTCGTCGCGACGCTGCAGCGACGTTTTCCCGAGATGCTGCCGCCGCGTGGCGAGGACATCTGCTACGCGACCTCGAACCGCCAGGCTGCAGTCAAGGCGATCGCGCATGGGTGTGACGCGATGCTGGTGATCGGCGCGCCCAATTCGTCCAATTCGGTGCGGCTGGTCGAGGTCGCGCAGCGCGAGGGCACGCCCGCGATGCTGATCCAGCGCGCCAGCGAACTTGACTGGGAGTTCCTCGCTGGAGTCGGCACGCTCGGCATCACCGCAGGTGCGTCCGCGCCCGAGCTGCTCGTCCGCGAACTCGTCACGCGCCTCGCTGAGCGGTTCGAGGTGTCCGAGCGCGAGGTCGAGACGACGCGCGAGACGATCGCCTTCAAGCTGCCCCGCGGGCTCGAAGCCGCCGCCTAGCATGGCGGTCTATACGCAGGTCTCGGCCGAGGCGCTTGGAACGTTCCTCGCGCGGTACGACCAGGGTGCGCTGGTCTCTGCCAAGGGAATCGCCGAGGGGGTGCAGAACAGCAACTACCTCGTCGAGACCACCGCGGACCGCTTCATCCTAACGCTGTACGAGGAATGGACGTCGACCGACGACCTGCCCTTCTTCCTTACGATGCTCGATCATCTGGCCGCGGCGGGCAATCCGGTGCCGCGCGCGCTGCCCGATCGCGACGGTCTCGCGATCCAGCAACTCGCCGGGCGCTCCGCCTGTCTGATCGAGTTCCTGACCGGCGTGTCGGTGTCGCACCCCACCCCCGCACAGGCACGGGCGGCCGGCGCGGCGATGGGTCAGCTCCATGCCGGGCTGGCGGACTTCGCACCGACCCGCGCCAACCCGCTGGGCGCCGACACTTGGCGCCCGCTGCTCGAGCGGTGCGGTGCTGGGATCGACACGATCGAGCCCGGGCTGTTCGCGCGGATCGAGGCAGCGCTGGCGCGGGTGCTCGCCCAGTGGCCGCGCGACCTGCCGGTGGCGGCGATCCATACGGACCTGTTCCCGGACAATGTCCTGATGCTCGGCGACCGCGTGACCGGGGTGATCGACTTCTATTTCGCCTGCACCGACATCCGCGCCTATGATCTGGCAGTGATGCACAGCGCCTGGGCGTTCGACGCGACCGGCGAGCGTTACGATCCCGCGATCGGCGCGGCGCTGATCGAGGGCTATGAAAGCCGGTTCGCGCTGTCCGAGGCCGAGCGCGCCGCGCTGCCGATCCTCGCGCAGGGCGCCTGCCTGCGCTTCCTGCTGACGCGCGCCTGGGATTGGGTCAACACGCCGGCCGATGCGCTGGTGACGCGCAAGGATCCGCTCGCCTATTGGCGGCGGCTCGAAGCCTATCTCAAGGACGACCTGTTCGCATGACCGACGACGCTGCCGCGACAACGATGACCAAGGTCGAGATCTATACCGATGGCGCCTGCAAGGGGAATCCGGGACCGGGCGGCTGGGGCGCGGTGATCCGGATGGGCGCGCACGAGAAGGAATTGTCGGGCGGCGAGCCGCAGACGACCAACAACCGGATGGAGATGACCGCGGCGATCGAGGCGCTCAACATCCTCACCCGGCCCTGCGCGGTAACGCTCTACACCGACAGCAAATATGTGATGGATGGCCTGACCAAATGGGTGAAGGGCTGGCAGCGCAACGGCTGGAGGACTGCGGACAAGAAGCCGGTGAAGAATGCCGAGCTGTGGCACGCGCTGCTCGCCGCGGTCGCGCGGCACAAGATCGAGTGGCAATGGGTCAAGGGCCATGCCGGCCACCCCGAGAACGAACGCGCCGATACGCTGGCCAGCAACGCCGCGATCGCCGCTATGGCGTCGGGCCGTCGCTAGGCTAACACGCAGCGGCCTGAAAAGCGACGGGATGAATAGCGACGTGGATCGATCCCCGCCACCGCAGGATCTGGCGACGTCCCGAGCAACAGCGCGGCGGCAAGACGCGCCGCCGCCGGTGCGGTCTGGATGCCGAAACCGCCCTGCCCCGCGCACCAGAAGAAGCCGGGTTCGCTCGGGTCGAAGCCATAGACCGGCAGCCGGTCGGGCGCGAAGGTTCGCAGGCCCGCCCAGCGGCGTTCGACCTGCGTGACCTGCCAGTCGACCGCCTGTTCGAGCCGGTCGATCGCGATCGCGACGTCGATCTCCTCGGGCGCGGCATCACAGGGATCGGTCGGCGTCTCGTCATGCGGGCTCAGCCAGAGGCGCCCGCCGGGCTCGGGCTTGAAATAGAAGCCGCCTGAAATGTCGGCAACATGCGGCATGCCCGCCGCGGCTGCGGGATCGGTCCGCAGCTGGACCATCGTCCGCCGGTAGGGCTGAAGTCCGATCGGTGCCACGCCCGCGCGCTGCGCGACGGTATCGGCCCAGGCCCCCGCCGCATTGACCAGTACCGCGGCGCGAAACGTCCCCGCGGGCGTCTCGATGCTCCACTGGCCCGAGTCGCGCCAGGCGGCTTGCAGTGCGGCGCCGGTCACGAGATCCGCCCCGCCCCGCCGCGCGGTCGCCAGGTCGTGCGCGTGCAGCCCGGCGACGTCGATATAGGCGCAACTCGGCTCGTGCACGCCCAGCGTCCAGTCGGGGCGCAGCCCGGGGAGGAACGCCGCCGGATCGACCCGGTCGAGCTGCACGTCGCTGTCGGAGAACTCGGCAAGAAACCGGTCGATCGCGGGCGCGTCCTGCGCACGGCCGATATGCAGCGATCCCAGCGGCTGGAGATGCCCCCCGGCCCTGAGCACCGGCCCCGAGGCGGTCGTCAGCGGCTGGATGTCGGGGCCACCATAGGTTTCCGACCAGAAGGCCGCGGACCGCCCCGTCGCGTGGTAGCCCGGCATATCCTCCGCCTCGAGCAGCAGCACGCGCGCATGCGGCGCTAGTAGCGCGGCGAGGCTGACCCCGGCCATTCCCGCGCCGACGATCGCGACGTCGTAGACGCTCATCGGCGCGGCACCGTGTCGTCGAGAAACGCGTCGAGCGCGGCCAGCGCACGGTCACGTACGGCATCCGATTCGCGCAGAATCTCATGCGCCGATTCAGGACCGAACCGCACCAGCCGCGCGTCGCGCAACCGCTCGACGATCCGGACCGCCGCATGCGGATCGACCAGCTTGTCGGCATCCGCGAGCAGCATCAGCACCGGCGTCGCGATCGTCTCGACGCGCGGATCACAGGCAAGCGCCGCTGACCCGGCAAATGCTTCGGACAGCCAGGTCCAGCTCGGCGGACCGAGCTGCAGGTCGGGCTGCGCCTCGTGCCACCAGCGTTCGTCGTGATAGCGGTCGGCGTCGTGAGTGAGCAGACGCTGGCGCGAGGCGACGGGCCCGGGCCGCTCGTTCTGGCGCCAGGCCGCGCGGATCGGCGCACGCCGCGCCATGTAGCGCGCGATCCGGCCGCTCAGCCGCGCGCCGAGGGGAGAGCGAAGGCCCAGCATCGGTGCGACAAGGATCGCCGCCGCCGGGTCGATCGTCCCCGCCGTCAGCGCGCGCATCACCATCAGCCCACCCATCGAATGGCCAAGGATCGCTGTCGGAATGCCGCTATCCCCTTCGCCGCGCCACTGCTGCCAGAAGCCGGCGAGATCGGCATCGTAGGTCGCGAAGTCGTCGACATGGCCGACATAGGGGTCGGGGGACAGCCGCCCCGACCCGCCCTGCCCGCGCCAGTCGAGCGAGGTCACCGACCAGCCGACGCTGCGCAGATGTGCGATCGTCTCGAGATATTTCTCGAAACTGTCGCCGCGACCGGCCTGGAAGAGGAAACGTCCGCGCGGGTTCGGTGCCGGCCAGTCGAACCGCCTCAGGCTCCAGCCGTCTGGTGCGACCCAGCGACTGACGCGGGCATCGTCGGGAATCGCGCGCCGACTCGCGGCTGGCACGATCGGTGCGACGGTGGTGCGGGCATGCGGACGGGCCGGACCGGAGGCGGGCCCGGAGGTCGGATCAAAATCGAACATCGGCGACACAGTTACTTTTTCGAAAGCCATACCCGCTAAATGTAGTGCATGGGGTCGACGTTTACTCTTCCAATTCTACTTTTTCTGCTCGCCGGGCTGCTCGTCCTCGCTGCGATCGAGGACGCACGGACGCGGGAGATCGCCAATGCGAAGACCGCCGCGATCGTGCTGCTCGCGCCATTATGGTGGTGGGCCAACGGCCTGTCGCCCTGGCCCGACATGGCGATCCAGATCGGCATCGCCGCGGCGGTCTTCGCGCTGTTCTGCATCGCCTTTCATTTCGGGCTGATGGGCGGCGGCGACGTCAAGCTGATCGTCGCGCTATCGCTGTGGCTGCCGTTCGGCGCGTTCATGGCGATGCTGATGGTGATGTCGATCGCGGGCGGCGTGCTGACCGCGGGGATGCTGATCGCAAGGAAGCTGGCCATGCGGGGCGCCGATTCGGGCGTCGAAAACGCCGCGATCGAGGTGCCCTACGGCATCGCGATCGCCTTTGCAGGGCTCGTCGCGGTCCACGAACCACTCCTTAACTCCCTGCGGTAGATACTTAATGTTCGATCAATCACACGGCGCCCGAAAGGCACGATGAGTCATGGATAGTCGCAAGCTCATATTGCTGGTCGGTGCGTTGATCGTGGCGGCGGTCACGGCCTTCTTCGCCCGCACGCTGATCGCGGGCAGCGCAGCCCCGCAGGCGACCGCGGTGGCGATGCAGCCCGCCGTGATCGACGGCCCGGAAGTGCTGGTCGCAACTCGCGCGCTGCCGGTCGGCACGATCCTCGACGCGACCGCATTGAAGTTCCAGCCCTGGCCCAAGGAGCTGGTCGACAACGCCTATTACCTGAAGGACAAGACCGACCTGAAGGCGCTGCAGGGCACCGTGGTGCGCAACATGATCACCGCGGGTCAGCCGGTGACGCAGGGCGCGCTGGTCAAGCCCGGCGACCGCGGCTTCCTCGCGGCCGCGCTCGGGCCCGGCATGCGCGCGGTGACCGTCCCCGTCTCGGAACAGGCATCGGTCGCGGGCTTCGTGTTCCCGGGCGATCGGATCGATCTGGTGCTGACCCAGGCGGTGGCGGGGGGCGGCGACGGTGATCCGCTGAAGGTGTCGGAGACGATCATGCGCAATGTGCGCGTGCTCGCGACCGATCAGCGCACCGACAACAAGGTCGGCGACGACGGCAAGACCGTCGTCAGCACCTTCTCGACGGTCACGGTCGAGACGACGCCCAAGATGGCCGAGGAGATCGCGGTCGCGCAGACGGTGGGCACGCTGTCGCTGTCGCTGCGTTCGATCGCGGACAATGCGGGCGAACTCGAGGACGCGATCGCGTCGGGCAGCGTGAGCGTGCCCGCGGGGTCGGATCCCAGGGCGGAGCGCGCGATGCTGCTGCGTCTCGCGAGCCAGCCCTCGTCGGGTGCGAGCAGCTACGTCACCGGCGCGGACGTGTCGCGCTACCAGCGCAGCACCGTGCCGGGCAAGGCGGTCGCATCCGGCGGTCCGGGCGGCTCGGCACAGATGATGATGCCGGCTGGCGGACCCGGCGGCGCGCCGGCCGGAGCCCCTTCGGGCGCGATCGCGTCGGGCCCGGTCGTCCGGGTCGCCCGCGGCAACAGCATGACCATCGTTCCGGTGGGGGGGAAGTAAGATGCGTACGAGCATGACAGGGATGCGGGCGTCGCTCGGCTGGTCGTTCGCCGCGGTGCTCGCCGCGGCAGGCACCGCGCCCTCCGCGCCGGCCATCGCCCAGGCGCAGGTCTCGGCCGCTCCCGCCGGGCTGGTTCAGGTCAATACCGGGCGTGGCCGGCTGGTGACGCTGTCGCGGCCGATGAGCGACCTGTTCGTCGCCGACGACACGATCGCGGACGTCCAAGTCCGCTCGCCGACGCAGCTCTACATCTTCGGCAAGAAGACCGGCGAGACGACGATCTCGGCGACGGCCAAGGGCGGCGCGATAGTTTACAGCTCGACCGTCCGGGTCGGCAACAATCTCGATTCGATCCAGCAGATGCTCGGGCTGGCGATGCCCGAGGCGCAGGTCGTCGCGACGCCGATGAACGGGCTCGTCCTGCTCACCGGCACGGTCGCCGCGCCCGAGGATGCAGCGGAGGCCGAACGGCTGGTCCAGGCGTTCGTCGGCGATGCGACCAAGGTCCTGTCGCGGCTCAAGACCGCGACGCCGCTCCAGGTCAATCTGCAGGTCCGCGTCGCCGAGGTTTCGCGCAGCTTCGTCAAGACGATCGGCGTCAACCTGACCAGCCGCGGATCGGGCAATTTCCTGTTCAACATCGCGCAGGGGCGGCAGGGCACGATCACGACGGTCCCCGGAGTCGTCGGGGTGCCCGGCACGGCGATCGACGCGAATGGCGCGCTGCCCGGCAACACGCTGTTCGGCTTCCCCGCCAAATCCACCACCGGCTCAACGATCGGGATGGCCGGGCGCCTGCTTGGGCTCGACCTGCTCGCGGCGATCGACTTGGGCGAACAGACGGGACAGGTCTCCACGCTCGCCAACCCGAACCTCACCGCGCTGTCGGGCGAGACCGGGACGTTCCTCGCGGGCGGTGAAGTGCCGATCCCGATCGCTCAGGCGCTGGGCACGGTGTCGGTCGAGTACAAGCAATATGGCGTCAGCTTGGCCTACACCCCGACCGTACTCTCTGACGGCCGCATCTCGCTGCGCGTCCGCCCGGAGGTCTCGCAGCTCGATTACTCCAACGCGGTCACGCTGAACGGCACACGGGTGCCGGGGCTGACGACGCGGCGGACCGAGACGACGGTCGAGCTCGGCTCGGGCCAGAGCATGATGATCAGCGGGCTGCTGTCGAACAACCACAACAACACCTACGACAAGACGCCGGGGCTCGCGAGCCTGCCGATCATCGGCGCGCTGTTCCGGTCGAACAGCTTCCAGCGCAACGAGACCGAACTGGTGGTGATCATCACCCCCTATCTGGTCAAGCCGGTCAACAACCCGGCCGACATCGCGCTGCCCACCGACGGCTACAAGGCACCGACCGATGCCGGCCGGGTCCTGCTCGGCGATCTCGGCGGCGGAACGACGGGCGGGCGCCGGCCGGTGCCGAGCGTCGCGCCGATGGGCTATGCCAACCCCGCGATCGGCGCTGCCGCCCCGGTCGGCCCCGTCCCGACCCGCGACCCACAGCAGCCGGCCATCAAGACGGGCACCAAGCCGAACACGAAGACGAGCAAGGGCGCCGCACCGATGCCCGGCTTCTCCAACTGATCCCGCGCCGCGCCATGTTTCAAGGACTTCGCACGATGACGAAACACCCGATCCTGCTGCTATCGCTCGGATCCGCGCTGCTGCTCGGCGGCTGTATGGGGACCGAGAATCGCGGTCTCGAATCGGTTCACCAGCCGGTCGTGAGCCGCGCCAATTATGCGCTCGACCTCGGCACCGCCGGCGGCACGCTGGCGCAGGGCGAGGCGCGGCGGCTGGCGGGCTGGATGACGACGATGCGGGTCGGCTATGGCGACCGCGTCGCGATCGACGATCCCGCGGGCCAAGCACCGATGGCGCGCGCCGAGATCGCCGACGTCGTCGCGGGCTATGGCCTGTTGCTGTCCCCCGACACCCCGGTCACGCAGGCGCCGGTCAGCCCCGGTGCGATCCGGATCGTCGTCACGCGGATGCGCGCCGATGTCCCCGGCTGCCCCGACTGGTCGCGCGACGCGAGCATCGACATCGCCAGCCACACCTCGTCCAACTATGGGTGCGCGATGAACCGCAACCTCGCGGCGATGGTCGCGCGGCCCGAGGATCTGGTCCGCGGTTCCGGCGACACCGAGACCTATGACCCGGCCTCCTCGTTCAAGGCGATCGACGTGTATCGCCGCGCGGTGCCGACCGGCGCAAACAACGCGCTGCGGTCCGAAACCACAGGGGGCAAGTGATGAACGCACCCTGGAAGCCCGCTGGCATCGCGCACCGCGAACCCTTCGCCGCCTATGTCTGCGACGAGGCGACCGCCGAGGCGCTGCGCCCGATCGCGGCCGAACTCGGCTGGTCGGTCGACAAGGTCAGCAAGGGCGGTCTGCGCAACGCGATCCAGTCGTTGTCGGTGTCCGCGAGCCCGCAGATCCTGTTCGTCGATCTCGCCGAATCGGGCGATCCGCTCAACGACATCAACGCGCTGGCTGAAGTGTGCGAGCCCGGCACGGTGGTGATCGCGGCGGGCCAGGTGAACGATGTCCGGCTCTACCGCGATCTCGTCGCCAGCGGGATCCAGGACTATCTGCTCAAGCCGCTGCATCCCGACATGCTGCGCGAGGCGTTCGGCCATGCGCAGGCGATGCTCAGCGCACCCAAGCATGTCGAACATGCCCCGGCGCGTCCGCAATGCTCGATCGCGATCATCGGCACGCGCGGCGGCGTCGGCGCATCGACGATCGCGACGTCGGTCGCCTGGCTGATCGCGGAGAAGGAACAGCGCGCGACTGGACTGCTCGATCTCGACGTGCATTTCGGCACCGGCGCGCTGTCGCTCGATCTCGAGCCGGGCCGCGGGCTGACCGATGCGATCGAAAATCCGAGCCGGATCGACGGGCTGTTCATCGAGCGCGCGATGGTCAAGGCGTCGGAGAAGCTGTCGGTGCTGAGCGCGGAGGCGCCGATCAACGCGCCGCTGATGACCGACGGCGCCGCCTTCTACCAGCTGCAGGAGGAGATGTGTGCGGCGTTCGACTGCACCATCGTCGACCTGCCGCGCGGCATGCTGGTCCAGCATCCGCATCTGATCAGCGAAGTCCACCTCGCGGTGCTCGTCACCGACCTGACGCTGGCGGCGGCACGCGACACGATCCGCCTGCTGTCGTGGATGAAGTCCAACGCGCCTAAGACCCGGGTGCTCGTGCTCGCCAACCGGATGCATGCCGGCGGTCAGCTCGAGATCAGCCG
This sequence comes from Sphingomonas sp. BK481, assembly GCF_014194875.1. Classification (NCBI taxonomy): domain Bacteria; kingdom Pseudomonadati; phylum Pseudomonadota; class Alphaproteobacteria; order Sphingomonadales; family Sphingomonadaceae; genus Sphingomonas; species Sphingomonas sp. BK481. The sequence continues at coordinate 124,051 of NZ_JACIAP010000008.1, read as the reverse complement.
CAAGGATTTCGAGGGCTCGATCGAGCGGCGGATCGATCATGTCGTGGTGTTCGACCAGAAGCTCGCGGCGCAGGCCGCCAAGCTCGGCAAGCCGATCGTCGAGGCCGGCAAGACGTCGAAGACGATCGTGCCGATCGTCGCGCTCGTCACCGAACTGATGGTCGCGGTCGATGCCACCGGTACGGAGGCTGCGAGCGCCAAGACGCCCCGCCGGTCGGGCGGCGTCTCGCTGCTCGGCAAGTTCAGCGACCTGAAGGGGCTGATGGCCAAGCGGGCGACCAAGTCGTGACGCCGCACGGGTCGCGGATGCGCGCCGATCGGGCGCAGAGGGCCTAGGCGACGATGGACATGCTTCCCGTCATCATGGTCGCGCTGGGCGGCTGCACCGTGCTCGGCCTGCTGCTGTACGCCTTCGCCGGCCCCTCCGCGGGACGCGCGCAGACGCGCCGGGTCGCGTCGCTGCGCATGCGCCACGGCGACGGCGTCGCCATGCCCGAGGCACAGATGCGGCGGATCGCGATGGCGGGCGACACGCGGATGGATCTGGCGGTCGGGCGGTTCCTGCCCAACCGTGCCGAGCTTGCCAAGCGGCTGGCGATGACCGGCAAGGACTGGACCGTCGGCCAATATGGCATGGCGAGCGCCGGCCTCACCTTGGTCGTCGCGTTCCTGATGCTGGTGCGCGGCATGCCGATCTTCCTCGCGCTGTTCGTCGGCCTGTTCGTCGGCATCGGCATCCCGCATCTGGTGGTCGGCAAGGTCCTCAAGCGCCGGGTGGCCAAGTTCACGCAGAAGTTTCCCGACGCCATCGAGCTGCTGGTACGCGGCTTGCGCTCCGGTCTGCCGATCAGCGAGACGATCGGCGTCGTCGGCGCCGAGGTCGATGGTCCGGTCGGCGAGGAATTCCGATCGGTCAGCGACAAGATGAAGATCGGCCGGACGATGGACGTCGCGCTGCAGGAGACCGCGGACCGGCTCGGCACGCCCGAATTCCAGTTCTTCGTCATCACCATCGCGATCCAGCGCGAGACCGGCGGCAATCTGGCCGAGACGCTCGCCAACCTCGCCCACGTGTTGCGCATGCGCGCGCAGATGAAGCTGAAGATCAAGGCGATGTCGTCCGAATCCAAGGCATCGGCCTATATCATCGGCGCGCTGCCGTTCATCGTGTTCGGGCTGATCTGGTTCATCAACGGGACGTACATGCAGAAGTTCTTCATCGACGAACGGCTGATGGTGATCGGCATGGGCGGGCTGTGCTGGATGGCGATCGGGTCGTTCATCATGTCCAAGATGATCAGCTTCGAGATTTAGGAGCAGGATGATGGGTGAGACCGCCGGACCTATGCTGCTCGGATTCGACGTCCTGTGGGTCGCGACGATCCTGTCGGGAGTCGCCGCCTTCGCGGTGATGGTGGCGATCTATGCCGCCACCACGGTCAGCGATCCGATGGCCAAGCGGGTCAAGGCGCTCAACGATCGTCGTGAACAGTTGAAAGCGGGCATCACGGCGTCGACCAAGCGGCGCGCCAAGCTCGTGCAGCGCCACGATGCCGCCGACCGTATGCGCGGCTGGCTGTCGTCGATGAAGGTCCTGCAGGACAGCCAAGTCAAGGCGGTCCAGGTCAAGCTGGCGCAAGCGGGAATCCGGTCGAAGGAATGGGCGCCCGCGGTGATCTTCGGGCGGCTCGTCCTGCCGATCGTGATCGGCGGCGCAATGGTCATCTGGGTCTATGGCACGGACGGCTTCGCGACGTGGAGCCCGCTCAAGAAATACGGTCTCGTCGCGGTCAGCTTCATCCTCAGCTACAAGGCCCCCGACCTGTATCTCGACAACAAGATCACCAAGCGCACCGATGCGATCCGCAAGGGCCTGCCCGACGCGCTCGACCTGCTGGTGATCTGTGCGGAGGCGGGTCTGACGATCGATGCGGCGTTCCACCGCGTTGCGCGCGAACTCGGCCGCGCCTATCCCGAACTGGGCGAGGAATTCACGCTGACCGCGATCGAACTGGGCTTCCTCACCGACCGGCGCAGCGCGTTCGAGAATCTGGCCGGCCGCGTGAAGCTCGACGCGGTGAAGGGTGTCGTCACGACGATGGTCCAGACCGAGAAATACGGCACGCCGCTCGCCTCGGCACTCCGCGTGCTGTCGAACGAGTTTCGCAACGAACGGATGATGCGTGCCGAGGAAAAGGCCGCGCGGCTGCCGGCGATCATGACCGTGCCGCTGATCCTGTTCATCCTGCCCGTGCTGTTCGTCGTCATCCTCGGGCCGGCGGCCTGTTCGATCTCGGATGCGTTGCTCAAGAGCTGAGGCAACCCCAGCCGCAGCGGTTCGTTGAGCCCCCGTAACAGGAGGGTTTTCACGATGCCGTTGTTTTCCACACCGACGCAGTTCGCCGCACTGGGGCTGGTCCTGATCGCGGGCTGGCTGCTGGGCCTCGCCAGCCATCCCGGCGGCAAGAAGTGGAAGGCGCGCTATCTTGCCGAGCGCGATGCGCATGGCGCGACCCGTAAGGAGACCGACATGCGCGCGAGTGCCGCCGAACAGCGTGCGGTCGAGGCCGAGCATGAGAATGCGCGATTGGTGAAGGCGGCGGCGGCAGCTCCGGTGGCGGCACCAGTGGCAGCGCCCGTCGCGCGGACGACGGCGACGCCCGTATCGCGGGACCGGGATGTGGCCTATTCGGACGGCTATGCAACGGGCCGACCGGGCTATGCAAGCGACGGCACCAAGCGCGGCTGGTTCGACTTCAACCAGCGTCGGTGAGGGTTCGGGGGGCGTTGTTCCCCCACTGCTTGTTCTCCCGCGAAGGCGGGAGCCCAGTCTGGATCCCCGCCTTCGCGGGGAAACACTCTTTGCACTACCCCGGCGGAGGCCGGGGCCCAGTTGGGGATGTTTGGTAACTGTGGACGGTCCCTAGTTACTCTGGACATTCCACCTGGGCCCCGGCCTTCGCCGGGGTGGTTATTTATTCCTTGTTCAGCGCCGCCTGCGCCGCAGCGAGACGCGCGATCGGCACGCGGTACGGGCTTGCCGAGACGTAATCGAGCCCGACCTTCTCGCAGAACGCGATGCTGGCCGGATCACCGCCATGCTCGCCGCAGATGCCGAGCTTGATGCCCGAACGCGTCTTGCGGCCACGCTCTGCGGCGATCTCGATCAGCTCGCCCACGCCCTCGACGTCGATGCTGACGAACGGGTCCTTCGCATAGATGCCCTGCTCGACATAGGCGCCGAGGAACCGCGCCGCGTCGTCGCGGCTGACGCCCAGAGTCGTCTGCGTCAGGTCGTTGGTGCCGAACGAGAAGAATTCGCCGACTTCCGCGATCTCCCCTGCCCGCAGCGCGGCGCGGGGCAGCTCGATCATCGTGCCGACCAGATATTCGATCGTCCGGCCCTTGTCGGCGAAAACCGCCTGCGCGGCCTTGTCGACGACCGCCTTCATCAGCTCCAGCTCGCGGCGGGTCGCCACCAGCGGGATCATGACCTCGGGGATCGGGGCCGCGCCAGACTTCTCCGCGACGTCGACCGCCGCCTCGAAGATCGCACGCGCCTGCATCTCGTAGATCTCGGGATAGGTCACGCCGAGACGGCAACCGCGATGGCCGAGCATCGGGTTGAACTCGTGCAGCTCGGCCGCGCGACGCTTGAGCGTGTCGACGTCGATGCCCGCCGCGGTTGCGACCTCGGCGAACTCCGACTCCTCGTGCGGCAGGAATTCGTGGAGCGGCGGATCGAGCAGACGGATCGTCACCGGCAGCCCGGCCATCACCTCGAGGATCTCGGTGAAGTCCTTGCGCTGTTCGGGCAGCAGCTTCTCGAGCGCGGCGCGGCGACCCTTCTCGTCGCTCGCCAAAATCATCTGGCGGACGTTGGTGATGCGGCTGCTCTCGAAGAACATGTGCTCGGTGCGGCACAGCCCGACGCCTTCCGCGCCGAACTCGCGCGCGACCCGGCAATCCTCGGGCGTCTCGGCATTGGCGCGCACTTTGAGGCGACGAACCTCGTCCGCCCAGGTCATCAGCGTGCCGAAATCACCCGACAGCTCGGGCTGCACGGTCGCGACCGCGCCGATCATCACCTCGCCGGTGCTGCCGTCGATCGTGAGCAGGTCGCCCTCCTTCACCTCGCGGCCGCCGCAGCGCATGATCTTCGCCTTGGTGTCGATCGACAGCGTCCCCGCGCCCGAGACGCACGGGCGCCCCATGCCGCGTGCGACGACCGCCGCATGGCTGGTCATCCCGCCGCGTGCGGTCAGGATGCCGCGCGCGGCGTGCATCCCGTGAATGTCGTCGGGCGAGGTCTCGGTCCGGACGAGGATCACCGCGACGCCGTCGGCGGCCTTCTTCTCCGCCGCATCGGCATCGAACACCACCGCGCCCGAGGCGGCGCCCGGCGAGGCGGGAAGCCCCTTGGTCAGCACGTCGCGCTTGGCATTGGGATCGAGCGTCGGGTGGAGCAGCTGGTCGAGCGCCATCGGCTCGACGCGCAGGATCGCCTCCTCGCGCGTGATCAGCCCCTCATTCGCCATGTCGACCGCGATCTTGAGCGCAGCCTTGGCGGTCCGCTTGCCCGCGCGCGTCTGGAGCATCCAGAGCTTGGTCTTCTCGACCGTGAACTCGATGTCCTGCATGTCGCGGTAATGGTTTTCGAGCTTGTCGAACACCCCCGCGAGCTGGCCGTACACCTCGGGCATCGCCTCTTCCATCGAGGCGGCCTTGGCGCCGGCATCCTCGCGCGCGACCTTGGTCAGATATTGCGGGGTGCGGATGCCCGCGACGACGTCCTCGCCCTGCGCATTGATCAGGAATTCACCGTAATATGCGCGGTCGCCCTTCGACGGATCGCGCGTGAACGCGACGCCGGTCGCCGAGGTGTCGCCCATGTTGCCGAACACCATCGCCTGGATGTTGACCGCGGTGCCCCAGCTGGCGGGAATGTCGTTGAGCCGGCGATAGACCTTCGCGCGCTCCGACTGCCACGAGCCGAACACCGCGCCGACCGCGCCCCAGAGCTGGTCGTGGACGTCCTGCGGGAAGGGCTTGCCCCAGAGCTTTTCGACGAGGCCCTTATATTCGGTCACCAGCGTGCGCAGGTCGTCCGCGCTCAGCTCGGTGTCGAGCGTGAAGCCCTGATCTTCCTTGGCGATTTCGAGCGCTTCCTCGAACGCGCCGTGATCAAGCTCGAGGACGACGTCGGCGTACATCTGGATGAAGCGGCGATAGCTGTCCCACGCAAAGCGCGCGTCCTCGGACTTGGCGGCGAGGCCCTCGACCGTCTCGTCGTTGAGCCCGAGGTTGAGGACGGTGTCCATCATCCCCGGCATCGACGCGCGGGCGCCCGAGCGGACCGAAACGAGCAGCGGGTCGGCGGCGTCGCCGAACACCTTGCCGGTCACGCCCTCGATATGTGCGAGGCCGGTCGCGACCTCGTCGCGCAGGCCCTGCGGGAACTGGCCGCCCTCGTCATAATAGACCGCGCAGAAATCGGTCGAGATCGTGAAGCCCGGCGGCACCGGCAGGCCGATCGACGCCATCTCGGCAAGGTTCGCGCCCTTGCCGCCGAGCAGGTTCTTGTCGCCCTTGCCGCCGTCCGAAACACCGCCGCCGAAACGGTACACATATTGGGTCATCGCAGGTCCTCTAGGTGTTGTTGCGCGCAAGGCGGCAGAGATTGTCTTTGCAAGCGGGGCGGGTCAGCCCTCGATCTTTGAAAAGTCCGCGACGTTGTGCACTGCGGCGCGAATACGCTCAAGTAGCGCGAGACGGGCGGAGCGCTTGGCGGGATCAGGGTCGTTGACGATAACGCTATCAAAGAACGCATCGATCGGCGCCCGCAGCGACGCGAGCGCGGCCATCGCCGCGGCGAAATCTTCGGCCGCGATTGCTGCAGTTGCGCGGGGTTCGGCGGCGTCGAGCGCAGACTGGAGCGCGGCCTCTGCGGGTTCGGGCGCATACTGCTCCCTCTCCCCTGCGCGGAGAGGGGCAGTAGAAGGGGCTTCCTTCTTCAGAATATTGGCCGCGCGCTTGTAGCCGGCGAGCAGGTTCTTCCCATCCTCGGTCGATATAAAATTCGCGAGCGCTTTGGCCCGCGCTTCGACCCGATCAATGCGGTCGTCGCTTCCAGTGCCCCAACCGGTGGAAGCTTGGACGTAATCATAGCGGATGCCGGCTTCGCGCAGCTGAACGCCGAGGCGATCATGCAGAAAATCGGAGAGTACTATACCGAGCGCAGCATTCTCTTCCCCAGACCAGGCGCGAGCTGCCGCGTCGATCTTGAATTTGAGATTGGCCGTTTGAATGGTCCGCAAGACACCCAGAGCTGCCCTTCGCAAAGCGAACGGGTCTTTTGAGCCAGTTGGAAATAGCTTCACGGCAAAGAACGAGAACAGCGTATCCAGCTTGTCCGCCAGGCTGACCACGACCGTCACCGGGTCAGTCGGGACATCATCGCCCTGCCCGACCGGCTTGTAATGGTCGCGGATCGCGACGGCGACGGCGGGGTGCTCGCCCTGGGCTGCGGCGTAGTAGCCGCCCATCAGGCCCTGCAACTCGGGGAACTCGCCGACCATGCCGGTGACGAGATCCGCCTTGGCGAGACGCGCGGCGCGATCGGCGAGGGTGGCGAGTTCCGCCCGGGCCTCGGGCGTTTCTTCTGTTCCCCGGCGGAGGCCGGGGTCCAGGTGGGAAGGCTGTTGTGACGACGCGACGGCCTCAGCCAAAGCGCCGTTCCCAACTGGGCCCCGGCCTTCGCCGGGGAACGAAGAGGTAGCGGAGGACGAACTCGTACCTCCGACAATACCCTCTTCGACCAGCCAGCGCGCGAGCTTGGCGACGCGGTCGACCTTGTCCGCGACCGTGCCGAGCTTTTCGTGGAAGACGATCTTCTCGAGCTTCTCCGCCTGCTCTTCGAGCGGCACCTTCAGGTCGGTGTCGTAGAAGAATTTCGCATCCGACAGACGCGCGGCGAGAACCTTGCGGTTACCCTCGACGATCTTCGCGCCGCCGTCGTGCGCCGCGATGTTAGCGGTACAGACGAACGCGTTTGCCAGCGTCCCGTCGGCGCTGCGGCAGACGAAATATTTCTGGTTCACGCGCGCGGTGAGCTGAATCACCTCGGGCGGCACGTCGAGAAATGCGGGGTCGAACCGGCCGAGCAGCGGGATCGGCCATTCGGTGAGCCCGGCATTCTCGGCGACGAGGCCCTCGTCCTCGATCAGTTCGAGCCCGGCCTGCATCGCAGCCTCGCGCGCATGATCGCGGATCAGCGTCGCGCGCTCGTCGTGATCGACGATGACGTGGCAGGCGCGCAGCTTCTCGACATAGTCGTGCGCGCCGCCGATCGTGATCTGGTACGGATGGTGGAAGCGGTGGCCGAGTGTCGCAGCGCCGCTTGCGATGCCGGCGATCTCGAACGGCACGATCGTCTCGCCGAGCAGCGCGACAATGCCCTGCAGCGGGCGGACCCATCGCAGCGATTCGGTGCTGGCAGACGCATCGCCCCAGCGCATCGACTTGGGCCAGGGGAACGCGCGGACGATCGCAGGGATCGCCTCGGCAAGCACGTCCGCGGTGGCGCGGCCGGGCTTTTCGGTGACCGCGAACAACGTGCCGCCGCGATCGACCAGTTGCTCGCGCGTGAGACCGGTCTTGCGCAGGAACCCTTCGAGCGCCTGCGCGGGCGCCGACGTCTTTGGCCCCTTCACCTCTTCGGACACCGCGGCAGTCTCGATCGGCAGATCGCGCGCGATCAGCGCCAGACGGCGCGGCGTCGCGTAGGTGACGATGGCGCTGGTCGCGATCCCGGCCTTGGCGAGTTCTGCGGTGAACAGCTTGGCAAGGTCTTCACGCGCCTTCGCCTGCATCCGGGCGGGAATTTCTTCGGAGCGGAGCTCCAGGAGGAAGTCGGTCATTCGGGCTCACCGGTCGGAGCAAAAACACTCTGCGTTCTCTGCGTCTCTGCGCGACAATCTGTTCGCGCGGAGGCGCAGAGAACGCGGAGAGAAGAAGAGATACAGCCTGCGGCGCTGCGGGGGCGCATCACGCCGCCCATCCGTGCTTATCCATCCAGGCGGCGCAGGCGCCTTTGGCGAGGTCGCGGACGCGGCCCATATAGGCTTGGCGTTCGGCGACTGAGATCACCCCGCGCGCCTGCAGCAGGTTGAAGATGTGGCTGGCCTTGATCGCCTGCTCATAGGCCGGGATCGGCAGCTTGGCGGCGAGCGAGTTCTCGCATTCGGCGACGTGCTTGCGGAACTGGTCGAACAGCGAGTCCGTGTCGGCGACCTCGAAGTTCCACTTCGACATCTCCTGCTCGTTCTCCAGGAACACCTCGCCATAGGTGACCCCGGCGTCGTTGAACGCGAGGTCGTAGACGCTGTCCTTGTCCTGGATATACATCGCCAGCCGCTCGAGCCCGTAGGTCAGTTCGCCCGCGACGGGTTTCATGTCGAAGCCGCCCATCTGCTGGAAATAGGTGAACTGCGTCACCTCCATGCCGTCGCACCAGACCTCCCAGCCGAGCCCCCACGCACCAAGCGTCGGGCTTTCCCAATCGTCCTCGACGAAGCGGATGTCGTGCTTCAGCATGTCGATGCCGATCGCCGCGAGCGACCCCAGGTAGAGTTCCTGGAGGTTGGCGGGCGATGGCTTCAGGATCACCTGATACTGGTAATAATGCTGGAGCCGGTTCGGGTTCTCGCCGTAGCGGCCATCGGTGGGACGGCGACAGGGCTGGACGAACGCGGCATTCCACGGTTTCGGCCCGAGCGCGCGCAGCGTCGTCGCGGTGTGGAACGTGCCCGCGCCCATTTCCATGTCATAGGGCTGCAGGATCAGGCACCCGTGATCGCTCCAATAGTCATGGAGCGTGAGGATCATGCGCTGGAAGCTAAGAGGCTTTTTCAGGGGCTGGGTCACGCGCGGGCTTTGGCGGATGGGGGTGCGCGAGGCAAGTGGTGCGTTGCGATCGCGCATCCTACATGGGGCCGACCAACGATGAGGATGCCCTCCCCTTGAAGCTGTTTTCCCGACTCGCGTCGCTACGCTCCGCCCCGCTGCGCTCGACGCTGTCCGCCATCGCGATGGCGTTCGCGCTGCCCGCCTGCGCGCAGGTCGCGCCGAAACCGGCGCAGGTCGCCAACGATGCCGATCCCGCCCTGTGGGTGGTGAAGGACAAGGACACGACGATCTACCTGTTCGGGACGATCCATGTTCTGAAACCCGGCATGACCTGGTTCGACGAGGCCGTGAAGACCGCGTTCGACCGCTCGCAGCAGGTGGTGCTCGAGCTGGTGATGCCCGATCCCGCCAAGATGCAGACCCTGGTCATGGCGACCGGCGTCACGAAGGACGGGCCGACGTTGACCGAGCAGATCCCGGCGGACAAGCGCGCCGCCTATGCCAAGGCGGTGACCGATCTCGGGCTGCCGGCGAACGCGTTCGACCGGTTCCGCCCGTGGCTCGCGGCGACCAACCTGTCGATCGCGCCACTGTCGAAGCTTGGCTATGATGCGGCGAACGGGCCCGAGCAGGTGATCGCTGCCGCGGCCAAGGCGGCGGGCAAGCCGGTGACGGGCCTGGAGACCGCGGAGCAGCAGCTGGGCTATTTCGGCGGGCTGTCGCAACAGGCGCAGCTGCAGTTCCTCGGAAGCACGATCGACGAACTGCCCAAGCTCGAGACGACGATGGCGACGATGGTCGACGAATGGGCGAAGGGCGATCCCGAGGCGCTCGCGCGCGAAATGAACGAAAGCCTGAAGGACTCGCCCGAGGTGGCAAAGGCCCTGCTGATCGATCGCAATGCCCGATGGGCGGAGTGGGTCGCGAGCCGGATGAAGTCGCCGGGGACGGTGTTCGTCGCGGTCGGCGCGGGGCATTTGGCGGGGCAGGACAGCGTTCAGGCGCAACTGGCGAAGCTCGGCGTGAAGGCGGAGCGGGTTACGTATTGAGCGACTTACCCTCTCCCCTCGGGGGAGAGGGAGGGAGGAGCCGCAGGCGACGGAAGGGTGAGGGCACGCGTTTGGGGCACACCGTGCCCTCACCCTCCCACGTGCAAGAGCACGCGGGCCCCTCCCTCTCCCCCGAGGGGAGAGGGTGTAGTTGATTAAAACGTGCACTTCCGCTATGCGCCCGCGCTTCCGGTCCATGGTCATCCCTGGAGGCGTGGGCGGGAAGAACAACAAACGAGTTTCGGAGAATATCGATGAGCGACCAGTTGACGCTCGCAGCCGAGACGCGTGACCGGGTTGGCAAGGGAGCCTCCCGGGCGCTGCGTCGTGATGGCCGCGTGCCTGCCGTGATCTACGGCCTGAACAAGGAACCCACCTCGGTTCACCTCGAGGAAAAGGCGCTGATGAAGGCGCTGATGACCGGCCACTTCATGAATTCGGTCGTGATGGTCAACGGCGTGCGCACGCTGCCGAAGGACGTTGCGTTCCACCCGGTCACGGATCGCCCAATCCATGTCGACTTCCTGCGCATCGGCGAGCATTCGACCGTCACCGTCGCGGTGCCGATCGTGTTCACCGACGAGGACGACGCACCGGGCATCAAGAAGGGCAAGGGCGTCCTCAACATCACGCGCCATGAGGTCGAGCTGGTCGTCGACGCATCGGACATCCCGAGCGAGATCTCGATTTCGCTAGCCGGCATGGAAATCGGTGATTCGATTCACATCAGCGACGTGACGCTGCCCAAGGGCGCGACGCCCGCGATCGACGACCGCGACTTCGCGATCGCCACGATCGTGCCGCCGACCGTCCCGACCGTCGAGGACGAAGAGCTCGAGGCTGAAGTCGCCGAGGCGCAGGCTGCTGAGGCTGCTTCGGACGAAGAGCCCGTGGTCGAGCCTAACGACGATCACAATGACGACGACAAGATCACGCCGCAGAAGAAGGACTGATTTCCTTCGTCTTCGGATGATCTGGCGGGCGGGAAAGCTAGGGCTTTCCCGCCCGTTTCGTTTTGCAAGCCATTCCGCCCACCCAAAAAACCGTCATCCACGCGCAGGCGGGGATCCAGACCCTCGGACCTTCCTATGGAATCGAGAGGTTTGCCACTATGGGTTCCCGCCTCCGCGGGAATGACGGTTTGGGGCGCGGGCAACGATCGTTTTTGGAGAATCACACGTGCAGATCTGGGCGGGACTCGGCAATCCGGGGGCGCAATATGCGATGCACCGGCACAATGTCGGGTTCATGGTCGCCGACGCGATCGCCGCGGTGCATGGCTTCGGCGCGGTCAAGAAGCAGTTCCAAGGCTGGACGCAGGAAGGCCGGATCGGATCGGAAAAGATCCTGCTGCTGAAGCCCGCGACCTTCATGAACGAGAGCGGCCGCGCGATCGGCGAGGCGCTGCGCTTCTATAAGCTGGACGTCGATGCGCTGACGGTGTTCCACGACGAGCTCGACATCGCCCCCTTCCGCGTCAAGGTGAAGACCGGCGGCGGGACCGCGGGGCATAACGGGCTGCGCTCGACCGACCAGCATCTCGGCCCCGATTTCCGCCGCGTACGCCTCGGCATCGGGCATCCGGGGCACAAGGACCGGGTCACCGGCTATGTGCTGGGGAATTACGCCAAGACCGAGATCGAGCCGCTGTCCGACATGCTCGGCGCGATCGCCGCGGAGGCGGCGTGGCTGGCGGCGGGCGACGACGTCCGCTTCATGAACGATGTCGCTGTGAGGATGCAACCATGACCACCCGCTCGCTGTTCGCCACCCGGTTCTACGAGTCCGATCTCGGCGATGACGATCTGGTCGAGGAGCTCGAGGACGCCGCGCTCGAACTGTCCAAGGCGGACCGCGCGGGTGTCGCCTGGTCGAAGGCGCATGGCTATCGCGGGTACACGTCCTACGCGTCGCTCAACGACCTGCCGCTGCGCGATCCGCGGTTCGGCGATCTGGTGCGGCTGCTCAACAAGCATGTCGCGGCGTTCGCCAAGGATTGCGCGTTCGATCTGGGTGGGCGGAAGCTGAAGCTCGACAGCCTGTGGGTGAACGTCCTGAAGCCAGGCGGCGCGCATTCGGGGCATATCCATCCGCACAGCGTCGTGTCGGGGACGATGTACGTGACGATCCCCGAAGGCGCGGGTGCGCTGAAGCTGGAGGATCCGCGGCTGCCGATGATGATGGCGGCGCCAACTCGGCTCGACGATGCGCCGGAGGATCTGCGGACGTTCGTCTATGCGGTACCTAAGCCGGGGAGCGTGTTTTTGTGGGAGAGCTGGCTGCGGCATGAGGTCGTGCCGAATGCTGCGAAGGGCGAGCGGATCAGCATCAGTTTCAATTATCGATGGTGAGGTAGGTAGGCCTCACGACCACCTCGTCATCCTGACGAAAGTCAGGACCCAGGGTTACGGGCGCCAGCGCCTCTGGCTCTGGGTCCTGACTTTCGTCAGGATGACGGAGGTGGGGGCGGCATTGTCCCCCTCGTCATTCCCGCGGAGGCGGGAACCCAGACTGGCTGGCCTTGGCGATACTCGCTCGGGGTTGCCAGTCTGGATCCCCGCCTGCGCGGGGATGACGGAGGGGAGAAGGTTTACGCCGTCTTCATCGACGCCATGTCGATGACGAAGCGATACTTCACGTCGCTCTTGACCATACGGTCATAGGCCGGCTCGATTTCGTCCATCTTGATCATCTCGATGTCCGACACGAGCCCGTGCTCGTTGCAGAAATCGAGCATTTCCTGCGTCTCCGCGATCCCGCCGATCAGCGAGCCCGCCAGCTGGCGACGTCGGAAGATCAGGTTGCCGACCGAAGGCGACGGATGCGGCTCGGCGGGGACGCCGACCAGAGTCATCGTGCCGTCGCGCTTGAGCAGCTCGAGGAACGGGTCGAGATTGTGCGGCGCAGCAACGGTGTTGAGGATGAAGTCGAAGCTGTTCGCATGCTCCGCCATCGCATCGGCATCCTTGGATACGATCAGGTCCTTGGCACCGAGACGCTTGGCATCCTCGCGCTTGTTCGGCGAGGTCGAGAAGACATAGACCTCGGCGCCCATCGCGTTGGCGATCTTGACGCCCATGTGACCAAGACCGCCGAGCCCGACGATGCCGACCTTCTGGCCGGGGCCGACCTTCCAGTGCTTCAGCGGCGAATAGGTGGTGATCCCGGCGCAGAGTAGCGGCGCGACTGCGGCGAGATCGGCCTCGGGATGCGAAACCTTCAGCACAAAGCCCTCGTCGACGACGATATGGTCCGAATAGCCACCGAATGTGTGGCCGCCGAGCACGGGATCGGAGCCGTTATACGTGCCGACGAACCCGGTCGTCTCGCAATATTGCTCCTCGCCATCGGTGCACGACGGGCACTGGCCGCAGCTGTCGACCATGCAGCCGACGCCGGCGATGTCGCCGACCTTGAACTTGGTGACGTCGTCACCGACCGCAGTGACGCGGCCGACGATCTCATGGCCCGGGACGCACGGATACAGTGTGCCTTCCCACTCGCCCTTGGCGGTGTGGAGGTCCGAATGGCAGACGCCGCAGAACGCGATGTCGATCGCGACGTCGGTCTTGCCCGGCGCGCGGCGTTCGAAGCTGAACGGTGCGAGCGGCGTCTCGGGCGACTGGGCGGCGTAGCCCTTAGCGGTGGTGGTCATGCTATTCCTAAATCTGACTGGCAGAGCGCGATATACGCACGGGACTCGCAATATCTACCGAGCGGTACGATAATTTTGCTGCATTGCGGCAATCGTTTAGGTCGATCAGTCGGGCGTGCCCGGCAATCTTTCCGTCATCCTGACGAAAGTCAGGATCCAGAGTAACGAGTGGCGCCCTTTGCGACCCTGGATCCTGACTTTCGTCAGGATGACGGGAGAGTTGGTCCGAGGGACCGGCCGAATGCTGGCGTTCCTTCGCGCGGTCGCCTAAAGCGCCCGCACAATCTTATACCAAGGGCATATCATGGGTTTTCGCTGCGGCATCGTGGGGCTGCCGAACGTCGGCAAGTCCACCCTCTTCAACGCGCTGACCGAGACGGCCGCGGCGCAGGCGGCGAATTATCCGTTCTGCACGATCGAGCCGAACGTCGGCAATGTCGGCGTGCCCGACAAGCGGCTCGACGCGCTGGCGAAGATCGCCGGCTCGCAGAAGATCATCGAGACCCAACTCGGCTTCGTCGACATCGCCGGCCTCGTGCGTGGCGCGTCGAAGGGCGAAGGGCTCGGCAACCAGTTCCTCGGCAACATCCGTGAGGTCGACGCGATCGTCCACGTGCTGCGCTGTTTCGAAAATGGCGACGTGACGCATGTCGACAACAAGGTCGATCCGATCGCCGATGCCGAGACCGTCGAGACCGAGTTGATGCTGAGCGATCTCGAAAGTCTGGAGAAGCGCGTCCCCAACCTTGCAAAGAAGGGCATGCAGGGCGACAAGGAGGCCAAGATCGGCGCCGCCGTGCTCGGCCAGGCGCTTGAGCTGCTCCGCGAGGGCAAGCCCGCACGGCTGACGGTGCCCAAGGACGAGGACGAAGCCCGCGTGTTCGCACAGGCGCAGCTACTGACCGCCAAGCCCGTCCTGTACGTCTGCAATGTCGACGAGGGCGATGCCGCGAACGGCAATGCGCTGTCGGCGCGCGTATTCGCGAAGGCCGCGGCCGAGGGTGCCGAGGCGGTCGTCGTGTCGGCAGCGATCGAGGCCGAGATCGCGACGATGCCCGTCGAGGATCGTGGCGAATTCCTGGGCGAGCTGGGGCTGGAAGAGACCGGCCTCGCGCGCGTGATCACCGCCGGCTACAAGCTGCTCCACCTGCTGACCTTCTTTACGGTTGGCCCGAAGGAGGCACGCGCCTGGACCGTCCATGCGGGCGCGACCGCGCCGCAGGCGGCGGGCGAGATCCACGGCGACTTCGAAAAGGGCTTCATCCGCGCCGAGACGATCGCGTTCGACGACTTCATCGCGCTGGGCGGGGAATCGAAGGCGCGCGAGGCGGGCAAGCTGCGCGCCGAGGGCAAGGCCTATGTCGTCCATGACGGCGACGTGATGCACTTCCTGCACAGCTGATCCCAACAATGTTGCGCCCCCTGCGTGTGTAGTCACGCGCCGGGGGCGGGCGTAGCGAGCAGAACAGACGGCATGAGACACGCGACGTTTTCAGCTCTGGCACTCGCGCTCGGGGGTTGTGCCTATCCGGCCACGCCCCCTGCCCTGGCGCCGGTAACCCAGGCTGCCCCCGCGACCGCCACCGCCGCTCCTCAGGGCCCGCAGCCGCTGGCGGTCCGGGCACCGGTGACGATCCTCTTGTCGATCGATGGCTTCCGCCCCGATTATCTCGACCGGGGCGTCACGCCGAACCTGAACCGGTTGCGCGCCGGCGGCGTCTTTGCGGCGATGCGCCCCTCCTTCCCGAGCGTCACCTTCCCCAATCACTGGACCCTGGTGACCGGGCTCAGACCCGATCGCAGCGGCATCGTCGGCAACACGATGGAGGATCCCGCGCGGCCCCGTGAGAAATTCACCATGGCGAGCGACGATCCCTTCTGGTGGAGCCAAAGCTCGCCGATCTGGGTCGACGCCGAAAAGGCGGGGATCCGGACCGCGACGATGTTCTGGCCGGGTGCCAATGTCGCGGTCGGCGGCACGCTGAAACCCAACAGCCACGGCGCGATCGACGGCGGCACCCGGCCGCAGGACTGGCAGCAGTTCAACCAGCAGATCAGCGCCAAGCAGCGCGTCAACGCGGTGCTCGACTGGATGCGGCGACCGGCCACGATCCGGCCAAAGCTGGTGACGCTGTATTTCGATACCGTCGACGTGGCCGCGCACGACAATGGCCCCGACTCCCCCCTGACAACGCAGGCAGCCGCCGAGGTAGATGGCAGCATTCGCAGCCTCGTCGACGGGCTCGCGACGCTCGGCCAGCCGGCCAATCTGGTCATCGTGTCGGACCACGGCATGGCGGCGACCAGCAGCACACGCGTCGTCGCGATGGACCGGATTGCGGCACCGGCCGACTATCGCCTCGTCGAAACGGGCGCCTATGCGACATTGTTCGCGGTGCCCGGGCATGAGGACGCGCTCGAGGCCAGACTGCTTCGGAAGCACGACCACCTGCAATGCTGGCGCAAGGCGGAGATCCCGGCGCGCTTCCATTATGGCCGCAATCCGCGCGTCCCGAGCTATCTGTGCCTCGCCGATGTAGGCTGGCGCGTCGATCGGACGACGCCCACCAAGGTCTCGGCCGGCGGCTCGCACGGCTATGACAATGCCGCCCCCGAAATGCGCGCGCTGTTCATCGCGAACGGTCCTGCGTTCATCGGTGGCAAGACCATCGCGAGCTTCGACAATGTCGCGGTCGAGCCACTGCTCCGCGACCTGATCGGGCTGCCCGCGGAACCGGGGCTGGACGGCAACGACGCGCCCTTCCAAAAGGTGCTGCGACGATAGGAGGAGCAGCGGGCGTGCAGTATTTCGAAGATATCGCAGTGGGGGCGACCGCGGCGTTCGGCCACTATCCGGTGACGCGCGACGAGGTGATCGCCTTTGCCGAGAAATACGACCCGCAGCCCTTTCATCTGTCCGACGAGGCCGCGGCGAAGACGCACTTCGGCCGGCTGTCCGCAAGCGGCTGGCATAGCTGCGCGATGACGATGGCGATGCTGGTCGAGCATATCGGTGAGCACCGCCAGGCGAGTCTCGGATCGCCCGGGATCGATGAACTGAAGTGGCTGAAGCCCGTCTATCCGGGGGACACGCTGCGCTGCGTGACCGAGGTGCTCGACAAACGGGTTTCCGCCAGCCGCCCCGAAATGGGGATCGTGAAAAGCCGGATGCAGGTGTTCAATCAGGACGATGTCATGGTGATGACGTTCGTGTCGAACGCGCTGATGCAGACGCGCCCGACCGGCGCGCCTGCATCCTGACCCGTCACTTCGGAACGGGGACGTTCATATAGGCGCCGCCCCGGCCGCCGCCGCCGCCACGACCGCGGAACCCGCCGCCATTGCCGCGCTCCTGACGATATTCACGCCGGTCCTGACGTGCTTCGCCGCGATAGCTCTGCCGCGCCTCGCGCCGTTCGCCGCGATATTGCTCGCGCGTGATCTGACCGTCGCGCAGCTGGTTGCGGTCGTCACGCCGACCCTGACGGAAGTCACGGTTCGCGCCACGCCGGTCCTGGCGATAGTCGCGCGCGGCGGGGCTGTTGCCGCGGGCGAAATTGCCCCAGTTGCCGGCACCGCGATAATTGCCGCGACGCCCCTGCCAGTAGCGCTGCTGCGCGCCGTTCCAGCGGTGCGGACGACGGTTGCGATCATAGACGTATCCGCCGGTACCCGGATAATAATAGTCGCCATACCAGCCATAATAGGAGCCGAGGCCGACGCCAGCATAACCGGCCCCGTATCCGCCGCCATAGCCGTCATAATAGCCGTTGCCGTAGCCGCCGCCATAATAGGGATCGCTCGCATAGCCGATCCCGCCGCCGCCATAGCCATACCCGTCGGTGCAACCGGCCACGCCGAGGCCGACACCAATGGCGAGACTGACCAGTCCTAGTCGTTTGAAAAACATCGAAAATCTCCCGTACCTGGAGAGCGGACCCAACGCGCCGCCATTGGTCGCACAACAATACCGACCTACCGCAGGTTCCATGAACGACGGCTGACGCGCGCCGGGACCGCAGGTTGGGCATGGGTCGCGTGGTCCCGGACACGGACACGTGCAGCCAGCGGGTCGCCAAACGCGAAACGGCGGACCGGGTTGCCCCGATCCGCCGTCCTTCACGCCCTGATGCCGCGCTAGCCGCGGCGCGGGATCAATGCTTCACGTCGCGCCAGACGTTCTGATAGGCGCCCCAGGCAAGACCGCAGAAGACGAGGATGAAGAGGATCGACGCGACGCCGACGGCGTGGCGCGACTCCAGGTTCGGCTCTGCCGTCCAGGTCAGGAAGGCCGAGACGTCGGCCGACATCTGTTCCTTCGTCGCCTTGGTCCCGTCCGCATAGGCCACCTGATCGTCCGCGGTGATCGGCGGCGGCATCGCGATGTTGAGGTTCGCGAAATACGGATTGTAGTAGAGACCCTCGGGCGTCTTGATGTCCGGGAACTGCTTGATCAGCGCGGCAGGCTGATCGGTGTAGCCCGTCAGCAACGAGTGGACATAGGCGGTGCCCTCCTCGCGCGCCTTGGTGATCAGCGAGAGATCGGGCGGCAGCGCGTTGTTGTTGGCAGCGCGGGCGGCGACCTCGTTGGCGAACGGCGACGGGAAGCGATCCGACGGGATGTTCTTGCGGGTCGCGGCTTCGCCGGTTTCGGGGTTGATCGTCGGCTGTTCGATCACCCACTGGTTGGCGATCGCCTTAACCTCGGGCTCAGAATAGCCGATCTTCTGGAGATCGCGGAACGACACCAGCCGCAGCGAGTGGCAGGCCGAGCATACTTCCTTGTAGACCTGGAACCCGCGCTGGAGCTGACGGCGGTCGAACTTGCCGAAGACGCCGTTCGAGGCGAGCTCGAGCTCCTTGGGATGCTTGTGCGCGACGCTCTCGGCGGACGGCGCGACGGGGTCGGTGATGACGCCCGACACGCTGCCGAAGAGCGCGATGCCGAGCACCAGCACAAAGGCGGCGCCGACCAGGGATGCGATGAGACGAACCATATATGTATCCTCTAGTCCGTATCAGTGCGCGGGCTTGGGGGAGAGCGCGGTGTGCGCCGGGCTCGTCCCGCCACGCTTGGCCAGCACTGCCTCGGTGATCGAATTGGGCAGCGGCCGGGGCCGTTCGGACCGCGAGATCAGCGGCAGGATGATCAGGAAATGCGCAAAATAATAGGCAGCGCAGATCTGGCTGAGGATCACATAGGTCGCCGTCGCCGGTGCACCGCCGCAATAGCCCAGGATCAGGATGTCGGCGACCAGCACCCAGAACGCGATCCGCGCCTTGGGCCGGTAGTTCATCGAGCGAACCGGCGAATTATCGAGCCACGGCAGGAAGAACAGCAGCAGGATCGAGCCGAACATCGCCAGCACGCCCCACAGCTTTGCCGGCAGGATGAAGTCCGCGGTGAAGGCGCGCAGGATCGCGTAGAACGGCCAGAAATACCATTCGGGGACGATGTGCGCAGGCGTTGAAAGCGGGTTTGCCGGGATGTAATTGTCCGGATGGCCGAGATAGTTCGGGAAGAAGAACAGCAGGCCGGCGAACACCAGCAGGAAGATGCCGAGCCCGAAGCCGTCCTTCGCAGTGTAATAGGGGTGGAACGGTACGGTATCCTGCTTGCCCTTCACGTCGACGCCGGTCGGGTTGTTCGACCCCGGGATGTGCAGCGCCCAGATGTGCAGGATGATGACGCCCGCGATCACGAACGGCAGCAGATAGTGCAGCGAGAAGAAGCGGTTGAGCGCGGCGTTGTCCGGCGCGAATCCGCCGAGCAGCCAGATGCGGATGGTGTCGCCGACGAGCGGGATCGCCGAGAAGAACCCGGTGATGACCTGCGCGCCCCAGAAGCTCATCTGCCCCCAGGGAAGGACATAGCCCATGAATGCGGTCGCCATCATCAGCAGGAAGATCGTCACGCCGAGCAGCCAGACCATCTCGCGCGGCGCCTTGTACGAGCCGTAATAGAGCCCGCGGAAGATGTGCGTGTAGACGACGATGAAGAACATCGACGCGCCGTTGGCGTGTGCATAGCGCAGGAACCAGCCCGCATTGACGTCGCGCATGATGTGTTCGACCGAGTCGAACGCGACCGCGCCGTTGGCGGCGTAATGCATCGCCAGCGTGATGCCGGTGATGATCTGGATCGCCAGCGCGGCACCGGCAAGGACGCCGAAATTCCAGAAATAATTGAGGTTGCGCGGGACCGGGTAACCGGCGCCGACCGCGTTGTAGACGAGCCGGGGAACGGGAAGCCGTTCATCCAGCCACCGCGTCAGCGGCAGCTTCGGTTCGTATTGCTTGGCCCAGGGAAAGCTCATGGTTGTTTCCTCAGCCTACCGTGACGACGGTGTCGGAGTTGAAGGCATATTCCGGAACCTGGAGATTGGTCGGTGCGGGGCCCTTGCGGATGCGCGCGGCGGTATCGTAGGCCGAGCCGTGGCACGGGCAGAAATAGCCGCCAAACGGGCCCTTGTTCTCCCCCTCGCCAGCGCCGAGCGGGACGCAACCGAGATGCGTGCAGACGCCCAGCGTGATCAGCCAGTTCTTCTTGCCCGCCTTGGTCCGCTCCTCGAGCGTCTGGGGGTCGCGCAGCGTCGATACGTCGACCGCGTCGGCCTCGCTGATTTCCTTCGGCGTCAGGTTGCGCACGAACAGCGGCTGCTTGCGGAAGCTCGTCTTGATCGCCTGGCCCGGCAGGATCTTCGACAGGTCGATCTCGGTGGTCGACTGCGCCAGCACGTCGGCCGACGGGTTCATCTGGTTGATCAGCGGCAGGACGATCGCGACGGCGCCGACCCCGGCGAAGGATACGGCGGCGATATTGATGAAATCGCGGCGGCGCGGGTCGTGCGCCTCTTCGTGAAACGGTTCAGGCGACTCGCCGGGTGGAACCATGTCGTCGACTATCGCCATTCATCTCGCCCTTGCAGTTTATCTTTATTCTCGTGGCCCGATGCGCATGCCGGTTCGCCGCACCGCACGCCCATCCTGCCCGACCGTCCCCACGGAGGCCCATAGGTGATAGACGGCGCAAGCCCGCTTTGCCAACAGCATTTTGACTGCAGCGCGTTCCGGATTAGAGGCAGCGGTATGCGTATCGCCCTCTACCAACCTGATATCGCCGGCAATGTCGGCGCCATTTTGCGGACCGCCGCCTGTCTCGGACTCGCGGTCGATCTGATCGAGCCGATGGGGTTCACCTGGAACGAAAAGGCGGTCGCGCGCTCCGGGATGGACTATGTCGGCGCGGTCGAGATCGTCCGGCATGTCGACTGGGCGGCGTTTCGCGACCAGGTCCGCGGGCGCATCGTCCTGTTGACGACGAAGGGCGCGGTCCGGCTCGACGCGGCGACGTTCCAGACCGACGACGTGCTGCTTATGGGCAGCGAGGGCGCGGGCGTGCCCGACGACGTCCATGCCCGCGCCGACCTGCGCGTGCTGATCCCGATGCGGCCCGGCCTGCGGTCGATGAACATCTCGGTCGCGACCGCGATCGTCGCGGCAGAGGCGTTGCGGCAGACAGACGGCTGGCCCGCCTGACCTACCAAGGGAAGTCTCGGGCGAACGCGCCCCTTCCCCGCCCCGACCAGGATTTGTAGGACGGTGCCATGACCGAGCTCGACCCCCAGCAAGCCGCCGCCCGCATTTGGTTCGAATCGCTGCGCGACCGGATCTGCGCGGAGTTCGAGACGATCGAGCGCGAGGCCGGGTCGGATGCCGTGTTCGACTATACCCCCTGGGACCGGATCGATCCGTCGGGTGAACCCGGCGGTGGCGGCGTGCGCGGCGTCATGAAGGGCAAGGTGTTCGAAAAGGTCGGCGTCAACGTCTCGACCGTCGGCGGCATTTTCGAGGGCGAGTTCGCCAAGTCGATCCACGGCGCGGGCGAGGATCCACGGTTCTTCGCGACCGGGATCAGCCTGGTCGCGCACATGGCCAACCCGCACGTCCCCGCGGTGCACATGAACTGCCGCTTCCTCAACACGACCAAGCGCTGGTTCGGCGGCGGCGGCGATCTCAACCCGCCGCTGCCGATCGCCGAGGACACGGCCGATTTCCATGCGACGATGAAGGCCGCCTGCGACGCGCACGACCCGTCTTACTACCCGCGCTTCCGGGACTGGGCGGAGACCTATTTCCAGATCCCCCACCGCAAGGTGAACCGCGGCGTTGGCGGGATCTTCTTCGATCATCTCGACGGCGATTTCGATGCGGATTTCGCGTTCACGCGCGACGTCGGCGAGGCGTTTCTCGACGCCTATCCACGGATCGTCCGGCGGCGGATGGACACGCCGTTCACACCGCAGGACGAGGCCGCGATGCTCGAATGGCGCGGTCGTTATGCCGAGTTCAACCTCGTCTATGATCGCGGCACGCTGTTCGGGCTGAAGACCGGGGGCAATATCGAGGCGATCCTGATGAGCCTGCCGCCCCGCGCGACCTGGTCGTGAGCGGGGCCCGGTGGCGCTGATCCCCGTCGCGGACGACGTGCTCGCCACGATCGTGACCACGCTCGAAATGCCGCGCAAGCCGCCGCTCAGGCCGATGCCGACCTCGCGGTTGCGGTTGCTGCGCTGGGAGCGGCCGACGCTGGAGGGCTATCGCGCGCTGTTCGCCCGGGTCGGATCGCGCTGGCTGTGGTTCTCGCGCCTGGCGATGGACGATGCCGCGCTTGCCGCGATCCTGGCCGATCCTGGCATTGCCGTGCATGCGGTGGTCGACCCGGCGGGGATCGAGGTGGGGATGCTCGAACTCGACCTTCGCCGGGCGGGCGCTTGCGAGATTTCCTATTTCGGGCTGATCCCCGAACTTGCCGGCCAGGGGCATGGTCGGTGGCTGATGGCGGAGACGCTTGCCCGGGCCTGGACCAGGGGTGTCGAGCGGGTCTGGCTGCACACCTGCACGCTCGACCATCCAAACGCGCTCGGCGTCTACCGTGCGCAGGGCTTCGTCGCGACGCGGCGGACGATCGAGACCTTTCCCGATCCGCGCGCCACCGGGATGCTGCCCGCCGATGCCGCGCCGCAGATCCCGTTTTTGGGTGGACGCCGCTAGACTTCAGCGCAGGCCACGCCGGTCCGCGACCGCCTAGCGCGCCAGCCGCCGATAGACCGACACCGCGATCAGCGCCATCGCGACCCCCGAGGCGGTGGCAGCCGCCGCCGCGCCCGCATCGACGAGCGCGATCGCCACCGGATTGCCCTGTCCACCGTCGCGCATCGCGCTATCGAGCGCCATGAAGGGCATGCCGAGCAGCCAGCCGCTCATATAGCCGAACGCGGCGAGCGACATGAGCGGCAGGCCGGCGCCGCGCGTCAGCGACAGGCTGCGCCGGATCGCGGCGAACGCGCCGATCGGTCCTTCGGCGACGATCACCGGCCCGGTCATCATCGTCCGGCCGAGAATGTAGAGGCCGGGAATCGCATAGAGCAGCAACCCCGCCCCCGCTGGCAGCGAGACCAGGATCATCGCGAGCAGATAGCGCGGCAGGAGCGTGGCAGAACGCCTGAGCGAGGTGCCGATATCGACCCGGTCCCGGTCGAGATACAGCGTATAGACCGCCGCCATGCCAAAGAAGCTGAGCGCATAGGCCAGGCAGTACCAGCCGCCATTCGCCCCCGCCCAGTCGGTCACCGCCTGCGCCCAGACCAGCGCCTGCGCCTCGTCGCCCCGCGTCGCCGCATCGGGCAGCGGCGGGTCGGGCACGACGAGCGCGAGCGCGAAGGCGGGCAGGAACAGGAAGGGCCCGGCGATCCGGAGCAACAGATCGCGGTCGCGCTTGAACAGGGCCCAGGCGTCTTTCAACACGCCCGTAAAGTCGATTTTCATTCGGTGATCGGTTTCTCTCGGGTGGCAACATAGAGCTGTGCCGTGAAGACATAGGCGAGTGCTATCAGCGCCGCACTGGCAAGCGCGCCGGCGATCCCGGCAAGGAACATCGCGGTCGGGATCTGGTCCCCGCCGAGGATCAGGCGAAAGACGAGCCCGACAACGGCCTGAGCGGCGAAGGTGGCGATCGTGAACACGATCGCGAACAGCAGAAGCACGCCGATCAGCTTCCAGGTCAGCCCGCGGGTCAGCGCGATCGACCGGCGGATCGCGCCGAGCCCGAGCCGCTCGTTGAGCACGACCGCGGTCAGCAGCATCAGCCGCGGAATGGCCCAGATGGCGAGCAGGAATAGCGCAAGGCTGTAGAGCACGACGAACATCGCCGTCGCACGCGGCAGCTGCGGCATTCGCGCGGGCGCGCTGGCGGCAGCGGACGCGGCGGCGAAGTCGAAATGCGACGCGACCAGCGCGATGAACACCGGCGCCATCAGGACCAGCGCGATCAGCACGACGACGAGCGACACGCCGAGCGCGGGCAGCAGCCGCGCCCGCGCCTGACGATAGGCCTCGGTGCGGTCGGTCGAGGGTTGCGTCGCCAGCGCGAGGATCGCGAGCGACCCCAGGATCGCGAGCAACGCGGACGCCACGGCGACGATGCCGGCGACGAGCTGCACCGCCGGCTGCGGCGGGACGAGCAGGACGAGCGCATTGTTGACGACCGGCGGGAGGACCAGGGTCGGCAACGCAACCGCCGCGATCTGGCCGCTACGCCCGGACAGCACCTCGGTGGTACGATCCCAGACCGTGCCGATTTTCACGCCTCTTCCCATCCGCCTGCTCCCCGTTCGCCGCCTGGCACGCATGCCCGATACCGCCGCGACGTAGCCCAAGCCCCAGGGCTTGACCACTCCCGCGACGGTTGGACCAGCCGCCGCGGCAAGCCCCCGCCCGCTTGCATCACCGGCGGCGAGTGCGCAGATGGGTCGCGTGACCGCTTCCCCCTTCCCGACCTCCGGCCGCCACGCGCCCGCCGATCCGCCGTCGCGCCTCGACGGGCTCGAATGGCGGACCGATACCGGCCTGACCCCCTATGCCACCGCGCTCGCCGAGATGGAGGCGCGCGCCGCCGCGGTGACCGCAGGCGATGCGCGCGAACTGATCTGGCTGCTCGAGCACCCGCCGGTCTATACCGCGGGGACGAGCGCGGATCCGGTCGACCTGGTCGATCCGCGCTTTCCCGTGTTCGATACCGGACGGGGCGGCAAATATACCTATCACGGGCCGGGGCAGCGGATCGGCTATCTGGTGCTCGACCTCGGGCGACGCGGGCGCGACGTCCGGCGCTTCGTCCACGCGGTCGAGGACTGGGTGATCGCGGCGCTCGGCGAGGTTGGCGTCGCCGCGTTTTCGGTCGAGGGCCGTGTCGGCATCTGGACGCGCGATCCCAATCTTGGCGGCCGCGAGGCGAAGATCGGTGCGATCGGCGTGCGCGTGAAGCGCTGGGTGACGCTGCACGGCTTTGCGGTCAACATCGATCCGGACCTGACGCATTTCGGCGGAATCGTGCCGTGCGGGCTTGCGGAATACCCCGTTACCAGTCTGAAATCGCTCGGTACGAATGTCGACATGGCAACTTTTGACGCTGCCCTGACGTTGACGAGCGGCGTGTTCCTTGAAACACTTTCTTTGGCTCAAGAAAACGAGGCTTGAGGGCCAGGCCTTTACAGATTAATGTCCACTACGATTTGGGTATATACCTGGCCTCCAGGCCTACCAAATCCTCTATCTAGGGAGCTTCCAAATGCGTTCACTCATCTCCAAGGTTCTGACCGGTTCGCTGATCGCCAGCGCAGCGCTTGCCGTTTCGGCATGCGGTCCGAAGACCGAGACCACGACCGACAACACGATGGTCACCGACATGAATGCCACCGAAGGCATGGACACGATGACCGACAACATGACCGCCGTTGACGGCGCGATGAACGACGGCATGATGGCGAACGACACGATGATGTCGAACGACACCATGATGACCAACAACATGATGTAATTTTCCGGTTTCGGAAAATTACGTGATGCGGGAGGCCGTCCGGGAAACCGGGCGGCCTCTTGTCGTTGGGGCCAAGTCGGTCGCGCGGCGGCGGGATGTGCGATGCCACCTCGAACCCGGTCGACCACCCGCGATGCGCGATCTCGTTTCGGCTGCGACGGAAATCTGCAGCCCGCACCATGCCCGGAGCCACGATCGGCTGCAGGGCCCCTCAAAACAGTTGGGAGTTGGCAAGAAACGCTTTAGAAATCTCGGGATGGAATGCCCGGGGAGTTGGGAATGAAGATGGTGCGTACTGCGCTGGCGCTCTGCGCGGCGAGCGGCTCGATGGCGTTGGCTCAGCCCGCCTCGGCCCAGTTTTTTCTGCAATCACGCGATTTCTCCGCGCCAGCGGTGACCGGGGACGAGGCCGATCTCGGCCAGGCGATGCCCGACGCCACCAGCGCGGAGAAGCGCGCGGCGATGGTCTGGCACATGCGCGCGGCGCTGAACGTCGCGGCGCTCCAGTGCCAGTTCGAACCGACCTTGCTCACGGTGTCGAACTACAACGCGATTCTCGCGGATCACGGCACCGAACTGCAGGGCGCCTTCGACACGCTCGGCAAATACTTCCTCCGCGTCAACAAGGCCAAGGGCGTCAAGGCCGGCCAGGCTGCGCTCGACCAGTTCGGCACGCGCACCTATTCGAACTTCGCGACGGTCGCGGCGCAATATGGCTTTTGCCAGACGACCGCATCGATCGGCCGCGACGCGCTGTTCACGCCGCGCGGCCAGTTCGGCGATCTGACGCTGCAGCGCACGCGCGAGCTGCGCAATAGCCTGATCCCCTGGGGCGAACAGCGTTTCCCGCGCTATATCGGCCGGGACCGGGTGAAGATGCCGCGGCTCGACCCGATCTGCTGGAACAAGAAGGCCGAATGGGTTGCCAAGAAGTGCGGCGCGCTCGACTGGCCTCCCGCGGCGGGCGTTGGCATCGCCAACCGCTGAACGTTTACCCCCCGGCCCTTGAGCCGGGGGCTTTCCCTGCCGGAGCGGGAAGGCGGCCTAGCGCAGCCCCAGCATCTTGTGCGTCTGGAGCGACAGACGCCATTGCGGACGCTCCATCACCAGCGCGACACAGGCATCGCGATTGGCGTCCGCCTGCGGGTCGTCGAGCGGCTGGAGCAGCAGGTTCGCGAAATCCCATGTCTCGATATCGGCAATGTCGGTACCGGACTGCGGCCAGACCAGCTTGAGCTCGTCGCCATGACGCTGGACGACGACGCTACCCGCTTTGGGGCTGATACATACCCAGTCGATGCCGGGATGGACCGGCAGGGTGCCGTTGCTCTCGATCGCGATGCGGAAGCCCGCGGCGTGAAGCGCATCGACGATCGCGTCGTCGATCTGGAGCATCGGTTCGCCCCCGGTGAGCACGACGAACCGGTCCTGCGTGCCCGTGCCCCAGAACCCCGCCACCGCGTCCGCCAGCGCGCGCGCATCGGCGAACTTGCCGCCGCCCAGCCCGTCGGTGCCGACGAAATCGGTATCGCAGAACCGGCAGACCGCGGTGGCGCGATCCTGTTCGCGTCCCGACCAAAGATTGCACCCGGCAAAGCGCACGAACACCGCCCGGCGGCCGGCATTCACGCCCTCCCCCTGCAGTGTCAGGAACATTTCCTTGACCGCGTAACTCATGTCAGACCGGCTTGACCGCATAGACGGTGGGATCCGCGATCCCCGCCTCGTCGAAGCCGCGCGAGCGGAGACGGCAGCTGTCACACTCGCCGCAATGCTTGCCGTCGGGCGTTGGATCGTAGCACGACCAGCTGAGCCCGAGATCGAGCCCGAGCCGCGTGCCCTCGCGGACGATATCCGCCTTGGTCATGTGCTGAAGCGGCGCCTGGATGCGGAACGGATCGCCCTCGACCCCCGCCTTGGTCGCGAGCTCGGCCAGCCCCTCGAATGCGGCGATGAATTCGGGACGGCAATCCGGATAGCCCGAATAATCGAGCGCGTTGACGCCGATATAGATATCGCGCGCGCCCGCCGCCTCGGCCCAGCCGAGCGCGAGGCTGAGGAAGATCGTGTTGCGGGCGGGGACATAGGTGACGGGGATGCCGCCCGCATCATCGGTGCCGACACCGTCCTTGGGCACGTCGATATCGGCGGTGAGCGCCGAACCGCCGAACGCGGACAGGTCCATCGGCAGGACGATATGGCGTTCGGCGCCGAGCGCAGTGGCGACGCGGCGCGCGGCCTCGAGCTCGACGCGGTGGCGCTGGTTATAATCGAACGACAGCGCGAGCAGGCGCCGGCCGGATTCCCGCAGCATGGCGGCGGAAACCATTGAGTCGAGGCCGCCCGAGACGAGGGCGACCGCTAAGGGAGCTGATGATGTCATGATGCGCGACGCGCTAGGCCAGACCGCGGCAAAAAGAAAGGGCCGCCCGAAGGCGGCCCTGAAAGGTTGGCGCTAATAGCAGCCTCAAGGGAGAAACGTGCTGAAATCTCTAAAGCACGAGGGAGGTATAGCCCGGCGCGGTAAACAGCGCATTAACGCCGCGCAATTTCCCGCCGTCGCGCGCCTGAGAAACGCGTCATTCCTCGACCGGAACCGGGAATTTCTTTGCACAGAATGCGCAGTCGACCTGGATGAAGCCACTCTCGTCCGCCATGTCGCGGCGTTCGTCGATCGGGAATTTCGCAATCACGCCCCGGATATAGTCGGGATCGCACCGGCACCCTCGCGTGATCGGAATGTCGGCAAGGATGCGGACGTCGCTGTCCTCGTTGAACAGCCGCCACACCAGCGTCTCGAGCGGCAGCGTCGCATCGGTCAGCTCGTCCGTACCCATCGTGTTGCCAAGCGTCGCGACATGCTCCCATTCGGGATGGTCGAGCTTGGTATGCAGCCGCTCGCGGCCGTCCTCGCCCTCAGGCAGATGCTGGAGGAACAGCCCGCCCGCGACGCAGCGCCCGTCGGGGCCCTTCGCCATGCCGGTGCGGACCATCGTCGGGATCTGCTCGGACTGGGTGAAATAGCTCTGGGCGGCCTCAGACAGCGTATCGCCGTCGAGCGGGACGATGCCCTGATACCGCTCGTTGCTGCTCGCCATGTCGAAGGTGATCGCGAGATAGCCCTGGCCGAACAGGGCGAACAGCGTCGGCTCGGCGGGCGCCTGGGCGAGCTTGTCCGCGTCATATTCGATATAGCCGCGCACCTCACCGCCGCGATAATCGCAGACCAGCAGCTGGACGACGCCATTGTCGGTCCGGGTCTGCATCGTCAGCTGGCCGCTCGCGTCCTTCAGCGTCGAGCCGATCAGCGCGGCGAGCGTCAGCGCCTCGGCGAGCAGTTTCTCGATCGCAGGCGGATAGGCGTGCGCGGCGAGCACCTCGTCGAGCGCGGTGCCGAGCCGGACGATCCGGCCACGGGCGCTGCGCGCGGGGATCGCAAACGCCAGCGCGCGGTCGAGATCGGTCATGTTGGGGTCGTTCACCATCGTTCCTTCGGCATCCCCCGTCGCGGCGTCATCCCTGCGCGGGCGGGGATGCAGAGCGACATACGCTGGTGGTCTCATCACCAGCTCGGAGTTTATGGATTCCCGCCTCCGCGGGAATGACGGAAATGGGGGCTGACCTGCGCCCGATCAACCAACCGGGCGCTTCAACCAATCTGCCCGAAGCACCAGCGCAGCACCGATTTCTGCGCGTGGAGGCGATTCTCGGCCTCCTGCCAGATCAGCGACTGCGCACCGTCGATCACCTCGGGCGTGACCTCCTCGCCGCGATGTGCGGGGAGGCAGTGGAGGAACTTCGCATCGGGCCGCGCGAGCGCCATCAGCGCGGCGTCGACCTGATAGGGGGCAAGGGCCTTCAGCTTGCTCTCGGCATTGTCCTGCCCCATCGAGATCCAGGTGTCGGTGACGATGATGTCCGCACCTTCGACCGCCTCGCGCGGATCGGCGACGACGCGCGCGCGCCCCGAGGCGCGGACGATCGCCTCCTCCTCGGGCTGGAAACCCTGCGGGCAGGCGGCCACGACGTCGAACTGCATCAGCCCGGCGGCCTCGACGATCGAGGCGAGCACGTTGTTGCCATCGCCCAGCCACGCGACCTTGAGCCCGGGCAGCGCCTTGCCGCTCTCGATGATCGTCAGCAGGTCGGCCATGATCTGGCACGGATGCGACGCGTCGGTTAGCCCGTTGATAACGGGGACGCTGGCATGATGCGCCATCTCCTCGACTTTGGCATGATCGTCGGTGCGGATCATGATCGCGTCGACATAGCCCGACAGCACGCGCGCGGTGTCGGCGATCGATTCGCCGCGCCCGAGCTGCATGCTGCCGGCATCGGCGACGATCGATGTCCCGCCGAGCTGGCGGATCGCCATGTCGAAGCTGAACCGCGTACGCGTCGAGTTTTTTTCGAACACCATCGCCAGCGTGTGGCCGGCGAGCGGCGCATCGGCGTCGGCGCGGCCCTTGGTGAAGCCGGCGCGCGCCGCCTTGCGGTCGAGCGCGTCGGCAAGCATCGCGGCGATACCGTCGGCGCCGGCGTCGGTGAGATTCAGGAAATGGCGGTTGCTCATGGTAACGACCCCGTAAGAAGTTCCGTTCGTCCTGAGTAGGGGCTGAGCGAAGCCGAAGACCCATATCGAAGGACAGTGCCCCAAGCGGGCCAGTCCTTCGATATGCCACTTCGACTTCGCTCAGTGGCTACTCAGGACGAACGGGGTTTAGTGACCGCGCAAAGGCGCTCAATCGTCAGCTGCGGGCACATAAACGCGCGCGGCGGTCGACAGCTTGTCGATGCATTCGGCGATATGGCTCTCGTCGATCACCAGCGGCGGCAGGATGCGGATGACGTTCTCACCCGCGGCCACCAGCAGCAGGTTGTGATGATCGCGTGCGAACGCGACGAACGCACGGCTGTCGCTTTTCAGCTTCAGCCCGAGCATCAGCCCGGTGCCGCGCACGCTGTCGAACAGGTGATCGTAATTTGGGATCATCTGTTCGAGGCCCTGGCGCAGCCGGTCGCCCATCGTGGCGACATGCTCCAGGAACCCGTCCTCGAGGATCACGTCGAGCACCGCCTCGCCCGCCGCCATCCCGAGCGGGTTGCCGCCATAGGTCGAACCGTGCGTGCCCGCGACCATGCCCTTGGCCGCCTCCTCGGTCGCAAGGCACGCGCCGAGCGGGAAGCCGCCGCCGATCCCCTTGGCGACCGACATGATGTCGGGGGTGATCCCGTAGAGTTCATGCGCGAACAGCTTGCCGGTCCGGCCATAGCCGCACTGGACCTCGTCAAGGACGAGCAGCAGGCCGTGCTCGTCGCAGGCCTTGCGCAGGCCCTGGAGGAATTCGGGGCTCGCCTGGCGGATACCACCCTCGCCCTGGATCGGCTCGACCAGGAAGCCTGCGGTGTGGTCGTCGATCAGCGCGAGCGCACCCTTGAGATCGTTGAACTTGGCATAGGCGAAGCCCGGCAACAGCGGTTCGAACCCGTCGCGCATCTTGGCCTGGTTGGTCGCCGAGATCGTGCCGAGCGTGCGGCCGTGGAACGCGGTATCGAACGTGATCAGCGTATGACGCTCGGGATTGCCGTTCGCGAAATGATAGCGGCGCGCGGTCTTGATCGCGCACTCGACCGCTTCCGCACCCGAATTGGTGAAGAACACGGTGTCGGCAAACGTATTGTCGACGAGCCGCTGCGCGAGATGCTCGCCCTGTGGCGACCCGTACAGGTTCGACACGTGCATCAGTGTGGCGGCCTGATCGGCGATCGCCTTGGTCAGATGCGGGTGGCCATGGCCGAGCGCATTGACCGCGATGCCGCTGGCGAAGTCGAGATATTGCTGGCCGTCCTCACCGAACAGATAGGCGCCCTCGCCTCGGACCGGACGCACGCCACACCGCGGGTAGACGGGCATGAGCGGGGTGATGGTCACAGGCGCTTCCTCTTCGAAACGAGAAGGGCGGCCCGTGATGGACCGCCCCGGAGGCGCCTAATACCGGTGACGGGGGATGGGCGTCAACACCGCGGACGTCCGACGCAGCCCTGTCTGATCCGTACCAAGGCGCGGACTCCGCTTGCGGCGCCCCGGCAGCACGCGCAATCTTCCCCTCGGCTCCATCCGACGTCGCAAACGCGCCGGCGCAAGCCCAGTCGCGTCCCCATCAAGCCCGCGCTGAAATTCCCCGCCGATGGCGCGTTTCACCCGATCGTCGGCAATCCCTATTATGACGAGGCATCGGTCGCGGTGGTGGATGCGACGACGGTCAAGCGGGCGTTCCGGAAGAGCGGAAAGACGGTCGCCGAGGCGACGGTGACGCTGGCCGCGGACGGGCAGAGTTCGTCCTCCGCCTTTGTCGACCGGACCGCACCGAGTGGCGTGGAGGTGACGGGAACGACGGTCAATGCGCGCGTCGCTCCCGCCCCGGCGGGTGCCCATGCGTTATCGGGTGCGTGGCGCGAAACCACGGAAACGCAGGTATCCGACACGGGCCTCGTCTTCACCTTCGCACAGGACGGGAAGACCATGGCCTTCTCGACGCCGACCGGCATATCCTATGCCGCGACGATCGACGGTCCGCCGGCAACGGTGACCGGGGATCCGGGCTGGACGAAGGTCGCCCTGAAACAGACCGGACCGACGACTCTGTTCGAAACCGATTACGAGGGCGACACGCCGATTGGTACATATAGCATGTCGGTCTCGCCCGACGGCACGACGATGACCACCGCGGTCAACGACCTGAAACACGGGAAGACCTCGACGATGGTCGCGCACAGGCAGTGATCCCGGAGGCAAGCGGGGGCGGCTATCGAACGGCCCCCGCTTGCCCCAATGGTCACGCGTCGATCGCTTCCTCGTCCAGCCGGCCGGCATTTTCTTGGATAAAGGCAAAGCGGTGCGCGGGGTTGTTGCCCATCAGGCGGTCGACCAGGTCCTTCACGCCTGCCCGCTCCTCATATTCCTGCGGCAGGGTGATGCGCAGCATGCCGCGGGTGGCGGGGTCCATCGTCGTCTCGCGGAGCTGGCCTGGGTTCATCTCGCCAAGCCCCTTGAAGCGGCCGACATCGACCTTCTTGCCCTTGAACACCGTGCGTTCGAGTTCGGCGCGGTGCGCGTCGTCGCGCGCATAGACGCTCTTGGTGCCGACGGTCAGACGGTAGAGCGGCGGCTGCGCGAGATAGAGGTGCCCGCGCCGGACGATGTCGGGCATCTCCTGGAAGAAGAACGTCATCAGCAGCGTCGCGATATGCGCGCCGTCGACGTCGGCGTCGGTCATGATGACTACGCGCTCGTAGCGCAGGTTGTCCGCCACGCAGTCCTTCCGCGTGCCGCAGCCGAGCGCCAGCGTCAGATCGGCGATTTCCTGGTTCGCGAAGATCTTCGCACTGGTCGCGGACGCGACGTTCAGGATCTTGCCGCGGATCGGCAGGATCGCCTGCGTCTTGCGATCGCGCGCCTGCTTGGCCGAGCCGCCAGCGGAATCGCCCTCGACGATGAACAGCTCGGTGCCCTCGGGCGAGTTGGCGGAACAGTCGGTCAGCTTGCCGGGCAGCCGCAATTTGCGGGCGGACGTCGCGGTCTTGCGCTTGACGTCGCGTTCCTGCTTGCGGCGCAGGCGCTCGTCCATCCGCTCGAGCACATAGTTCAGCAGCGCCTTGCCGCGGTCCATATTGTGGCTGAGGAAATGGTCGAAATGGTCGCGGACCGCCTTCTCGACGAGGCCCGCGGCCTCGGGGCTGGTCAGGCGATCCTTGGTCTGGCTCTGGAATTGCGGTTCGCGGATGAACACCGACAGCATCAGCTCGCTGCCGATCATCACGTCGTCCGCACTGATATCCTTGGTCTTCTTGTTGCCGACCAGATCGCCGAAGGCGCGGAGGCCGCGCACCAGCGCCTGGCGCAGGCCCTGTTCGTGCGTGCCGCCATCGGGGGTCGGGATGGTATTGCAATACCAACTGTACGAGCCGTCGCTCCACAGCGGCCAGGCGATCGCCCATTCGACGCGCCCCTGCGTCTCGCCGTGCGCGCTCGGGAAATCCTGCGAGCCGGAGAAGAAGTCGGCGGTCGCGCATTCGCGGCCTGCGACCTGGTCGCGCAGATGGTCGGCGAGCCCGCCGGGGAACTGGAACACGGCCTGTGCGGGCGTATCGTCGCTGATCAGTTCGGGCGCGCAGTGCCAGCGTATCTCGACGCCCGCGAACAGATAGGCCTTGGACCGGACGAGCTTGTGCAGCCGCTGCGGCTTGAAATGCAGTTCGTTGCCGAAGATCTCGGTATCGGGGGTGAAGGCGACGCTGGTGCCGCGACGGTTGGGGGTGGTGCCGAGCCGCTCGATCGGGCCGAGCGTCTGCCCCTTGGCGAAGCGCTGTCGATAGAGCTGGCGGTCGCGTGCGACCTCGACGACGGTGTCGGACGACAGCGCGTTGACGACGCTGATGCCGACGCCGTGCAGACCGCCCGAGGTCGCATAGGCCTTGCCCGCGAACTTGCCGCCCGAATGCAGCGTCGAAAGGATGACCTCGAGCGCGGACTTGTCGGGGAATTTGGGATGCGGATCGACCGGGATGCCGCGGCCATTGTCGACGATCGTCAGGCGGTTTCCGGGCTCGAGCGTGACCTCGATCCGCGTCGCGTGACCCGCGACCGCCTCGTCCATCGCGTTGTCGAGCACTTCGGCGGCGAGATGGTGCAACGCGCGCTCGTCGGTGCCGCCGACATACATGCCCGGGCGGCGGCGGACGGGTTCGAGCCCCTCGAGCACCTCGATCGAGGACGCGTCATAGGTCGGGGCGGTCTTTGACGGGGTCGTGAACAGGCCTTCGGGCAGGTCTTCTGGCATGACGTGGTATATGGCTTAGCCAGCGATCCGTGCAAGCGCGCAACCGCTGTTGCGGAAAAGCCACAACATGAACTTTCTGTCATGTTCGCGGATATATTGGCGGGACGCCCCGTTTCTTGGCTGTCTTAGATCAATCATATCCGGAGCTTACATGCGCACATCCCTCTATGCCGGCCTCGCTGGCGCGGTCATTCTCGGTCTCACGGCATCGCCGGCATTCGCGCAGGAGACCACCGAGGACGCACCGTTCAACGGTCTCTATGTCGGCGCAGCGGGTGGTTATGACGTACAGCCAAACGATGCAGGATCGTCGATCCTGTTCGACCGCAATCTCGACGGGCGGTTCGGGGATGCGGTGACGACGGCAGCCGGTGCCAACGCGTTCAGCAGCGGGTTCTGCAACGGCGCGACGACCGCCACGACGCTGACCGGTGGCCGCGGCTGCCGCAAGGACAAGGACGGCGCCGCGTATTATGGCCGCGTCGGCATGGACACGCAGCGCGGCAACATCGTCGTCGGTGTGGTCGGCGAATTCGGCAAGAGCGAGATCACCGACAGCGTCACCGCCTTCTCGACGACGCCCGCCAGCTACGTGATGACGCGCAGCGTCGACTGGGAAGCCTCGATCCGCGGCCGTGCAGGCTATGCCGTCAACACCACGCTGTTCTACGGCACGTTCGGTGCGGGCTATGCCAAGATCGACCGGGATTTCTACAGCACCAACACCGGCAACGCCTATCAGCAGAGCGGCAAGCGCCAGCAGTTCGGCATCCTCGGCGGCGGCGGTATCGAGCAGAAGGTCACGCCGAACATCTCGGTCGGCATGGAATATATGTTCCACCAGTATCAGGACGACGACTTCCGCGTACGCGTGACGCAGGGCACGCAGCCGGCGACGAACCCGTTCGTGCTGGCGCCGAACACGACCGGCACGGACTTCCGTCGCAGCGACGACAAGTTCCGCTGGCACAGCCTGCGCGCG
The DNA here is from genome assembly GCF_014194875.1 of Sphingomonas sp. BK481. NCBI lineage: Bacteria > Pseudomonadati > Pseudomonadota > Alphaproteobacteria > Sphingomonadales > Sphingomonadaceae > Sphingomonas > Sphingomonas sp. BK481. The sequence continues at coordinate 88,740 of NZ_JACIAP010000008.1, read as the reverse complement.
ACGGCGGCATTCCGGTTCTAAGCGCAGGGTGGTGTGACGCCAAACGGCGTCACACCACCCAAGCTCGGCCGGCGTCGCGACGGCGACGTCCGACGACGCGGCTTCGCCGCGGCGCGGGTGAGGACAGAGGGTCGCTTCCCGACACGGGACGCGGCCCTTTTTTTTGTGAATATGGTTTCCCCAAGGCACCACCCCGGCGAAGGCCGGGGTCCAGTTAGGGGACGAAGCCAACCACGCGTTGCCCGCCGTTACTACGGCCTTCCCAACTGGGCACCGGCCTTCGCCGGGGTGGTGCTGGGGTGCTGGACGGCGGGACGCGCAGATCTTGAGTCCAGCGCCTGGCAAATCCAAGAAAAAGGCCGCCTCTCAGCAAGAAGCGGCCCAACGTTCTGGTCAGTGGATACCCCAAAATCCACCCCGGCGAAGGCCGGGGCCCAGTTGGGGGACGGAGGTGCTACGTGTTGCCCGCCTTTACTACAGCCTTCCCGACTGGGCCCCGGCCTCCGCCGGGGTGGTGCTGGGGATTGGCTCCACGGCTCCCATAATATTTGAGCGCGAGAGAGGCGAGACCGCCCCCCCAATCTCAGCGCGCGCGCGGGCCGCCGAAGGGGAGTGGCGGCGTCGGGCGGCGGTCGCGGCGGGGCAGCTGTGCCTGATAGGCGTGACCGCAATGCGCGACGCAGTACGGGAAGCCCGGGTTCACCTTGTCACCACAAAAGTGAAAATCGGGCTCGCCGGGATGGCCGAGCGGCCATTTGCAGATCCGGTCGTTGAGCTCGAGCAGGCTCGTCTTGCCCGCCATTTCAGGCGAAGGCTTGGCGGGGACGAGACGCCGCGGCGGAGCAGGCGTGCTTGGCGGCTGCTGTTCGCCGGGCGCCTGGCGGAGAAAGCCGCCGGGTCCGATCGAGCGCAGGATCGGCTGCGGTGCGCGGACGGGTGCGGCGGCGGGTTCGACCGCGTCGTCGTCCTCATCCTCGTCCTCGTCGGCGTCCTCATCCGCGTCGGCAGCGACGGGCGCCGCACGCGGTGCGGGCTCGGGTGTAGCGGCGACCGGTGCGGGTTCAGGCGCGGGAGCCGGCGCTGCGGCGACGGGTTCGGCGGCGACCACGGGCGGCGTGTCGACGACGGGCGACTCGGCCGGCCTGGCCTCGGCCGCCTTCGCCTCGGCCAACTTCGCATCCGCGTTCTTCGCGTCGGGATCGTTCGGCTTCACCGGCGACGGGCGCGCCTGAAGCTCAAGGCGGTGCGCCTTGCCGATCACGGCGTTGCGGCTGACGCCACCCAGCGCTTCGGCGATCTGGCTGGCGGTCTGGCCGGCTTCCCACATCGTCTTGAGCGTCTCGATACGCTCGTCGGTCCAGGACATGTTCGTTCCTCAGTCTTCGGGTCGGCCGGTATAGTCTTCGTCAACCGGGTTGCGGGCGACAGCGGCAGCGATTACCCGCAACCCCCATGAGCAGCCAGCCCCCAATCGGTGAAATCCAGTCGGCGGTGCAATCCGCCCCCGGCGTTCCCGTCATTCGCAACGTGAACTGGGAGGGACTTCGTACCCTCTATATCAAGGAGGTGCGCCGGTTCTTCAAGGTCCAGCTGCAGACGGTGTGGGCGCCGGCGATGACGACATTGCTGTTCCTGATCGTTTTCACCATCGCGACGGGCGCCAAACGCCCCGTGCTGGTCGGCGGCGAGACCGTGATGTTCGCCGATTTCATCGCCCCCGGGCTGATCATCAGCCAGGGCATGATGGGCCCGGCATTTGCCAATGCGAGCTTTTCGCTGCTGGTCGGCAAGATGCAGGGCACGATCGTCGACTATCTTCAGCCACCACTGTCGACCGCCGAGCTGCTCGCGGCGCTCGTCGGCGGTGCGGTGACGCGTGCGGTGCTGGTCGGGTGCGTCGTCTGGGCGGCGATGGCGCTGTATCCGGGCGTGCACGTCACGCCGCATGCGCCGCTCGCGATCCTGTGGTTCGGCCTGCTCGGCGCGACCTTCCTCGCGCTGCTCGGCGTGCTGACGTCGATCTGGGCGGACAAGTTCGACCATGCCGCCGCGGTCACCAACTTCGTCGTCGCGCCGCTCTCGCTGCTGTCGGGCACCTTCTATTCGGTCGACACGCTGGCGCCCGCGTTCCGCGCGTTCAGCCACGTCAATCCGTTCTTCTACATCATCTCGGGCTTTCGCTACGGCTTTCTGGGCGTTGCCGATTCGCCGGTGCTCGTCGGCGGCCTCGTCATCCTGGCGATCGACGTCGCGCTCGCCACGCTGTGCTACATGCTGCTGAAAAGCGGCTGGAAACTGAAGAACTAGGCTCATGACAACCGACATTGCCATCGCCCGCAGCGTCGCGCTGCGCCCCATCGCGCGGGTCGCCGACGCGCTCGGCATCCCCGACGACGCGGTCGAGCCTTACGGCCGGTTCAAGGCCAAGATCGCACTCGACTGGCTCGAAGCGCATGGCCGCCGCGAGGGGGCGCAACGCGGCCGGCTGGTGCTCGTCACCGCGATCAACCCGACGCCCGCGGGCGAGGGCAAGACGACGACTTCGGTCGGGCTCGCCGACGCGCTGAACCTGACGGGGCGCAAGACGGTGCTGGCGCTGCGCGAACCGTCGCTCGGGCCGTGCTTCGGCACCAAGGGCGGCGCGACCGGCGGCGGACGTGCGCAGGTCGCGCCGATGGAGGACATCAACCTCCATTTCACCGGCGATTTCCACGCGATCACCGCGGCGCACAACCTGCTCGCGGCGATGATCGACAATCATATCCATTGGGGCAACGCGCTGCAGATCGACGTGCGGCGCGTGGTGTGGCGCCGCGTGCTTGACATGAACGACCGTGCGCTGCGCGACATCGTCCAGTCGATCGGCGGGGTCGCCAACGGCTATCCGCGCGAATCGGGGTTCGACATCACCGTCGCCTCCGAGGTGATGGCGATCCTGTGCCTCAGCGAGAATCTGGCCGACATGGAGCGGCGGCTGGGTGACATCGTCGTCGCCTATACCCGCGACCGCACCCCCGTCACCGCGCGCGACCTGAAGGCCGACGGCGCGATGGCGGTCCTGCTGGCGGAGGCGATCAAGCCGAACCTCGTCCAGACGCTCGAGGGCAACCCCGCCTTCCTGCACGGCGGGCCGTTCGCCAACATCGCGCATGGCTGCAACTCGGTGATCGCGACGCGCGCTGCGCTCGCGCTGGGCGACTATGTCGTGACCGAGGCGGGCTTCGGCGCGGATCTGGGCGCGGAGAAGTTCTTCGACATCAAATGCCGCCAGGCGGGGTTGTCCCCCGATGCGGTGGTGATCGTCGCGACGGTCCGCGCGCTCAAGATGAACGGCGGGGTCGCCAAGGCCGATCTCGGCGCGGAGGACGTCGAGGCGGTCCGGCGCGGTGCGGTCAATCTCGTCCGCCATATCGAGAATATCCGCCAGTTCGGTGTTCCCGCGGTCGTCGCGATCAACCATTTCCACACCGACAGCGAGGCCGAGATCGCGGTCGTGCACGAGGCGGCGAGCGCGCATGGCGCCCGTGCGATCCTGTGCCGCCACTGGGCCGAGGGCGGCGCGGGGGCAACCAAGCTCGCCGACGCGGTGGCCGAGCTGTGCGACACGCATGCCGCGAATTTCGCGCCGCTTTATGGTGACGATCTGTCGCTGTTCGACAAGATCGACACGGTCGCCCGGCGGATCTACCGCGCGGAACATGCGGTCGCCGAGCCCAGCGTGCTCGCGCAGCTCAAGCGCTGGGAGGATGCCGGCTATAGCCACCTGCCCGTCTGCCTTGCCAAGACGCAGTACAGCTTTTCGAGCGACCCCGCGCTGCTCGGCGCGCCGACCGGGCATATCGTGCCGGTGCGCGAGGTTCGGCTGGCGGCGGGCGCGGGCTTCGTCGTCGCGATCTGCGGCGAGATCATGACGATGCCCGGCCTCCCGCGCGTCCCCGCGGCGGAAGCCATCCGGCTCGATGCGGATGGGTTGATCGAAGGGCTGTTCTAACCTGATCCTCCCCCTGGCGGGGGAGGATCGCTCACTTCTTCTTCGGGCGGCGGTGGCGGAGGCGGCGGAACAGGCCGCGCTTCGCGAAGCTCTCGAACATCTCCTCGGGGCCCTCGGGATCGAGCACCTCATTGTCCGCCAGCCATTCCTCGACCGCGGTCAGGTCGGGCGCCTCATAGGCGCGCAGCGACTTGCCCTGCCCGCGCAGCCGCTCGATCGTCTCGATCAGCGACCCGGTCTCGGCGATCATCGTGGTCACCACCTCGACATCGACCGCAAGATGTTCGGCGATCAGGTCGTTGCGGATCGCGGTGATGCCCGTGCTCGTCGCCTCGTCATGCGCGCGGATCGCGAGGTCGCATTCGGTGTCGAGCCGCAGCGAACGGTTGTTCATGTTCGACGACCCGAGCCGGAAGATCTGGTCGTCCGCGATCAGGATCTTGGCATGGCAATAGATCGCCTCCCCGCCGCTGGTATAGGGATGGTACATGCGCAGCCGCTTGTGGACGTCACGGTGCGCCAGCGCGGTCATCAGGCGCGCGCGCGCGGTGTCCATCGCGATCGGCTCGAGCCACCCCTGCGCAGTCACCGGGTTGATGATCACGATTTCGGGCCCGTCCGCCTCGTCGAGACGGCGCGCGACCGCCTCGGCGATCTTGCGCGACGCGAAATACTGGCTCTCGATATAGAGATGCCGCTTGGCCCCGGCGATCTGCGCGAGGAACAGCGCCTCGCTCTCATGCACCGGGACCTGATCATCCATCTCGGGTTCGGTCCGCGCGATCGCGACGTCGACATCGCGGAAATGCACGCCGAGCTCGTCGGGCCAGCAGGCCGCGCCAGGGTTCGCCTCGGCGATCGGCACGCCGCCGGCCAGCACCCACCGGTCGCGGAACAGCTGCCCCAACGCGGTCGCGACGGGGCCTGCGACCGCGCTGATCGCGTCGTGCCACGGCTTGTAGGGACGGCCCGAGGGGCGCCGCCGTCGCGCATCGTCATGGCGATGTTCGCGCGTGTCCCAGCGGTCGCCGGTCATGTCGATCCCGCCGCAAAAGGCGAGGCAGTCGTCGATGATCACGATCTTCTGGTGATGCGACCCCGCGGTCGGATGATGCCCGTCGAGCTTGGTATGGATGCGCGGATGCCGCATCCACTTCATCATCGTGAACAGGGTCGAGCCGCGGAACAGCGACTTGATCGCACCGGTATCCCAGCGGAGCAGGAAAATCTCGAGCTCGGGCTCGCGTTCGACCAGCCACAGGATGAAGGCGCCGAGCGTCGGCGGTTCGCCGGGGCGGTCGACCCCGGGTTCGAGCTGGATCCGCGCATCGAAATCCCAGCCGATCAGCATGATCCGCCGCTTGGCGTTGAGCATGGCGACGCGCGCCTGACGGAAATATTCCTCCGCATCGACGATCACGGACATCTGGTCCGCGCGTTCGATACGCCAGCATTCGGTTCCGATCCGCACGTCCAGGTCCCCTTGTCGTCGCCGCTTGCGCCCGGCCGAATTCGTTCAACGCCGTAACGACGCTCTGTTTCCGCGCATCGTCAGAACCTATCTGCGGTGCAGATGGCCGCTTCTCCTACCCCGCCGCCGGTGCAGCGCAAGATCATCCATGTCGACATGGACGCCTTCTATGCCTCGGTCGAACAGCGCGACGACCCGACATTGAAGGGACGGCCGGTCGCGGTGGGTGGTTCGCGCGCGCGCGGGGTGGTCGCCGCCGCGAGCTACGAGGCGCGAACCTTCGGGGTGCACAGCGCGATGCCGTCTGTCACCGCGCTCAGGCGCTGCCCCGACCTCGTCTTCGTGCCGCCGCGCTTCGACGTGTACCGTGCGGTGTCCGACCAGATCCGCGCGATCTTCGCGCATTTCACCCCGCTCGTCGAACCGCTGTCGCTCGACGAGGCGTATCTAGACGTCACCGCCGATATCCGCGGGGTCGGATCGGCGCAGGCGATCGCCGAGGAGATCCGCGCGCGGATCAAGGCCGATACCGGGCTGACCGCCTCCGCCGGGGTCAGCTACAACAAGTTCATCGCGAAGCTTGCGTCGGACCAGAACAAGCCCGACGGGATCTGCGTCATCACGCCGAAGCGCGGGGCCGCGTTCGTCGCGTCATTGCCGGTCAAGCGGTTCCACGGCGTCGGCCCGGTCACCGCCAAGCGCATGGAACAGCTCGGCATCCTGACCGGCGCAGATCTGCTCGAACGCCCGCTGGCGTTCCTCCAGGCGCATTTCGGCAGCTATGCGGACTATCTGTACGGGGCAGCACGCGGGATCGATCACCGCCCGGTGCGCGTCAACCGTGCCGCCAAGTCGGTCGGTGCGGAGCGGACGTTCGAGACCAATCTGAGCGATCCGGCAGCGCTGCGCGAGGCGTTGCACCGGGTTGCGGATGCGGCGTGGGTGCGGATCGAGCGGCACGCCACGCGCGGGCGGACGGTCACGCTGAAACTGCGCCATGCCGATTTCCGGACGATCACGCGCGCCCGCTCGTCGAGCGCCGCGGTGGTCGACAAGGCTGCGTTCGTCGCCGCCGGACTGGACCTGCTGATGGCGCAGCTTCCGGTACCACAGGGCGTCCGGCTGCTCGGCCTGACGCTGTCGGGGCTGGTTGGTGACGAGCCGGACGACGCACAGCCCGTCCTGCTCTGAGCCGCCGCGCGCTTCGCGGGTGTGGGATCAGACGCCCGGCGACGGTGCCATGACGCGGGGCGCCGCGGCGGGATCCCCGCCGAGACCGCGTGCTTCCGCCATGGTCCGGGCGATCGCAGCAGGTACCGGGTGCGAGAAGAAGAAGCCCTGGAGATGGCTGGCCCCCGCCAGGCGCAAGGCCTGGACCTGCGCCTCGGTCTCCACCCCTTCGGCGATGACCCCGATGCCGAGTGCGCGGCCCAGACTGATGATCGAATGAACGATCGCCGCGCTCTCGCGCTCGCGGCCCATCCCCTCGATGAAGCTGCGGTCGATCTTCAGGCAGTCGAGCGCGAAGGTGCGAATGTTGTGCAGGCTCGAATAGCCCGTCCCGAAATCGTCGAGCGCAATGCGGAACCCCATGCGGCGCAGCGCGCCCAGCGTCTCTGCCGCACGCTCGGCATCGTCGAAGATCGCGGTCTCGGTGATCTCGATCTGCAACCGGCTGGGATCGACCCCGGCACGGCGGACGCTCTCGCTGACATAGTCAACGAAATGGTGGCGCCGGAACTGTCGCGGGCTGAAATTGACCGAGACATACTGACCCGGCCACTGCGTCAGGACCGCGAGCGCATTGCGCAGCACCCAGTCGCCTAGGTCGTGGATGAGGTTCGATTCCTCCGCGATCGGCATGAACAGGCCCGGGCTGATCGGGCCGTAAGCCATGGTGTTCCAGCGCAGCAGCGCCTCGAACCCGACCACTTCGATCGATTCGCGCGACACGATCGGTTGGAACACCAGGCTGAGCTCGTTGTTCGCGATCGCTTCGCCGAGCCCGCTTTCAACGCGCCGGCGGAAGCGGATATCCTCGTCCATGCTCTCGTCGAACACGCGCGCCATGCGCCGGCCGCTCCGTTTGGCGTCGTTGAGCGCGAGATCGGCCCGCCGCATGACGTCGACCGGGTCGCTGCCCTGCCCGCCATGCGTCACGACCAGCCCGGCTGAGGCGCCGCCCTGGACGGAACTGCCAAAGACCTGAAGGCTGACCGAACAGGCCGCGATCATCCGTTCGCAGGCGAGCAAGGCGCTGGTCTCGTCTGCGGTGCTGAACAACACGCCGAATTCGTCGCCGCCAAGCCGCGCGACCAGCGCGCCGTCGGGCGAGGACCGGCCGAGGATCGCGCAGATCTCGCGGATCAGCGCGTCGCCGGCAAGATGCCCCAGCGTGTCGTTGACCAGCTTGAACCGGTCGAGATCGATCATCACCGTCGCGAACCATCCGTCCGCGCGGGTGCGTTCGGCAAGCGCGCGGAGAAACGCCAGCCGGTTGGGCGCGTCGGTCAGCGAGTCGTGCGTCGCCAGATGGATCGCACGGCTTTCATTGGCCGCCAGCTCGGCCGCCCGGACCTCGAGCTGCGCCACCTGCCGCACGAGCGCCGCGCGCACCGCGTTGCAGTCATGGTCGAACTGCCAGCGCTGCGTCAGGGCCAGTGCGGTCTGGCGCAACTCGGCGGGGGCAAACGGCTTGGCGATATGGAAGATCTTGTCGACCGGACCGGCCACCTTGGCGATCCCGGCCAGCGAGGCGCCGTCGAGCGCGGTAACGATGACGAAGTTGACGTCGGGGTCGAGCGCGCGGATCCGGCGCGCCGTCTCGCAGACGTCGAGCCCCGACGCCATCTGCAGATCGAGGAAGGCGACCGCGAACGGCGCCGCCTCGGCGATAGCGGATTCAACCGCCGCGATCGCATCGATGCCGGTGCCGACCGGGGTAATCGAAAACGCGTCCGCCTGCGGGTCGGCCGCCGCCGGTTCCGTCCCCAGGATCGCACGGGCGTAATCGTCATGAACTCCGGGTTCGTCGTCGACAATCAGAATACGCATCGGACACCGTTCCTCACGATACCTGACCCCGCCCGTATAAGCGATCTTCCAGGCCTTCTCGCGCGGCCCGGTGGGTAGGCATCTGTAATTAATATGACATGAAGGCCGAGCCGCTCGACCCTCCGACCGAGTCACCAAGCGCTTGGCCACCAAGGATAATGGCGCCGAGCGGGCCGGCATTGCCGCCGAGTGCCGGCGGTACGACGAACGTATCGACCAGCGTCGGCTCGGGCAATGCGATATACCCCCCGAGACTGCGCGTCAGCGCGGCACGGACCCGCGGAAACAGGTGACCGGCGCCCATCACGCCGCCGCCGATGACGATCCTGCGCGGAATGCCGGTGAGCACGAGCGTGTGGCACAACTGGCCAAGCGCCTCCGCGACGCCCGTCCAGACCGGATGGTCGGCGGGGGCCTCATCGGCGGGATGGCCGAGCCGCGCGGCGATCGCCGGCCCCGATACAAGCCCCTCGAGGCAGGCGCCGTGAAACGGGCAACTGCCGATCCAGTCGTCGCCCGGCGCGCGGACCGGCCGGATATGCCCGAGTTCCGAATGCATCAGGCCGTCGACCGGTCGATGCCCCGCGATCAGCCCCGCGCCGACCCCGGTGCCGACGGTCACATAGGCAATGTCCGCCAGGCCCTGCGCCGCACCCCAGCGCGCCTCGGCCAGCGCCGCGCCGACGACGTCGGTATGGAAGCCGGTCGGTACCGCATAGCGACGCTGCAGGCGCCCGGCGACGTCGGTCCCCGCCCAACCGGGCTTGGGCGTCGAGGTGATATGGCCGTAGTCACCACCGCGCCGGTCGATCCCGACGGGGCCGAAGCTTGCGATCCCGATGGCGACGAAACCGGTCCAGCGGTCGAGCACGGCTTCGATCGCGGCAAGCGTCTCATCGGGGCGAGTTGTCGGAATTCGTACGATTTCCTCGATCGCATCGGGCCCTCGCGCCAGGATACAGATGCACTTGGTCCCGCCAAGTTCGATCCCGGCCACCAATGGTATTTCGCTCATCCCTGTCCCCAAACCAATGCTTTGGCTGCAGCAATTCGTCCGGCGGGGCAGATCCGTCAAGTTGCTGTAATTTACTCCATGTTAACAACATAAGTCTATCGCGCAAGTCGACTCGTTGCGCATAATGCTGGCGACTGGAGCATAGAAATGCGGGCGTATGAAGAGGCGGCACGGCTTGATGCATTGCGCCAATTGCGCCTGCTCGACACCAGCGCCAGCGAAAGCTTCGATCGCATCACCCGGATGGCGGGCCAGATCTTCGGGCTGCCAATCGCCGCAATCTCGCTGACCGATACCGACCGGCAATGGTTCAAGTCGCGCGTCGGGATCACGCATGACCACATCGCGCGGGCCAAGGCCCCGTGTGCGGAGGTCGCCGAGACGACGCAGGGGCTGGTGATACCCGACCTGGCGGCCGACGGCTTCTATGCCAACAGCCCGCTCGCGCAGTCCGGCATCCGTTTCTATGCGGGTGCGCCGCTGATCACGCGGGAGGGCCATGGGCTCGGGTCGCTCTGCGTGCTGGGCGCCGAACCCCGAGCTGCTTCGCCCGAGGAGCTTGCCGCGCTGACCGACCTTGCGGCGATGGTCATGGCGCAGATCGACCTCCAGCATGCGGTCGGGCGGGTCGATCCGGTCAGCGCGCTGCCCAATCGCTTCCGGTTTCTGGAAGATCTCGACGATCTCGCGCGTGACACGCCCGGCGAGCAGCGCTTCGTCGTGCTGCTCGACCTCGCGCGTGCCGACCAGCTGAATGCGCTGATCCGGGTGATGGGCGCCGGCTATATCGAAACGCTCGTCAAGGAATCGGCGCGGACCTTGCGCGAGCAACTGGGATCCGCGCGAACGCTCTATCATGTGGCCGCGACCCAGTTTGCCTTCCTGTCCGCGCCCGGTGCGACCATGCCTGGCTATCTCGACGTGGTGAGCGCCGGGCTTGCGGTCAGTGCCGCGGGCTCGATCGCGCGGTTCGTGACGACGATGGCGGCCGGGATCGTCCCCGTGACGCTGGGCGCGATCCGGTCGCAGGAAATCCTGCGCGCTGCCCACAGCGCCGCACAGGATGCGCAGGCCAAGGACAGCCTGATCAGCGTCTATGCGACGTCGAACGATTCCGAATACCGGCGCAATATCGTGCTGCTCAGCGCGTTCGGCACCGCGCTGGAGGACGGCGCGTCGCTCCGCCTGGTCTATCAGCCGCGGATCGACCTCGGATCACGTCGCTGCGTCGGGGCGGAAGCGTTGCTGCGCTGGAACGACCCGACGCTGGGCGACGTATCGCCCGCGGAGTTCATCCCGATCGTCGAACGGACCACGCTGGCCAAGCCGACCACCGCATTCGTCCTCGACACCGCCCTGCGTCAGCTGGCGGCGTGGCAGGCGTGTGGCGTCTCGCTGCCTCTGTCGATCAACATCTCGGCGACCAATCTCGACGAGGACGGACTCGTCGCGGCAATCGCCGCGGCGCTCGACGCGCACAATGTCGCGCCCGACATGCTCGAGGTCGAGGTGACCGAAAGCGCGATGATGGAGAATTCGGCGCAGTCGCTCGCCAGGCTCGAGGCACTGGCGGCGACCGGGGTCCGCGTCGCGATCGACGATTTCGGGACCGGCCACAGCAGCCTGGCCTATCTCCAGACGCTGCCCGCGAGCGTGGTCAAGATCGACAAGTCGTTCGTCGACCCGCTCGACACCGACGACGCCCGCAGCCGGACGGTGATCGCGACGATGATCTCGCTGTCGAAGAAGCTCGGCTTCCGCGTGGTGGCCGAGGGCGTGGAGACCGTCGGCGCCGTCGACACGCTGACGCGGATGGCGTGCGACGAGGCACAGGGCTATGTCTTCGCCCGCCCGCTCGAAGCGCAGGACGTCCTGCCCTGGATCGCGCGGTTCAACGGCGACGACCAGATGCCGCCATTGCCCCACCGCGAGGCGGCCTGAGCCGCGGCGCCCTTATTCGACGGTGACAGACTTCGCCAGGTTGCGCGGCTGATCGACGTCGGTCCCCTTGAGCACCGCGACGTGATAGGCGAGCAGCTGGACCGGGACCGCATAGACCAGAGGCGCGATCAGCGGGTGGACCTTGGGCATGGTGATCGTCGCCATGCAGCCCTCGCCCGCCGCCTGGATGCCGTCATAGTCGCTGATCAGCACGACCTTGCCGCCGCGCGCCATCACTTCCTGCATGTTGCTAACGGTCTTGTCGAACAGCGGCCCCGACGGTGCGATGACGATGACCGGCACATGCTCGTCGATCAACGCGATCGGGCCGTGCTTCATCTCGCCCGCAGCATAGCCCTCGGCGTGAATATAGCTGATTTCCTTCAGCTTCAGCGCACCCTCCAGCGCGAGCGGGTAATCCGTACCGCGCCCGAGATACAGCACGTCGCGCGCACCCGCGACGGTGTGCGCCATCGCCTCGATCGCCTCGTCATAGGCCAGCGCACCGTTGAGCGCGGCGGGCGCCTCGGCGAGGTGGCGGACGATCTCGCGCTCCTGCTCACGGGTCAGCAGGCCCTTCGCGCGCGCCAGATTGGCGGCGAGCGCGGCAAGCACCGCAAGCTGGCAGGTGAACGCCTTGGTTGAGGCAACCCCGATCTCGGGGCCGGCATGCGTCGGCAGCAACAGGTCCGCCTCGCGCGCCATGCTGCTGGTCGGCACGTTGACGACGACGGCGATCTTCTGCCCTTCGGCCTTGGCATGGCGCAGCGCGGCCAGCGTGTCCGCGGTCTCGCCCGACTGCGAGATGAACAGCGCGAGGCCGCCCTCCTCCATCACCGGCGCGCGGTATCGGAACTCGGACGCGACATCGAGGTCGACGGGGACGCGCGCGAACTGCTCGAACCAGTATTTGGCGACCATGCCCGCATAGAAGCTCGTCCCGCACGCGACGATCGTGACGCGCTTGATGGTCGATAGGTCCAATTCGGGGATCGGCAGCGAAACCTCGCCCTCCATCCGCTTCAGATACGAACGCAGCGTCTGCGCGACGACGATCGGCTGCTCGTAGATCTCCTTGAGCATGTAATGCTTGTGGTTGCCCTTCGAGATCACCTCGCCGGTGATCCCCGACAGCGTGACCGCGCGCTCGACGGGCGCGTTATCGCGGTCATAGACCTGCGCGCCGTCGCGCGTGAGCACGACCCAGTCGCCCTCGTCGAGATAGGCGATGCGCTGTGTCAGCGGCGCGAGCGCGAGCGCGTCCGAGCCGAGGAACATCTCGCCGTCGCCGTGGCCGACGACCAGCGGCGAGCCGAGCCGCGCGCCGATCAGCAGGTCGGGATGCTGGCGGAACAGGATGGCGAGCGCGAACGCGCCGTGCAGACGCGGCAGGATCTCGCGCACCGCCGAGATCGGATCGCTGCCGGCCTCGACCTTCTCGCTGATCAGATGCGCGACCACTTCGGTGTCGGTCTCGCTCGTGAAGGTCCGCCCACGCGCGATCAGTTCGTCGCGCAGCGGTTTGAAATTCTCGATGATGCCGTTGTGGACGACCGCGACCTCACCGGTCGCATGTGGATGCGCGTTGTTGGTGGTCGGCCCGCCATGCGTCGCCCAGCGCGTGTGCGCGATACCGGTCCTGCCGGGCAGCGGATGCGCGGCGAGCTCGTTGGCGAGGTTGACCAGCTTGCCCGATGCGCGCCGGCGCTCGATCGCGCCGTCATGATCGGTCGCGATGCCAGCCGAATCATAGCCGCGATATTCGAGCCGCTTGAGACCGTCGAGCAACCGCTCGGCAACCGCGTCATTGCTCAGGATTCCCACGATGCCACACATGCTATCTATCCATTCGTCTTGTCGGGCGAGGCGTGCGACACGCGCCGCATGATCCTGGTCCAGTCGGGAGCCGCGCGCGATCGGTCGCGCGGGGCGTCACCGACGAGCGGCTTTGCGGGCCACCATCATTTTGCGGAATCGCGCCGCCCATCCGGGCTTGTCGACCTGGGGCGGACGGACGAGCGCGAGTGCGTCGGCGTCGACGTCGCGCGTGAGCACCGACCCCGCCGCGACGATCGCGCCGCGGCCGACGGTCACCGGCGCGACCAGCGCGGAATTCGAGCCGATGAACGCGTCCTCGCCGACGACGGTACGGTATTTGAAGTAACCGTCGTAGTTGCAGGTGATCGTGCCCGCGCCGATGTTCGCGCGCGCGCCGATCTCTGCATCGCCGATATAGCTCAGATGATTGACCTTCGCGCCGACGCCGATCGTCGCCTTCTTTACCTCGACGAAGTTGCCGACGCGTGATCCGGCACCGAGATCCGCGCCGGGCCGCAGGCGCGCGAACGGGCCGACATCCGCCTTTTCGCCGATCACCGCACCCTCGACATGGCTGAAGGCATGGATGACCGCGCCATCGGCGACGCGAACGCCCGGGCCGAACACGACGTTCGGCTCGATCGTCACGTCGCGTCCGAGCAGCGTGTCGTGCGCGAACCAGACCGTGTCGGGCGCGATCAGCGTTGCGCCGTCCGCCATCGCGGCGGCACGGCGCGTCGCCTGCCAGGCCGCCTCGACCGCGGCGAGCTCGCCGCGGCTGTTGACGCCCGCTACCTCGCCTTCGTCCGTCTCGATCACCGCCGAGGCCCGGCCGTCGGCGGCAGCGAGCATGACGATGTCGGGCAAATAATATTCGCCCGCCGCATTGTCGTTGCCGACGCGCGCGAGCAACGCGAACAGGTCGCGCGAATGGACCGCCATCAGCCCCGAATTGCACAGCGTCTCCGCACGCTCGGCGTCGGAGGCGTCCTTATATTCGACCATCCGGTCGATCCGGCCGGCGGCATCGGCGATGACGCGGCCATAGGCGCCGGGATCGGCGGGACGGAAGCCGAGCACGACCGCCGCGGGCGCGTCGTCGCCGTGCAACCGGTCGATCATCCGCTGCATCGTCGCGGCGGTCACGAGCGGGACGTCACCATAGAGAATGAGCACATCGCCCTCGAACCCGGCCAGCGCGTCGCGCGCCTGCGCCACGGCGTGGCCGGTGCCGAGCTGTTCGGCCTGCAGCGCGGTGGCGATCCCCAGCGGGGCGACCGCGCGCTCGACCTGCTCGCGCCCGGCACCCGTCACCACGACGGTGCGCGCGGGGTGCAGCGTCGCCGCGCTCGCGACCAGATGGTGCAGCATCGGCCGCCCCGCGATCGGGTGCAGCACCTTGTGCAGGTCGGACTTCATCCGGGTGCCCTTGCCGGCCGCCAGGATGATCACCGCGATGGACTGGTCGTGCATATGCGTCGTCATGGAAGGACCGCTGCCACGAAAGCCTTGCCAATTCCATAGCCGCGCTGGCAGGCATCACGGCGATGACGCATTTTTCATTCGATATCGTCGGGTTCGACCTTGACGGCACCCTGCTCGACACCAGCGGCGACCTGACCGCGGCGGTCAATCATGCCCTCGCGCTTGCGGAGCGGCCGGCGCTGAGCGTCGAACAGGTCAAGCCGATGATCGGCGGCGGCGCGCGGCACATGCTGAAACAAGGACTGACCGCGACCGGCGGCTATGACGAGGCGATGCTCGACCGGCTGCACGCCGCGCTGCTCGCCTATTACGAGGCGCATATCTGTGTGCTGACGCGGCCCTATCCCGGGGTGATCGAGGCGCTCGACGCGCTGGCGGCGCGCGGCGTCACGATCGGGATCGTCACCAACAAGATCGAACGATTCGCGCGCACCGTGCTCGACGAACTCGGCCTGACCGACCGGTTCGCCTGCATCCTCGGCGGCGACACGATGGCGGAGGGCAAGCCGTCGCCGATGCCGATCCACGAAATGGTGCGCCAGTGCGCCGTGGTGGCGGACGCGAAGCGCGCCGGGACGCAAGGTGCCGCCCCCCGCGCGGCGTTCGTCGGCGATTCGATCTTCGATATCCAGGCGGGACAGGCGGCGGGGTTGCCGACGATCGCGTGCAGCTTCGGCTTTCTGATGCAGCCGGTCGACGAGCTCGGGGCAGAGGCGGTGATCGACGGATTTGATGCGCTGATCCCTGCGCTCGACGACCTTGCCCGGCGCACCGCAGCGTGAACGGCCGCGACCGCGACCTGACCGGGTTCTTCAAGATCGCACTGGCGCTGGCGATCGTCTTCGCCGTGACGATGGCGCTGCTGCCCAAGCCGCCGCATCTGCCGATCGACCAGTTCGGCGACAAGTTCCAGCACATGCTCGCCTTCGCGACGCTCGCCGCGCTGGCGTCGTTCGCCTATCCGGCGGCGCGCGGACGCAAGGTGCTCGAACGCCTGTCCTTCCTCGGCGCGATGGTCGAGGTGGCGCAGTCGATCCCGTCGCTGCACCGCGACTGCGACATTCGCGACTGGATCGCCGACACGATCGCGATCGCCGTCGTCGTCGCGATCATCGCGATGGTGCGGCGGACACGGCCGCCGCGGCTGCGCACGCTGCACTGATCCCCCGCGCGGGCGCTCAGGCCTTGCGCCACTTCGTCCACAAATGGCGCGCGAGCATCGCCGGCGGCATCCGCAGCGCGTGCGACCGGACGTAGAAGGCCAGCCGCGTGACCGGGCGGGTCGGCCGCCCCCAGCCGTCGCGCGCGGTCAGCCGCCGCACATAGAGGCGGTCGCTGGCCGCCAGCCGGCCCCCGGCGAACAGGCCGTCGACGAGGCGCAGCGCGCGCGAGACGGGGAGGCGCAGACCATGCCGCGACGCCTCCTCTGCAAGCCCCTCGGTGCCGAACTCCTCGACCAGACAGCGAATGTCCCACAGGTTGCGCAGGCCGCCCGCCAGGTCGCCGTCCGCGAACAGATGCGCCGCGGCATGGACGATCATGCCATTGGGCGACAGCGTGCGCAGGCCGTTGCCGAGCGGCACGCTGTCCGCGATCAGCCGCGCGGGATCGGGCGTGACCCGCGCGGTGAGCGGCAGGATCGTGTGGTGGACGTCGATCATCCGGTCGCGCTCGCGGTGAATCAGCGGCGGCAGCTCATGCATCCAGCGCCGGTAATAGGCGTCGTCATACGGATCGGGCTTCACCCACCCCCACCCCGCGCCGAGCACCGCCGCCTCGACCCGCTCGAGCGCCGCCCGCGGGACGAGGATGTCGAGATCGCCGATCGACCGGCCCTGCCCCGCCATCAGTCCCGCCGCGGCATAGGCCGTCCCCTTGAGGAGCACGACCGGGCAGCCGAGCGGGGCAAGCGCACGCCGCGCCATCTCCGCCTCCCACAGCGCCGCGCGGCGGCCCTGTTCCGCGGCGGCGCGTGCATCGCCGAGGATCGCCTCGACCGCGCGCGGCAGCGGCAGGCCGTCGAGGCGCAACGCCAGCGTCCCGATCAGCTGTTCCGCGCGGGCTATCGTCAGCAGGCTGGTCCAGCCTTCCGCGTCGAGCGCCATGACGCGTCCCGGATCGGCGAGCGCACAGGCGAGCAGGCGTGCGTCCGCCACCGCTCTACGCGGGAGGTCTGTCACAACGCCGCGCATAACGCCTCGACCTGCGCGACCCCGCTGGCACCATCGGGATAGTCGATCGCGACCGCGGGGACCTGCTCGATCAGGCGCGTCATCGCCGTGAATCCGGCCTCGCCGAGCGCGACATAGTTGGTCGAGGCCTGCGTCATCCGGACGAACGCCTCGGCAGGCGGCACGGGCCGGACCGCCGCCGCATCGCCGTACCGGGGAAACAGCAGCAAGGCGGGGGTCGCCGGCTGATCCATCGCGGCGATCGCGCGGGCGTCGGGGACCATGTGGCGGATATCGCCCTTCGGAGTCGCCGCCATCAGCGGCCCCATCCGCGCGTCTGGCCAGGCGGCCTCGGCCGCCGGGATTGCCGCATTCTTCAGGCTGATCAACCGCGGAAAGGCGTGGAGCAGCCCTGTCGCGGGGTGGAGCAGCGCGAACTCGTCGCCCATGAACCGCCAGCCCCGCGCCGCAAGCAGCGTCGCCAGCGTCGATTTGCCCGCACCTGAGACCCCGGTCATCAGCACCGCCCGGCCATCGCGTTCGACCGCAGAGGCATGGAGCAACAGGTGGCGGCGTGCGCCGAGCGCCATCTGGAGGTTCATCGCCATTTCGGCGGCGAGCAGCCCGTGCCGCAGCGGAAGCGGCGCGGCCTCTGGCAGCATGTAATCGCCGCCGATCTCGACCGACGGGCGGAGCCACCGCCGCCAGGGTCGCCGCGCGAAGAGGCGGACAGTGTAATCCGCCACCCCGTCCTGCGGCGCGGGATAGTCGCTATAGAGGCTGCGGAGCTGATCGATCGGCGCGCGCCAGTCCGATCCGATCCGGAACCCGATCGGACCGATGCGCAGCGCGAAGGCGTGTCTCACGACGCTGCGACAAGCCCGGCGGCGACCAGCTCGTCGAGCCGCGCCGCCAGCGCCGAAGCTGTGGCGTCGGCGAGATCATAGTCCTCCGCCAGCCGGTCGAGCAGCGCGTCGAGCGACAGCCCGGCGTCGCCCAGGATCGCCAGGATCTGCGGCGCGGGTTCGGTCAGCAGGTGGGTCATGCCCGAGCGACGATGATAGACCGCGGTGAACGCGTCGAGCGGCGCAAGGACCAGCCCGCCCGGCGGGTCGGCGCGGTAGATCAGCCCCGGTGCGGCGTCGTCCACGGCCTCAGCCGCGCGGCATCTGCAACGAGGCGAAGCAGGTGAAGCCGCCCTGGCCGCGCTGCAACCGGCGGATGTAATTTACATAGGCGCGGCTGCGTTCGGAATCGGTGCCGGGGAGCTGGCCGCCGCTGTTGAGCACGCGCCGGACCTCCTCGCCCTTGAACGGCCGGCTGGCGCCCGCGAAAGCGCCCTTGGTCCCCGATGGCACGATCTTGCCCTGCGCATCGATGAAGCTGCCCGCGCGGCCCGCATCGGGCACCGGAATGTCGCAATTGAGCACCGATCCCGCGGTCTGCGCCAGCGCTGGACGGATCGACACGACCGCAGCGGCACCGACCGCGCCGAGCGTCAGGACGCGGCGGCGCGACGGCGTCGTCTCGATCGGATCGGTGTCGGGGCGCGTGTCGTCGCTCATCGGGTCTCCGCTAGCATCATGCCCTTTCACAATCATGAACCTCGCGCAAGCAACCGGGCTTTGGAGGGGGCGATGGGGCCGGCGCTGTGCCGCTGCGGGACGGGCTGGCGCGCGGGGCAGCGAATGGCCTAGACACGCGCGCATGTTGACCGGATTTGGACTGCGCACCTTTTGGGCGATCATTGTGGCCGGCGGCGCCGCGATCGCGGTATTCGCGATCGGCACGTCGATCCAGGCAGGGCTGGTCGCGCTGGTCGGCGGGATCGCCGCCGCGCTGGTCGCCGCGGGGACCGGGGACGAGCCGCCCGCCGCCGCGGATCCCGCGCCGGTCAATCCGGCGATCCTCGACGAGACGCTCGACCTGATCGTCGAGCCCGTGCTGCTGGTCCGCGACGGCCGCGTCGTGCTCGCCAACCGCGCCGCCCGCGCGCTGCTCGGCGAACACATCATCGGTGACGATGCGCGCGTCGCGATCCGCCACCCCGCCGCGGCCGAAGCGCTGTCGTCCCCCGCCGCGCTGGGCGAGACCCCGCCGATCGAGCTGGTCGGCCTTGGCACCCGCGACCAGCGCTGGGAAATGCGCGTCGGCGAATTGTCCGACGGGCAGCGCATCGTCCATCTGATCGACCAGACCGGCAATTACGCCGCCGAACGGATGCGCGTCGATTTCGTCGCCAATGCAAGCCACGAACTGCGCACGCCGCTCGCCTCGATCCTCGGCTTCATCGAGACGCTGAGCGAGGAAGCGGGCGAGGATCCGGCAATCCGCGCACGGTTCCTCAAGGTGATGGACGACGAGGCGAAGCGGATGCTGCGGCTGATCGAGGATCTGATCTCGCTCAGCCGGATCGAGGCGGAGAAATACCGCGTCCCCGACACGCCGATCGACCTGGCCATTCTGGTCGGCGACGTGCGGGCCGAACTGGCCGACGGCGCGGGCAACCGCGGCCTCGATCTGGTCGCGACGATCGAACCCGCCGTCCCCCCGGTGTCGGGCGACCGCGTGCAGCTGTCGCAGATGCTGCACAATCTGGTCGGCAACGCGATGAAATATGGCCGCGCGGGGACGCCGGTGACGATCACCCTGGCGCGCGACGTGACGGGCATGGTCAGGCTGGCGGTGCGCGACGAGGGCGACGGCATCGCCGCGGTGCACATCCCGCGACTGACCGAGCGATTCTACCGTGCCGATGCCGGGCGCAGCCGGTCGCTCGGCGGTACCGGACTGGGGCTGGCGATCGTCAAGCATATCGTCGAGCGGCATCGCGGACGCCTCGACATTGCAAGCCAGGTCGGGGTCGGCACGACGGTCGCGGTGATCCTGCCGCCGGCCGGTGCCGGCCCCGCCAATTCGTCGCGTGTCATCAAACGGTAACGCGACTGTCACACAGGATCCGGTCTAGCCGCGCTATCGGGCAGGCATGACGGGAATTGACGTGCAGCGTTTCGGGGCGATTTCAGGACTGGCGGTCACGGCACTGGCGGGCGCGACGCTAATCGGCGGATGCGTCGATCAGGCGAATGGCGGCGGCGCGGGTTCGCGCGATCAGATCACCGCGGTCGGATCGTCGACCGTCTACCCCTTCACGACGATGATCGCCGAACAGCTCGTCGCCAACGATCCCGATGCCAAGGCACCGGTGATCGAATCGACCGGCACCGGCGCGGGGATGAAGCTGTTCTGCGCAGGCATCGGCGCCGGCCATCCCGATATCGAGGATGCGTCGCGGCGGATGAAGGCGAGTGAGTATAAGGACTGCGCCGCCAACGGCGCCGGCCAGATCCTGGAAATCCAGGTCGGAATCGACGGCATCGCCTTTGCCGAGGCGAAGAACGGCCCGAAGATGCAGCTTACCCCGACCGACCTGTACAAGGCGCTCGCCGCCAGTCCCGGTGGCCGGCCCAACACCGCGCGCGTTTGGCGCGACGTGAACCCCGCGCTGCCGCCGGTGCCGATCCAGGTCTATGGCCCGCCCGCGACCAGTGGCACGCGCGACGCGCTCGCCGAACTGATCCTGACCAAGGGCTGCGAAGCGAGCGACCCCGCCGCCAAGCCGCTCGCCAAGTCCGATCCCGACGCGCACAAGGCGCTGTGCACCCGCGTCCGCGAGGACGGGATGTATGTCGATGCGGGCGAGAACGACAATCTGATCGTCCAGAAGCTCCAGTCCAACCCCAATGCGATCGGCGTGTTTGGCTACAGCTATCTCGAAGAGAACAAGAACGACGTGAACGGCGTCGCGATCTCCGGTGTCGAGCCGACCTATGCGACGATCGCCGACAATCGCTATCCAGGGTCACGCCCGCTCTACATCTATGTGAAGAAGGCGCATCTCAGCGCGATCCCGGGCCTGCGGACGTTCCTGAAGCTCTATGCCGCCAACTGGGGCGCGACCGGACCGCTGGTGAAGCGCGGCCTGATCGCCGCGCCACCCGCGGTCCAGGCCCGGTCGGCGGCGATCATGGCCAACGAGACGATTCTCGACCCGGCGGTGCTGTCGTGATGCACTACTGGAACACGATCCCCGCCCTGAAACCGGCGGAGACGGCCTGATGTCGGCACTCGCCCTCTTCTTCCTCGTTCTCGGGCTCGGCCTGATCGCGTGGCTGAGCGCACGGATGCGCGCCGCACGGTTCCGGGTCGGCAACACCGCGCGGTTCAGCTCGCTGCCCGCGCATCACGGCTGGTATGTCGCGCTGTGGACCGCGATCCCGCCGCTGCTGTTTCTGGTTGGCTGGTCGATGGTCGCACCCGCGCTCGTCACCGATACCGTGCTGGCCAGCCCCGCCGCGGTGCAGCTGCCCCCGCCCGGCTTCGACCGGGCCTCGATCCTGTCCGAGGCGCGCAGCCTGGCGGAGGGACGAAGCTTCGGCGCGTTCCACGAGCTCGCGCGCGTCCTGTCGCCGGTCTATGCTGCCGCGCAGTCGCGCTACGACTGGATCGCGACCGCGCTCGCGCTGCTGCTCACCTTTGCCGGCGGCGCGTTCGCGTTCCTGCGCGTGCGGCCGGGCTTCGGCGCGCGCACGCGGGTCGAGCGGATCGTGATGATCCTGCTGCTCGGCGCGTCGCTGATCGCGATCCTGACCACGGTCGGCATCGTCGCCTCGCTGCTCTACGAATCCGCGCGCTTCTTCTCGATCGTGCCGATCACCGACTTCCTGTTCGGCACGCACTGGAGCCCGCAGGTCGTCGACGCACGCGATCCGGGCGCGTCACTCGGCGCAGTGCCGCTGTTCTGGGGGACGTTCTTCATCGGCGCGGTGATCGCGATGATCGTCGCGATCCCGTTCGGGCTGATGAGCGCGATCTACCTCACGCAATATGCCGCCCCGACCACGCGCAAATGGATGAAGCCGATCCTCGAGGTGCTCGCGGGCGTGCCGACCGTCGTCTATGGCTATTTCGCCGCGCTGACGGTGGCGCCGGCGGTGCGCGATTTCGCGGTGTGGATCGGGATCAGCTGGGCCTCGTCGGAGAGCGCGCTCGCCGCCGGGCTCGTGATGGGGATCATGATCATCCCGTTCGTGTCGTCGATGGCCGATGATTCGATCGCCGCGGTCCCCTCGTCGATGCGCGACGGCAGCCTTGCGATGGGCGCAACCTCGTCCGAGACGATCCGCCGCGTACTGCTCCCCGCCGCACTGCCCGGCGTGGTCGGCGGCGTCCTCCTCGCGGTCAGCCGCGCGATCGGCGAGACGATGATCGTGGTGATGGCCGCGAGCGGCGTCGCGACGCTGACGCTCAACCCGTTCGCCAGCACCACAACCGTGACCAAGCAGATCGTCGATCTGCTGACCGGCGAGGCCGAATTCGACAGCGCCAAGACGCTCGCCGCCTTCGCGCTCGGGCTGACGCTGTTCGTCGTCACCCTGCTCCTCAACATCGTCGCGCTGACGGTCGTGAAACGGTACCGCGAAGCCTATGAATAGCGTCACCCCCTTCATCGGTACGCCAGACGCTACGGCCTTGGCGAAGCCCGCCACGGCGCGCGTGCCGACCGACTGGACCACCAAGGCGATGCAAAGCCGCATCCGCCGCCGCTATGCCGCAGAGCGCCGGTTCCGCCTCGCCGGGCTGGCCGCGGTCTGGCTCTCCGCGGGCTTCCTCGCCTTCCTGCTGTCGTCGATGCTGTGGCAGGGCGCGAGCGGGTTCGTCGAGACGCGCGTCGCGCTGCCGATCGATTTCGCCGCCGCCGCACTGCCGATCGAACCCGCGCGGCTGACAAGCCGCGGCGCCGATCTCGCGCTCGCCAGCGCAGGTCTCGAGGGTGCGGTCGACAGCGCCGCGACGCGCGCGTTCGGCAAGGATGGCGAAGGCCTGTTGTCGGACGGCGCCTGGGTGACGGTACGCGATGCGCTGAAGGCTGATCCCGGTCTGCTGTCACGCAAGACGGTGATCGCGGTGCCCGTCGCCAGCCCGGTCGACATGGCCGCCAAGGGTGACGGCCCGCCCGAGGCAGAGGCGGTCGTCGCCCGGCTCAAGGCGCGCGGCGTGCTGACGCGCGGGCTGAGCATGACGTTCCTCGCCACCGCCGATTCGACCGACGCGACGCGCGTCGGCATCTGGGGGGCGTTCAAGGGCTCGCTGCTGACGATGATCGTCACGCTGCTGCTCGCCTTCCCGATCGGCGTGCTGTCCGCGCTCTATCTCGAGGAATATGCCCCGAAGAACCGCTGGACCGACCTGATCGAGGTGTCGATCAACAACCTTGCCGCGGTGCCCTCGATCATCTTCGGGCTGCTCGGGCTCGCGGTGTTCCTCGGCACCTTCGGCATGCCGCGATCGGCGCCGCTGGTCGGCGGGCTGACACTCGCGCTGATGACAATGCCGGTGATCGTGATCGCCGGGCGCAACGCGATCAAGGCGGTGCCGCCCTCGATCCGCGACGCAGCGCTCGGGATCGGCGCGTCGCCGGTGCAGGTCGTGTTCCACCACGTCCTGCCGCTCGCGCTGCCCGGCATCCTGACCGGCACGATCATCGGCATGGCACGTGCGCTCGGCGAGACCGCACCGCTGCTGATGATCGGCATGCGCGCGTTCATCGCCGCGCCGCCATCGGGGCTGCGCGATCCCGCCACCGTGCTGCCTGTCCAGATCTTCCTGTGGTCCGACCAGGTCAGCCGCGGCTTCATCGAGAAGACCTCGGCCGCGATCATCGTCCTGCTTGTCTTCCTGCTCGCGATGAACGGCGTCGCGATCTACCTCCGCAACAAATTCGAGACCCGCTGGTGATGACCAACCACAAGATGACCGCGCGCGACGTCAGCGTCTATTACGGGCAGAAACGCGCGATCGACAATGTGTCGATCGACGTCGACATGGACAATGTCACCGCGTTCATTGGCCCGTCGGGCTGCGGCAAGTCGACCTTCCTGCGCACGCTCAACCGCATGAACGACACCGTCGCCAGCGCGCGGGTCGAGGGGAAGATCGAGCTCGACGGCCACGACATCTATTCCCCCGACATGGACGTGGTCCAGCTGCGCGCACGCGTCGGCATGGTGTTCCAGAAGCCGAACCCCTTCCCCAAGTCGATCTATGAGAACGTCGCCTACGGCCCGCGCATCCACGGGCTCGCGGGCGCCAAGAGCGATCTCGACCAGATCGTCGAGAAGTCGCTGCGGCGTGCGGGTCTCTGGGACGAGGTGAAGGATCGCCTGACCGACAGCGGTACCGCCTTGTCGGGCGGGCAGCAGCAGCGGCTGTGCATCGCGCGCGCGATCGCGGTCGATCCCGAGGTGATCCTGATGGACGAGCCGTGCAGCGCGCTCGACCCGATCGCCACCGCGAAGATCGAGGAGCTGATCCACGAGCTGCGCGGCCGCTATGCGATCGTGATCGTCACGCACAACATGCAGCAGGCGGCGCGCGTCAGCCAGCGCACCGCCTTCTTCCACCTCGGCACGCTGGTCGAATATGGCGACACCTCCGCCATCTTCACCAATCCGCGCGAGGAACGCACCAAGGATTACATCACCGGCCGTTACGGCTGATGGGGACGGGATCGATGAACACGCATACCGTAAAGGTCTTCGACGACGAGATCGGCCGCCTGCGCGGCCTCATCTCGCAGATGGGTGGCCTCGCCGAGGACGCGATCGCCAATGCGATGAAGGCGCTCCAGCGCAACGACGTCGCGCTCGCACGCGAGGTGCGCGCGGCGGACAAGCAGATCGACGCGATCGAGGCGGAGGTCGAGCGGCTGGCGGTGCAGATCATCGCGCTGCGCGCGCCGATGGCGATCGACCTGCGCGAGGTCGTCGCCGCGCTGAAGATCGCGGGCGTCGTCGAGCGGATCGGCGATTATGCCAAGAATATCGCCAAGCGCGTGCCGATGATCGAAAGCGAGCACCGGATCGATCCGATCTCGATCCTGCCCGCCATGGGCCGGATGGCGAGCGAGATGGTGCATGACGTGCTCGACGCCTTTGCCGCGCGTGATTTCGAGGCGGCGATGCTCGTCGTCGAAAGCGACGCCGCGCTCGACGATTTCTACGACAGCATCTTTCGCACGCTGGTGACCTATATGGTCGAAAATCCAAAGACGATCAGCCAGGTCGCGCACCTGCTGTTCGTCGCGAAGAATCTTGAACGGATCGGCGACCACGCGACCAACGTCGCCGAGATGGTCTATTTTGCCGCGACCGGCACCCAGATGGCCGACCGCGACCGCGGCGGCATACAGGAGTAATCGACATGGCCCGTGCAAGGATGCTGCTTGTCGAGGACGACGCGGCGCTCGCCGAACTGCTGGTCTGGCATTTCAAGCGCGAGGATTTCGAGATCGCGCACACCCCCGATGGCGAGGAGGCGCTGCTGCTCGCGCGTGAGAAGGTGCCCGATATCGTCCTGCTCGACTGGATGGTCGAAGGCCTGTCGGGAATCGAGGTGTGCCGCCGCCTGCGTCGCGCGCCCGAGACCCAGAACGTGCCGATCATCATGCTGACCGCGCGTGGGGAAGAGGAGGACCGTGTCCGCGGGCTCGAGACCGGTGCCGATGATTACGTCACCAAGCCCTTCTCGCCGCGCGAGCTGGTCGCGCGCGTCGGCGCGGTGCTGCGCCGCGTCCGCCCCGCGCTTGCCGGCGAGGCACTGAGCTATGCCGACATCGAGATGGACACCGTCGGCCACAAGGTCCGCCGCTCGGGCGAGGTCGTCGCACTCGGGCCGACCGAGTTCCGGCTGCTCAAGCATTTCCTCGAACATCCCGGCTGGGTCTTCTCGCGCGAACGGCTGCTCGATGCGGTGTGGGGGCATGATTCGGACATCGAATCGCGCACCGTCGACGTGCATATCCGGCGGCTGCGGAAAGCGATCAACACCGGCGAACGTCCCGATATCATCCGCACGGTGCGCTCGGCTGGCTATTCGCTTGATACTGGCGGGTGAAAGTCGGGGTGCTGCAAGCGGTCGCCGACCGCGTCATTAGTGCAGGACCAAGACAAGCCGGTTAGAATCGGACGCGAAACGAAGGACCCAAGCGGGTTTTAGTGCGTTCAACCGTGGCGCTAACGAATTTGCGCTCCAAGTATTCAGGAGATTCGCATGAAGTCCATTCTTCTCGCCGCTGCAGCGTTGCTCGCCTCGCCCGTGCTCGCGCAGACCGCGCCGCAGACGATTCCGCCAGCAGACCCGGCCGCCCAGACCGCGCCCGCCGATCCGGCAATGGCACCGCCAGCCGCAGATCCCGCCGCTCCCGCCGATCCGGCGATGGCAGCCGATCCTGCAGCCCCTGCCGATCCGGCAATGGCACCGCCGCCGCCCGCAGCGCCCCAGGCTCCGATGGCTGCACCCGGTGGTGCGAACATCGTCTTCGGTCAGCCGACGGTGACGCCGCCGACCCCGGCGCCTGCCGAGTATCCAACCTGCTCGCGCACCGTCAAGGATGGCTGCAAGAACCGCGGCGGTAAGTAAGTGATTCGCATCGGTGCGGGCCGTGGCTAACGCCGCGGCTTGCGCCGACTGCTTTACGTTCTAGGAAAGGCGCTCCACGATAAGAGAGGGGCGCCTTTTTCCATGTCCGACAGCTTTGGATCCTTCGGTTTTGCTGGCCGCGTCGCGATCGTCACCGGCGCAGGCGGCGGGCTCGGGCGCGAATATGCGCTCGAGCTGGCCCGGCGCGGTGCGAAGGTTGTCGTCAACGATCTCGGCGCCTCGCGCGACGGTACGGGACAGTCTGACGCAGCGCTGAAGGTCGTCGAGGAGATCGAGGGCGTGGGCGGCGAGGCAATCGCCAACGGGGGCAGCGTCACCGACTATGACCAGATGGTCGAGATGGTGGCGCGTGCGTCCGAAAAATGGGGCGGCGTCCATATCCTCATCAACAATGCCGGCGTGCTGCGCGACAAAAGCTTCGCCAAGATGGACCCCGCCGATTTCGCCTTCGTCGTAGACGTCCATCTGAACGGCTCGGCTAACGCGACCAAGGCGGTCTGGGACGGGATGCGCGCGCAGAATTACGGCCGCATCCTGATGACCGCGTCGTCGACCGGACTGTACGGCAATTTCGGCCAGGCCAATTACGGCGCCGCCAAGCTCGGCCTTGCCGGCCTGACCAAGACGCTCGCGATCGAAGGAGCGAAGAACAACATCCGCGTCAACACGATCGCGCCGACCGCAGGCACGCGGATGACGCAGGACATCTTTCCAGAAGAGGCGTTCAAGGCCTTCTCCCCCGACAAGGTCGCGCCCGGCGCGGTGTTTCTGGTGTCTGAGGATGCCCCGACCAACATGATCCTCGGCGCCGGCGCTGGCGTGTTCCAGGCCGCCTATGTCACGTTGACACCGGGCGCGTTGCTGTCGGGCGACGATCTGTCGGTCGAAGGGGTGGCCGCCCACTGGGTGGCGATTACCGACCGCAACGGCGAGATCGTCCCGCAATCGGGCGCGGACCAGGCGATGACCATATTGGCGAAGCTCCAGCGCGGCTGACCGCGGCGCCGGCGGGCTCAGCTTTCGACGAGCTTCATCAACCGTCGCTCGACCGGGGCCAGGATCGGGCCGAGGTCATGGCCGCGCTTGATCACCGCCCCGCCTTCGCCGACCAGGGCCCACATGCCCTGGCGGTTGCGAAGCGCGGGGCGTTTCTCGATCCGGAATTCGGGCCGCTCGGCCGCGCGGCGGAAACAGGCGAACACCGCCGCCTCGCGGCCGAGATCGATCGCATAGTCCCGCCAATGCCCCGCCGCGACCATGCGCCCGTAGAGGTCGAGGATCCGCATCAGTTCGAGCCGATCGAAGCCGATCTGGGTGGGGGCGGTATTGCGGGTCGGAAAAGGCGTGACGTTGTTCATCAGGACGGATCAGGCCCGATCGCGCAGATCCTGTTCGACCGGGCCACGGCGGAGCCCGTCGCGATCGGTCGACAGGTCCTGATCGGCGAGCAGCGAATCCAGACGCTTGCGCATCATCTCCAGCTCGCAGCGCATGATCTCCATCTTCTGCGTGGCCGGGTCGAAGGCCTCGGTGCACGGCGTGCCATAGGGCACGAAGCGCGGTGCCTCCGGTGCGGCGCCCCCCTCTACCGTCGTCGCGCGCGCCGGGATGCCGACGACGGTCGTGCCCTCGGGGACGTCGCGCGTCACGACCGCATTGGCGCCGACTCGCGAGCGGCGGCCGAGCGTAATCGGCCCGAGCACCTGCGCGCCCGATCCGATGATCGCGCCGTCCGAAATGGTCGGGTGGCGCTTGCCCGCAACGCCATTGTCGGGACTCGTCCCGCCCAACGTCACGCATTGATAGATTGTCACGTCGTCGCCGATCAGCGAAGTCTCGCCGATCACGACGAAGCCGTGGTCGATGAAGAAATTTCGGCCGATCGTCGCGCCGGGATGGATGTCGATCGCGGTCAGGAAGCGCGACAAATGATTGACGCACCGCGCGAGGAAGAAATTCTGCCGACTATACAGCCGGTGTGCGATGCGGTGCATCCCCAGCGCCCAGACGCCGGGGTAGAGCATGATCTCCGCGCGAGAATGCGGCGCCGGGTCACGCGCCCGGATCGAGTCGAGATAAGCCCCTAACCGGCTGAACATGCGCATTCCCCTTGGCGGTCCGCTCATTTAGGCGTTCACAGGGGCGATTTCCAGCGGGCGGGGGCAACGCCGCGGCGGACGCCCCGCGCTGACGGCCTCATTATCGACCCGGCATGGACAAAAGGGGGTGCACGATCGATATGAGCGATCAATGGCTGCAACCTATCTCCCCACGCTCAAGCAACTGCAATATCTCGTCGCGCTGAAGGACCATGGCCATTTCGGTCGTGCTGCCGAGGCCTGTTTCGTGACCCAGTCGACGCTGTCGGCAGGCCTGCGCGAGCTCGAGACGCTGATCGGCGTGGTACTCGTCGAGCGCACGCGCCGCGTCGTCCGCTTCACCCCGCTGGGGGATCGGATCGCGGACAAGGCGCGCCGCGTGCTGCGCGAGGCGGAGGAACTTGGCGACATGGCGCGCGCCGCCGGCCGGCCGCTGTCGGGCGACATGCGGATGAGCGTGATCCCGACGATCGCGCCGTTCATGCTCCCGCGCATCCTGCCGCGGCTGCGACGCGACTATCCCGACCTCAAGCTGTTCCTGCGCGAGGAGCCGAGCGGCGCGGCGTGCGAGGGGCTGCACAACGGCCGCACCGACTGCGTATTGCTCGCCCTGCCCTATGCCTGTGGCGAGGTCGCGTTCGAGCCCCTATTCGACGACCGGCTGTTCGTCGCCTTTCCGACCGAAGACGTGCCCGCAGACCGGACCTCGATCCCCGCCTCCGCCATTCCCGCCTCGGCGATCGACGAGACCCGGCTGTTGCTGCTCGAGGACGGGCATTGCCTGAAGGATCATGCGCTCGCCGCGTGCAACCGGCCGGAGATCCGTGCCGAGGCGACGATGATGGGCACGTCGCTGCACACGATCGTGCAGATGGTCGACAACGGCCTGGGCATCACGATGCTGCCGGAAATGGCGCTGAACGCCGGGATCCTCGAAAATACCGGGATCACCGCGCTGCCGCTCGATGCCGAGAATGCGTTTCGCCGGATCGCGCTGGTATGGCGCAAGGCCTCGCCGCGCGAGAAGGATTTCCAGTTGCTCGCCAAGGCGCTTGCCGAGGCCCGCTGACCGGCCGCGCTGGCTCGCACTGCAACAATTTCCGGGCTCAACCGTAGTTGCGGTTCGCAAGCGCCCGTTTGAGGAGATAGATTTCGATGTCGAACATGCGCCCCCTGTATATTGGCCTGGGCACCACGGGTCTCGTCGCGCTCGCGCTCGCCGCGTGCAGCAGCGGTAACAGCGACCTCGGCACGCCGACGGCGCCGCCCCCCGCCAACCCCGCACTGTCGACGCCCAACGGGCCGATCGCCGTCGCCAACCCGACCGTCGGCGGCGTGCCGATGATCGCGACGAGGACGATCGTCGACAATGCCTCCGCCGCACCCAATCTCGCGACGCTGGTCACTGCGCTGAAGGCTGCGGACCTGACCGCGACGCTGTCCGGGACCGGGCCGTTCACCGTTTTCGCACCGACCGACGCAGCGTTCGGCCGGCTCGCGCCCGGCATGGTCCAGACGTTGCTCAAGCCCGAGAACAAGGCATCGCTGTCGAAAGTGCTGACCTATCACGTCGTGCCCGGCGACATCACCGCTGCCGACCTGAAGGCACGTGTCGCGGCAGGTGGCGGCACTGCCGCACTGACGACGGTCGAAGGTGATGCAATCACGGTGACCCTCGTCGGAGATATCATTGCACTCACCGACGTCAACGGTAACAAAAGTTATATTGAGACCGCCGATGTGCGTCAGTCGAACGGCATTGTTCATGTCGTCAACGGGGTAATCGTACCCCGCTTGTCTTGAGCGAGGTGTGATAGCGTGCCAACACTTCGTCGCGTCAACGGCGCACTTGGTCCTGTTGGCGCGCCCGTAACTTGGCAAACCGCCGCGTGACTCCATACGTTCTATCGCAGAATTTATTTCACGATTGTTTCAGCCAGGAGAAATCCATGATCACCAAGACCCCTCTCGTCCTTGCCGCAACGCTTTTCGCGGCTGCACCGGCGATCGCGCAGACCGCGCCGAGCGGCACGACGCCGGCACAGACCGCGCCAACTGGCACGGCGCCCGCACAGACCCCGATGCAGGCCCCTGCACAGGCCGGTACCGCCGCACCGATGGCCGGCGCTCCAGCAGCACCCGCCGCGGCACAGCCTGCAGCGACCGCGACGATCGCGGCAGCGCTGCCGACGCTTCCAAACCGCGCGACGCTCGCCAAGCTGGTGACTGCAGCCGGCCTCGCCACGACGCTTGCGGGCCCCGGCCCTTTCACCGTTTTCGCACCGAGCGATGAGGCATTCACGCGGCTTCCCGCCGGCGCGCTCGACACGCTGATGAAGCCGGAGGCGAAGCCCACGCTGGCGACGATCCTGAAGTATCACGTCGTTGCAGGCGCCGTGACGTCGGATCAGCTGAAGGCGCAGATCACGTCGGGTGGCGGCAAGGCCGTCCTCACGACGCTGGCCGGCCAGCCGCTGACGGCATCGGTGGGTCCGAACGGCAATATCGAACTGACGGACGTTGCCGGCAGCAAGGCCTATGTCGACACGGCAGATGTCAAGGCAACCAACGGTGTCGTCCATCTCACCAACGGCATGAGCGTTCCCAAGATCGGCTAACGCCGTCTAGGAGGTCCAGCGCGCGGCGGCGTCCTTGTCGGCGTCGCGCGCTTCGACCCAGCTGGCCTGTGTGCCGCGGGTCTCGCGTTTCCAGAACGGCGCATCGGTCTTCAACCGATCGATCAGATAGGCACAGGCCTCTAGCGACGCCGCACGGTGTGCGGACGCCGCCGCCACGAAGACGATCCGTTCACCCGGATGCATCGGCCCGACCCGGTGGACGATCGTCACCGCACTCAGCTCCCAGCGCTCGACGGCACCCGTCGCCACCTTGGTGAGCGCAGCCTCGGTCGCACCGGGATAATGTTCCAGTTCGAGCGTCTCGACGCCGTCATCTGCGCGCACGAGACCGGTGAAGGTCGCCACCGCGCCCGCGCCGCGTTCGCCGGCGGTTTCGGCCTGCGTGATCTCTGCAAGCAGGTCGATCGGGGCCGTCTGGACGATGATCCGGATCATCCGCCCGTCACCGGGGGAAAGAGTGCGATCTCGCGCGCGCCGGCGATCGGGGTATCGATCGGCACGAACGCCTGATCCAGGGCGGCGCGCAGCCGGGCGGGATCGGCAAAGGCGGCGGCATGGCCCGGGCTGGACAGCGCGAGCCAGTCGACCAGTTCGGCGATCGTGGTCACCGATGCGGGCGGATCGACACGTTCCTCGCCCGTCCCGATCCGTTCGCGGACCCACGCAAAATACACCATCGTCACCGTCATGCGCTCAATCCATATGCTTCAGGCCGACCCGCAGGTAATCCCAGCCCGTCACCAGCGTCAGGACCGCAGCCCCCCAGAGCGCGGCGAGCCCGACGCCGTGCACCCATGGCATGTCGGGCAGCGCACCGGCGAGGATCAGTCCGCCCAGCGCGACCAGCTGCAGCGTCGTCTTCCATTTCGCGAGCTGCGAGACGGGCACGGACACCTGCACCTGCGCCAGGAATTCGCGCAGGCCCGACACCGCGATCTCGCGGAGCAGGATGACGAGCGCGGCGATCACATGGACGCCCGCAATGTCGCGCGTGCCGACCAGGATCAGGATGACCGCCGCGACCATGATCTTGTCCGCGATCGGATCGAGGAAGATCCCGAGGCGCGATACCGCACCGTTCGACCGCGCAAGATAGCCGTCGAAATAATCGGTGATGCCCATCAGGCAGTAAAGCGCGAAGGCAATGCCGTAGCCGGCCGCCCAGCCGGGCCACCACAGAAAGCCGACGAGAAGGGGTACCGCGACAATGCGCGACAGCGTCAGAAGGTTGGGCAGGGTCCACACCCCGCCTTCCCTACTCCGGTCATGCCCTTGGCGAAACCGGGTTTTACCGATCGCGGCCGACTAATGTGCGGCAAGGCCGAACGCCGGACCGTGGCGCGGCGCCTCGTCCAGATCCCGTACGCGGACACCCGGCCGACGCGGACGGCGCTAAACCATTGGCCTACCGCCCCCGCTGGGCTAAGGCCGCGGCAGTCTTATTGCCACGATCAGGGCCTTTTCTCGCATGCGCAACGCACTCGGGTTGCTGAAGCAACGACGCTTCCTGCCCCTGTTCACGACACAGTTTCTGGGCGCCTTCAACGACAATCTGTTCAAGACGTCGATGGTGTTGTTCGCGACCTATGCGATCTTCAACGATCCGCGGATGGAGGCGAATTTCAACGCACTCGCCACCGGAATTGCGATCATCCCCTTCTTCCTGCTCTCGGCACTCGCCGGGCAGCTCGCGGACAGCCATGACAAGGCGCGGATCATCCGGCTCGTGAAGAGCGCGGAGATCGGCATCATGGCGCTCGGCGCGGCGGGGCTGATGGTGGCGCGCAGCGGCCATTCGACGATCGGCCTCGGGCTGATGCTCGGGGCGGTACTGTGCCTGGGGGTGCATTCGACGTTCTTCGGGCCGATCAAATACGCGATCCTGCCGCAGCATCTGCCGCCATGCGACGTGCTCGGCGGCACCGGGCTGGTCGAGGCCGGTACCTATCTGGCGATCCTCATGGGGACGATCACCGCCGGGTTCATGACCGATCATATCGAGCGCGCGGCGATCGCGGTGCTGGCGATCGCGGTGATCGGCTGGTTCGCGGGTCGCCAGGTGCCGCCGGCACCGCGCGAGGGCCCGCCGCTGGTGCTCAACTACAACCCGTTCACCGCGTCGTGGCGGCTGATCAGCGCGACGATGCACATCCCGCGGCTGTTCTTGGCGATCTGCGCGATCAGCTTCTTCTGGACGATCGGCGCGGTACTGATCGTGATCTTCCCGCCCTTGGTCAAGAACGTGCTGACCGCGGACGAGCGGGTCGCGAGCTTCGTGATCGCAGTATTCTCGATCGGCGTCGCGATCGGCTCGGTGGTGATCAACACGATGCTCAAGGGCCGGATCTCGGCGCGCTACGCACCCGCATCGGTGATCGCGATGGGCGTATTCGTCCTTATCTTCTCGGTCCTGGTGCGGACCTGGACGCCGGCGGCGCCGGGCCATTTCTACGACTGGGCCGGGTTCCTCGCACAGCCGCGCGCCTGGCCGGTGCTAGGCACGCTGATGATGATCGCGATCACCGGCGGCATGTTCGTGGTCCCGCTCTACGCGTTCCTCACCACGACCGTCGAAAAGGATCAGACCGCGCGGACGGTGGCCGCGAACAACGTCGTAAATTCGGGCGCGATGACGATCGGGTCGATCGCGGTCATCGGCATCACGATGGCGGGCGTGACGCCCGAGGACCTGCTGTTCCTGGTCGCCGGCATGTGCCTGGTATCCGCCTGGATCGCGCAGAAGCTGCACCGCGCCTGTGACGACGATGCCGAAACCTGCCTGCCCGTGATCAGAAAATGAAGCTGTAGAAGCAGGTGAAGAAGGCCGCGAAGCTCAGCACGAACAGCTTGACGTCCTGATCGTCGCGCCCGCCCGGCGCTGCGATCACGGGCGGGGGCAGCGTCCGTCGAAACGGGTGGCGCGCGGCTTCGTTGGTCAGGACTAGGCGTCGGGTCATGGCGACCGGTTAACGCGGTGTTTACCTTTTCGACCAGCGACAAAATCGTCCCGTTTTAACCCGTCCGCGAATGGGACAGAATTCAGGAGTTTCGACATGCTGCGATACGCCGTCCTTGCCGCCCTGCTGGGCAGCGCCCCGCTTGCCGCGCAAGAGGTGCCACCAGTGCCAGCGCCTGCCACCGCGCCCGCCCCGGCGCCCGCAGATGCGTCGCCACCAGTGCCCGCTGCGACGCCGCGCCCCGCGACCATCGGCGTGACGCTGACCACCAGCCTCGGCCCGATCGTGCTCGAACTCGAGAAAGAGCGCGCACCGATCACTACCGCGAATTTCCTGCGCTATGTCGACGCGCGCAAGCTCGACGGCACGACCTTCTATCGCGCGCTGCGGCTGGGGCCGGATACGGGACTGATCCAGGGCGGGATCGAGGGCGATCCCAAGCGTGCCTTCCCGCCGATCGCGCACGAGCCGACCAGCAAGACCGGCCTGCTCCACACCGACGGCACGATTTCGCTCGCACGGCTGGCGCCGGGGACCGGGCGCGCCGACGTCTTCATCACCGTCGGTGCGATCCCCTTCGTCGACGCACATCCCGAGAAGCCGGGCGACAATACGGGTTTTGCCGCGTTCGGGCACGTCGTCCAGGGCATGGACATCGTCCGCGGCATCCTTGCCGCGCCCACCTCGCCGAACAAGGGCGAAGGCGTGATGAAGGGGCAGATGATCGCCGCACCGATCCGCATCCTGACCGCCCGGCGGACTCCGCCCGCGACACGGTAACGCCCGTCGTAAAGGGTAACGGATCGGGGTTAAGTAACGGACTTAAAACCATTTTGGGCTAGTCCGCGGTGATGCAGACGCGACATGCCGTAATCCCCCGCCCCTTGCCAGCGGTGGAAGCCGCGCCAGGCACCGGATCGATGCCCCCCGACGTCTTGCTGGCGATCGCGATGACCGCGGTCGCGGACGGCGTCGTGGTCTTCGACCCGGCGGAGCGGATCGCGCTGGTCAATCCACGCGTGGGGGCGCTGTTCCGCTTCGACCCGGACCGCGTCATGATCGGCATGGACATGGCGGACTTTCTCGGAGTCGTCGGCACCGCCGTCGGCTGGTCCGCGGCACGGATCGCGACGGTGGTCGACAATCATCGTCGCTGGCAGGCCCGGCAGGAAAGCGTCGATATCGATCATCATTTCGACGACGGGACGATCCTGCATATCAACTTCGCCCCGCTGCCCGGGCACTGCGCGGTGATCACCTACCGCGACGTCACGGTCGAGCGACGGCTGACCGACGTCGTCGCGGCGCAAGCCGCGCAGGCGGAACGCTTCCGCAAGGAGATCGCGACCGTCGTCACCGAAACCGATGCCGCGGCGGCGGAAGGCCAAGCGATGGGCCGCGCGGGCGAAGCCGAACTCGAACTGATCGTCCGCGATTTGGGCGACGTCGTCGTCGCCGCGCAGCAATCCACCGCCGCGATGCAGGATGCCGCACAGACCTCGGCGATGATGGCGGGCATGATCGACACGGTCGTCGACCAGGTCGGCCACACCAGCAGCGCCGCCAGCGGTGCGATGGCGCATGCACACGAGACGGTCGCCCTGTCGCAAGGGCTGTCGGACCGTGCCGGATCGATCGGCTCGATCCTCGACATCATCCGCGCGGTCGCCCGGCAGACCGGTCTGGTCGCGCTCAACGCCGCGATCGAGGCGGCGCGCAGCGGAGAGGCCGGGCGCGGCTTCGCGGTGGTCGCAGCCGAGGTGAAGACGCTTGCCACGCAGACGTCCGATGCGGTCGCGCGAATCGAACCGCAGATCTCGGCGATGCAGATCGCGACGCGCGACGTCGTCGCCGCGAATCGCGCGATCGTGCACGACATCGCCGATATCCAGGCCCGCGCGGTCATCGTGACCGACACCGCACATAGTCAGAACGAGCGCATCCTCGCGATCACCGCCGCGATCGACGAAACCGCGCTCACCGCACGCGCGATGACCGACAGCGTCGAGCATCTCGAAGTCCGAAACCAGCGCTTCATCAGCCTGGCCCGGCGGATCGGCCAGCAGCTCGAGTCCGTCCACGCCCTGACCCATGGTCTCAGCGTCGCCACCGAGACCTTCCAGGCGACCTATTGAGACTCGTGCCGGGTTGGCAGCGGTAAGACCCGCTGCGGGGTATCCATCACAAATATGGGACCGCGACCGCGTCGCGTATCAACGAGAATGGTGGAGCCGAGGGGGATCGGTTAAAATCCCCGTAAGCACTGAGAAACAAAGGATATTTATTTCGACGTCGGGACCGTTGTGTTAGCCCTTTGTACTAGCTGAGGCAAGGGGCCGCAGGCCGCCAAGAGGTCTTCCGTTCCGGCAATGAGCCAGATACATTCCGTTCAAACAGGGAGTGGTTATGGCTAGCGAAACGTTGCTTGAAAGATTTCAAGAGGAAATAGAGCTTCAAATCGACCCTATACAGATCGTTGTTGGTGGTCTCATCTTTGACGTAAAAAATATTGATAAGCCCACATGTCTATCTAAGATGGCAAGTGAGGTCATCATTGATGCTAACCTACGTGACGGCCGAAAATTAACTTTCCCGCTCTCGTCTCTGCAAGGTTTCATATCTGGACGCCCGTGGGAATGAGCTTCTGGAACCCGAATTCCCTCCATTACGTCATTGATTGGTCAGCTTGGGCTACACTGGTCGTTGGCATCTCAGCGGTTATAGGCGCTGTCCTGATTGGAAAGAAGCAAGCGGCCATTGCCTTAATGCAGGCTGGCATTTCCGACAGGCAAGCTCGCATCATGGAACGCCAGACGGAAATAGCAAGTCGCCAAGCTGATACAGAGCATACGAGATTAAGAGCGGAATTGTACGACAGGAGAGTAATAGTTTATGCGGGCATTGAGCGGTATTTGATTGACGCCAGCATGGACGATGGCAAGGTTTCTAACGAAGTACGGCAGAGTCTGTTTAACTCCATCTCGGTCTCGTCATTCCTTTTGGATGACGACGTAGCGAGTCTTGGCCGCAAGATATTGCGGGTATCGTCATCATTGCGAAGCAATATGCGGAAGCTCGAAAAGTTGACGGATGAAGCCCTTCGCGATGAGATTTATGAGAGAATTGATCTCAATAATGACGAACTCACATTTTGCCATACTGAATTGCGCAATCACATGACGAGATACCTTAAGCTTGGCATATCAAGCGACACCGTCAGTGACCCTGAATAGCTTGATTTAAACAGGCCCCTACGGCCAAATTTTGATAGAGATTTGCGAGAGGGCAATTCAGACAAGAGTGCGCGGCATTTACCCCGTATGCCCGGTCTGCCCCTCAGGCGATTATGACACGCCTAGCGCGACCTGCATTATCGCGCGTGGTTCTCCATCCCTGCATGACGTGTCACAGTCGCCAAGCGAACCGCTATCGGCGCTGTCCAGAATAACCTAACGAGCGTTTGACAATTATGGACAGCGGTTCTATCTAGGCTTGGCAACAGGGAAACCAGCCAATGCGAACCGTCACTTACTACCGTGTCTCGACTGCCAAGCAGGGCCGCAGCGGTTTGGGCCTAGATGCTCAGAAAGCAGCCATCGCCTCGTTCTGTCAGTCGCGGGATTGCCAGCCTCTTGCTGAGTACATCGAGGTAGAGAGCGGCAAGCGGGATGACCGGCCTGAGCTTATCAAGGCACTGCATCATGCCAAGGTGACAGGGGCGACCCTCGTTATTGCCAAGCTGGATCGGTTGAGCCGCAACCTCGCCTTCCTCGCCAAGCTGCAAGATGCAGGGACACGGTTCATTGCAGCCGACATGCCAGAGGCTAACGAGCTTACAATTCACATCATGGCAGCAATGGCCCAGGCCGAACGCAAAGCTATCAGCAAGCGGACGATTGAAGCCCTCGCTGCTGCCAAGGCCAGAGGGACCAAGCTAGGCAATCCAATGGGCGCTAAGGCGTTCGGGGAGAGCAAGGGCAACGGGGCAGCGGTGGAAGCGATCAAGGCCAAGGCTCAGGCGTTCGCTAGTGACGTTGCGCCTATCATCGAGGCAATCAAGGCGGACGGCCATACCAGCCTGAGAGCTATTGCCGGGGAGCTTAATGCTCGCGGGATCATCACAGCCCGAGGCGGGAAGTGGGCGGCTCAGACGGTTAGCGATGTAATGCGCTGCCACTCCCCAAGCTGATACCGAGCAGGCGACGGGAAGGCCCGAGTATGCGCCGCCTCAGCCCCGTCAGACTCGATTAGGGAGGGTCCGGGTACTCGCCCAGCCTGATTGCCGGAATGAGTCTGAGAGGGGCTTATTCGGGGATGATGCGAAAGCGGATTAAGTCGTCCGGCATTTCGGGATCGTATAGCAATGGGAAACTCTCCCGTATCTGTCGGTCCCGGTATCACTAAGGATCACTGATGAATGAATTTAGATTAACCCCTGAGATTATCAGAAGCTTGAACCTAAGACCTCATAATCCGACAGCTTAATTCAGTACCATCCATGAAGACAAAACTAAGACACCGCCCAAGCTAGGTAGAGCCCTAGGAAGAATGACAGCCTTAAGCTGTATGATACCACAGCCAGCAATGGTTAGCCGTGAGGCGACGAGCGTGACGACTTTGCAGTCAATGTCACGGGTATCGGGACACCGGCAATACAAGCGACGTATGATCTAACTCACGATGATGCTGCTGTAGTTGCTCCCCTAAAGTGCCTCAATACGGATATCTATCTGTAGAAGGAAGGACGAGGGGACGACCGGATACAGCTCAATATTCACTAATCTACGATGATACCTATAGTATTATTTAATGATACCTCCCGGGACGGTCTCGGGTACTCTACAGCCCTAATCCGTATATCTCATACGCATCCTTCCGATTAGCATAGTAGCCGTATAAAGGCAAACCCTGTGCCTTAGTATGGCCACTGACTAGATTCTTTGGTTTTGGTTATTGGTTATCCATGATCTAGCTACTATGCTAATCCGAGGAATATAGGAGCGTTGAAACCTAACAGGTCCGCTTCATGGTAGGCAAATGTACGGCGCATAAGCCTACCGCTCCTCTCCCTACGCAATGCTCATTTAACCAATGTCGCCCATCGGTCCTGAGCAAATGCCAGTCTGCTAGTTGTAGCGTTGCCCCTGTTGGCAACTAGCAGGCGACCTATTCCACATCGTTAATATAACCGGTTCCTTTTGCTTACGGGCAAGAGGGGCCTCTGTCTGTAATATTTGACTAAGTTACTCCGCCAATTTGAAGGACCATACATGAACCCCGTTCCTATTGACCTTAGCCGCCTCAACGATCCCCGCGTTATCGACCATATCGAAAAGGTGGATAGCCGTATCCGTGGCGGCTTCCGCCTATGCCTTGATGTTCTTGGCATCCCTCTACCTGACTACGCTAAGTGCAAGCCAGCGGGTCGCCCCTCTATTGCTAAGCTTATGGCTGCTGCTGATGCAGATACCGGCACCATTGCAACCTACCGCCATGAGAAGCTCAAGATTGGCGTCTTTGCGCCTACTCCACAGCGCTAATCTCAATCCCCCCAATTACACACAAGGAAAACCAATGACTCAGAATACCACGATTGCAGCTATCGCTACTGAGATTGAAACTTACAATGCTCAGCTTATTAAGATCAATGCTCTTGTTGATCTGATTGGGAAGCCTGCCGTTATCAAGGCGGATGAAGTTGCCAAGTCTCTCGCTGAGGCAAAGGAACGGTATGCCGATGCGCTTGCTAATAAGGCAACGGTAGAGCGGAAGGAACGTCTTAAGGCGTTTACTGATATCCGCGTTGAAACGAAGCCGGGTGACAACCTGTTGGATACGACATTCACCATTTACTATACCCGTAGCACTTGGAACATGACTTTGAATGAGTCTGTTCCTCAGGAGCATTCCTGCACAGGCTTTGCCCGCCTCGATGATGCTGCATATGAGTATCTTGTTACGGTGAAGCCCTATGCCATCCCTGCCGCAATCATGGCACTGGCACCGGGCAACGCACAGGAAGCGTTCGGGGTGTACTTCATGGCTCAAAAGCGGGGCTACATTAAGGGCCCAGCAGTAGCTGCGTAATGGCTAGCCTTGATGATCGGGGGACAGGGGAAGCGCCAAGAACCTCCCGCCCCGATTACGTTCCCAAAGTCGCTCTAGTCCCTCAAACCCTAGACGATCTGATGCAGCGGGCAGGCCCTTATGCCGATGCCGCCAAGGCCAATCTGGAATGGTCCGCTGTAACGGTATGGCTGATGAAGGAAGGCTACGGAGTTCTTGCCGCTAGTGATCTGCCATCTGCCGTCGCTTGCCTCTCCGTGATCCTGACGAGAGAAGCTGAGGAACATGCAGCAGGATGGCCCCGGCTATCAGGCCCTGCCGTAACTCCCGCAATCTACGGCTATTCCCCGGACAGCCAATGCGAAGCCCGGCGCTCCGCCGCTCAAGCCCGTTCAATGTGGGAGGCCAATGGTCGCCCGTACCTTCGGGCCAGCGATTGCAAGCTCGCGTTCCAGCACCTTGCCGCCTGCATCCGTAACGGCATCATTCCGCCAGTCCCGACGATTGGCGATGTACCCCTCAATTCCTAAAAGGTAAAACCAATGACCGCACTAACTCCCCGCCAAGCCATCAAGGTGAAAGCGGCTCTCTCCCTAATCGCTGTACACGGGCACAATCCCCGCGCTGTACAGAAGCAGGCCCAGGACGAAATGGCTAAGGGATACCCCGCTAATACGGCGTACTCTACGGCCCTTAATTCGTTCGCTGCCCGTGTCCCTGCATTGAAGGATACTCTGACCATTGCTGTCGATCTGATCCATAACAGCGATGATGCTACCGTATCCATGTATGACAAGGCGCTGACTGCATACAATAACAGCGGTGACGAAAGCCATCTGGATAACCTCGCCCCGATGATCCTAGAGGACGCAAAGGCATTGGCTATCAGCAAGGGCGAAGTAACCGAGGCTGATGCGGCTAATTGGACTGTCGATGATGCACTTGGCAGCACTAGCGAAGCCTATGCAGCTACCCCCGATGTTCCCGAGGCGTCCTCGATCCCGCCCGGTCAGACGGTCAATAGCGCATTCGGCTTCAATGCCCCTCCCGGCGTCGCCCGTCAGCCCGTCCAGCAGCCCGCTCAGGCACAGCAGACCGGCCCGCAGTGGGTGATGGGTCCGACCGGCTATACCCTCGTTGCACAGGCTCCCAGCGGCCCACAGGCGGGACAGAGCATGACCGGCTATGATCCCTACAAGGGCGGGCAGGGTCCGACCGGCATCCGGGTAGCTCAGACCGGGGAAGCTGCACGGCGCTCGCATGGCACCCCTGTAGGTGACGTGACGTACATGCAGACCGAGACAGGCATTCGCATTGCGCCGACCGGAGAGCAGGCCCGCCGTGAGGCTGGCGTACCGCTTGGCTACGACGCCTGATAAACCGGCTAGGAGAGTCGCTGAGAGGCGCTAGCTAATCCGGCCATACAGATACCCAAACGCACCCGATTGATTCCCCACGGGGCTGATACGGGGGCAAATTGGGTATCTGTATGTTCGACACCGTTGTAGGACTGAGCAACAGGCACGGAGGCAAGGCGGAACGTGAGTGATACAATCAAGGGCGCGATAATAATTGCTTTATCAATACTGCTATCAACGGCAGGACATATCTACTTCTCGCCGTTTCAGTCATGCGTTCGCGCTCAGGTTGCTATATCAATTCCCCGTATCAATGCGGGGGAGATATGCAGCCGCTCTAGCCGATAACTAGCCCCGGCACCCGATAAGTCGCCATAGCTTCGGCCAAGCTGTGTAGATCGTACCCACTACCATAATCGTCCGCTACGTCTTTGCCAGCATGGCCCATTAGCTGCCGCTGCACTCCCTCAGGCATTCTAGCCCTACGAGTGTAATCTTTGAAGGTATGGCGGAAGGAATGGAAAACCTTGCGCTTGTCAGTGATGCCGCAAACATTTCTCATGTACGGGCCAAACCACTCGCCCCACTTTGCAGTTAGCCGACCAAAGACATTAGCCTTTAGGTCCGGGAACACCCTCCCCTTTTGGTCCGCCAGCTTCTCGACGTAGGTAATGAACCCAAGTCGCTCTAACTCTGGATGCAAAGGGATCGACCTTTCGCTGGCCGCATTCTTGATACGGTTATCTTGCCCCTTGTCATCGGTAGCGCCAGTGATGTGAAGGAACCAACCTGACAGCATCTTGCCGTCTTGATCGGGATACTCCTTACGCTGCACGTCCGACACGCGAAGCTGTCCAATTTCCTCTAGGCGCGCCCCGGTGAATAGACCGAGCAGCGGTAGCCAATATGCAGCTTCAAGCCTGCCGCCCTTAGGGCGCTCGCCATTGGCATAGACCGGGCTGGAAAAGATGGCCTGCAAATCGGACAGGGAAAACGGTTGGCGCTGCATCTTGCCGCCATCGGCAACCTTGACACTAATGCCCTCAGCTACGTTCGATGCCGCTAGATCATTCTGGTATGCCCAGCCTAGCAGCGTCCGCAGCCGGGATAGCTTCATGTTCGTATTGGCGACTGTCTGCCCCTCAGCAAGCAGCTTGTCTTTGAACGCCAGCACGTCCTGTCTAGTGATTCGCTCGACCGGCTTGCGCTCAGTCCGCTCATAGAACCAACGGGCTACAGCCTCATGGGTATCCTTGCCCTTGGCTACGACGCCACGCTCAGCAGCCCAGCGATCTAGGATATCCTTGTCGAGATACAGACCGGACCCGGTAGGCGAGTCGCATTCAACGGCTTGAATTTGGTTTTCTGATGCGCGGGCCTTTTGTCCGTAGCGAGCATGAAGGCTATTTATCAGGGCTTCCCGTTCCGCCCCTGCCCTCTCCCGCTCATGCAGGACTAGCAAGCGCCCAGCCCTAGCCACCTCAGCCGGGGAAGCGTCAGCCTCCCTGCCCTCGCTAAGCGCGTCCATGATCGGGCCTAGAGCTTCATGCTCCATGTCAGCAGCGAATGTAGCGTCAGCGGCATAGTCGGCTTGCTCTTGCTCATGCTCCCAACGCTGTCGATCCCGGTCAATCTGAGCGGCAGACTTAGCAGGCATAGGCTTAGGAGCAGGCTTTGCAGCCGCATCTCGATCCCGCTCAGCTTGCTTGAGCAAGCCGTAAGCCGTCTTCGTCATATCAGGTATCACGGCTTTAGCGGCGTCACGGTCCTTTAGACCTAGCGAACGCTTTATCTCCCGCTTGCCCGCCATGAAGGGACGCAGGTCCGCAGGTATCCCCATGCGGAAATAATACACCCCGTTGGGCGCTCTGTGGAGGTAGGAACACATAGGCTTTCGTCCTCGTACCTTTGTACTAGACGCCTGTAAAAGCCCTATGTTTCCCAATGGTTTACCGTGATTTCAACGGCTTAACGAGAATGGTGGAGCCGAGGGGGATCGAACCCCTGACCTTTCGCATGCCATGCGAACGCTCTCCCAGCTGAGCTACGGCCCCATTCCCGTTGGGAGGCGGCTCACTAACCGGAGCCGCCCGGGTTGGCAAGCGGCGTAAACGCCGCCTGCCAAATTTCTTTATCTCAACGCTCGTGCTCGTCCTGCGGCGTCTCGACGCCGAGGTCGTCGTCGCCGCCCAGATCGACTTCGTCGTCCGCGGACGGCTCTTCGTCCTCGCCGGTGATCGAGGCGATATCCTCTTCCTCGTCACCCTCGAGATCCGCGTCGGGCTTCTTGGTGTCGGGCTTGGCGACCTCGAACGGCAGCGGCTGCTTCGACTTCA
The DNA here is from genome assembly GCF_014194875.1 of Sphingomonas sp. BK481. Classification (NCBI taxonomy): domain Bacteria; kingdom Pseudomonadati; phylum Pseudomonadota; class Alphaproteobacteria; order Sphingomonadales; family Sphingomonadaceae; genus Sphingomonas; species Sphingomonas sp. BK481. The sequence continues at coordinate 44,838 of NZ_JACIAP010000008.1, read as the reverse complement.
GGATCGGCTCGGGCTCCCACGCATACCCGCATTCGATGCAGGTGACGGGGTCGGCCTTTTCGAGGTCGTAGAAACGCGTCGCGCATTTCGGACACGAACGCTTCGTGCCCCATTCCGGCTTGATCATGCCGATAGAACCTTTCGAATGGATAGATTGTGGGGGATGCCCCCGCAAAGTGGGCGCGCCTTGCCATAGCGCAAGGCCACTGTCAAAAGCCCGGCCCCATGACACACCCCCTCCCCCAACCGCTGGACGTCGTCGCGCGCGGTCCGCTGACCGGTTCGATCGCGGTTCCCGGCGACAAGTCGATCAGCCACCGTGCGCTGATGTTCGCGAGCCTCGCGGTCGGAACCAGCCGGATCACCGGCCTGCTCGAGGGCGAGGACGTGCTCGCCACCGCGGCGGCGATGCGCGCGATGGGCGCGACGATCGAGCGGCAGGACGACGGCATCTGGGTCGTCGACGGCGTCGGCGTCGGCGGGCTGCTCCAGCCCGCGACCGCACTCGAGATGGGCAATTCGGGCACCTCGACGCGATTGCTGATGGGGCTGGTGTCGAGCCACCCGATCACCTGCACCTTCACCGGCGACGCCTCGCTGTCGGGACGGCCGATGGGCCGCGTGATCGAGCCGCTGTCGCAGATGGGCGCGGACATCACCGCGTCGCCCGGCGGCAAGCTGCCGCTGATGGTGCGCGGGATCTGCCCCGCGGTGCCGATCACCTACACGCTGCCGGTCGCGTCGGCACAGGTGAAGTCGGCGATCCTGCTGGCGGGGCTCAACACGCCCGGCATCACCACGGTGATCGAGCCGGTCGCGACGCGCGATCACAGCGAGCGGATGCTGACCGGGTTCGGCGCCAAGCTGACCGTCGAGGAAACGGACCAGGGCCGCGTGATCTCGATCACCGGCGAGGCGGAGCTGACCCCGCAGGATATCGTCGTGCCGGGCGATCCGTCGTCCTCAGCCTTCTGGCTGGTCGCGGCGTCGATCGTGCCGGGGTCGGACATCGTCGTGCGCAATGTCGGGCTGAACCCGACACGGATCGGCATCGTCACGGCGCTGCGCATGATGGGCGCGGACATCACCGAGCTCGATCCGCGGACCGTCGGCGGCGAGCCCGTCGCCGATCTGCGCGTCCGCCATGCCGCGCTGACCGCGATCGAGGTGCCCGCCGATCTCGCGCCGAGCATGATCGACGAATATCCTGTGCTGTTCGTCGCCGCGGCGTTTGCGTCCGGCACGACCGTCGCCAGGGGCGCGCACGAGCTGCGGGTGAAGGAATCGGACCGCATCACGACGATGCGGATCGCGCTCGAGGCGTGCGGCGTGGTGTGCGAGGAATTCGAAGACGGCATGGCGATCACCGGTTCGGGCGGGGCGGCGATTCGCGGTGGCGCTCGGGTCGCCTCGAAACTCGATCATCGCATCGCAATGAGCATGGTGGTGGCTGGACTTGGCAGCGCCGAGCCCATCACGATCGACGACATATCGCCGGTGGCGACGAGCTATCCCGTGTTCTTCCGGTCGCTCGACGCGCTTACCGGCAAGGGGGAATAAGATGATCATCGCAGTCGACGGTCCGGCGGCATCGGGCAAGGGCACGATCGCGCGCGCCTTGGCGAAGCATTACGGCCTCCCCTATCTCGATACCGGCCTGCTCTACCGCGCGGTCGCGCTGAACGTGGCGCGGATGGGGCTGGATCCCGAACAGGAGGCCGATGCGGTCGCCGCGTGCGATTTCGACGATGCGATGATGACCGACCCGGCGCTGCGCGACGACGATGTCGGGGCAATGGCCTCGATCGTGTCCGCACACCCGCTGGTCCGCGCGGCGCTGATGCAGCGGCAGAAGCGGTTTGCCGCACAGGCGGGTGGCGCGATCCTTGACGGGCGCGACATCGGCACGGTCATCGCGCCCGATGCGGATGCCAAGCTGTTCGTGAAGGCGACCCCCAATATCCGCGCGCAGCGGCGCCATGCGGAGCTGCAGGCGCGTGGCGGGACGGCGAGCAAGGACCGCGTGCTGGCGGACATTCGCGCGCGCGATGCGCGCGACAGCGGCCGCTCGATCGCACCGCTGGTGATGGCGGCGGACGCGGCGTTGCTCGATACGAGCTTCCTGTCGATCGAAGCGTCGGTGCAGCGCGCGGTGGCGCTGGTCGAGGCGCAGCGGGCGAAGAAGGCGGGTTAGACCTCTCGCTCACCAAGAGGGGAAAACCACCCCGGCGAAGGCCGGGGCCCAGTCGGAAAGGTCGCAGTAACGGAGCGCTGCCCTTGGTTAGCGACGTCCCCCAACTGGGCCCAGGCCTTCGCCGGGGTGGCTTTTGGTTGGGCTAGTGTACCGTAAAACAACGCTGTTTCCCCGCGAAGGCGGGGACCCAGACTAGGCTCCCGCCTTCGCGGGAGAACAAGGAGGCGCTCAGACGCCCGTTACAAAGCCGTCGCCAGCGTAATCGCCCCCAGCACCACCCCCGGGAAGTTCGCCACCGCGATCGGCCAGTCGCGCTTCGGCTTCAGCACGCCATACGCCACCCAGAGTCCGCAATTGACCATCGTCGCGAACGGCTGGACCACCGACCCCTTCTGCCCGGCCAGGTTCAGCATGATCTGGTCGATATACGACAGGTACATCACGATCGCCGTCGCCGTGGCGATCCAGCCCAGCACGAGAATGCCGCGTTCGCTCAAATCTTCGCTCCTGTTGTGAGCCGCCCCTAACGCTGCAGCGGCGAACTTGCTCCGAGACGGGGTTTCCGCTACACAGGAGCGTCCGGCGAGCGATGCTCGTGGAGGAAGGCGCGGAGACCTTTGAGTCTCACGCGCCGTTTTCGCATTCAGCGTCTACATCCTCTGCGCCTCGTGCCGTCCGGATGCCGTGCCGGCGTTCGGTCGTCGCGGCAACGAAGGCCAAGACCAGCGGATCCAACCGCTTGGCCGGAAACAGACTAGGATTACTGAATTCTATGGCAACCCAGGTAATGCCGTCGCGCGACGATTTCGCCGCGATGCTGAACGAGACGCTCGGCGACGCCGACAGCTTCGAGGGCCGCGTGGTGCATGGCACCGTGACCGGCATCGAGAACGACATGGCCGTCATCGACGTCGGTCTGAAGTCGGAAGGCCGCGTGCCGCTTCGCGAATTCGCAGCGCCGGGCCAGAAGGCTGACCTGAAGGTCGGCGACGAAGTCGAAGTCTATGTCGACCGCGTCGAGAACGTCCATGGCGAAGCGATGCTCAGCCGCGACCGTGCGCGCCGCGAAGCCGCATGGGACAAGCTGGAAACCGAATTCTCGAAGACGACCCGCGTCGAGGGCGTGATCTTCGGCCGCGTGAAGGGTGGCTTCACCGTCGACCTGAACGGCGCCGTCGCGTTCCTGCCGGGCTCGCAGGTCGACATCCGCCCCGTGCGCGACGTCACCCCGCTGATGGACATCCCCCAGCCGTTCCAGATCCTGAAGATGGACCGCAAGCGCGGCAACATCGTCGTGTCGCGTCGCGCCGTTCTCGAAGAGACGCGCGCAGAGCAGCGTTCGGGCCTGATCCTGAGCCTGGCCGAGGGCCAGATCATCGACGGCGTCGTCAAGAACATCACCGATTACGGTGCGTTCGTTGACCTCGGCGGCATCGATGGCCTGCTGCACGTCACCGATCTCAGCTACAAGCGCGTCGGTCACCCGAGCGAAGTCCTGAACATCGGCGACACCGTCAAGGTGCAGATCATCCGCATCAACAAGGACACCCAGCGCATCAGCCTCGGCATGAAGCAGCTGGAGAGCGATCCCTGGGATGGCGCGATGGTCAAGTATCCGGTTGGCGCAAAGCTCACCGGCCGCGTCACGAACATCACCGAATATGGTGCGTTCGTCGAGCTGGAAGCGGGCATCGAAGGCCTCGTCCACGTGTCGGAAATGTCCTGGACCAAGAAGAACGTCCATCCGGGCAAGATCGTGTCGACCTCGCAGGAAGTCGACGTCATGGTCCTCGAAGTCGATTCCGAGAAGCGTCGCATCTCGCTCGGCCTCAAGCAGGCTCAGGCCAATCCGTGGGAGGCCTTCGCTGCCGCGCATCCGATCGGCTCGACCGTTGAGGGCGAAGTCAAGAACGCGACCGAATTCGGTCTGTTCATCGGCCTCGACAACGATGTCGACGGCATGGTCCACATGTCCGACATCGCCTGGGGCGTTTCGGGCGAGGACGCGCTCAACCTGCATCGCAAGGGTGAGACCGTCGAGGCCGTCGTGCTCGACATCGACGCTGAGAAGGAGCGTATCTCGCTCGGCATGAAGCAGCTCGAGCGCGGCGGGCCTTCGGCCGGCGGCATCGCAGCAGCAGGCGACAAGCTGAACAAGAACGCGATCGTCACGGTCACCGTTCTCGAAGTCCGCGACGCGGGCCTCGAAGTGCAGCAGGGCGACGATGGCGCAACCGGCTTCATCAAGCGCACGGATCTGGGTCGCGATCGCGACGAGCAGCGTCCGGAGCGTTTCCAGGTCGGCCAGAAGTTCGACGCGATGGTGACGGGCTTCGATCGTTCGAAGAAGCCGACCTTCTCGATCAAGGCGATGCAGATCTCGGAAGAGAAGCAGGCTGTCGCTCAGTATGGTTCGTCGGACTCCGGCGCGACCCTCGGCAACATCCTGGGCGAGGCTCTCAAGGCCCGCACGGAAGCCGAAAAGAAGTAAGCGAATTGGGACCGGGATGCTCGATGCATTTCGGTCCCTTTTGCTTTTGGCTTGAAACTCATTTGGTGCTATCGCCCCAATTACTGACCTAAATCAGTATTATCACATATGGGCGGGGGCTCGTTACCATGATTAGATCTGAGCTTGTTCAAAAACTGACCGATGCGCATCCGGACCTGGAGCCGCGCGAGGTCGAATTGATCGTCTCGTGTTTCTTCGACGAGATATCGAAGCGGCTGGCCGCCGACGGCCGGGTCGAACTGCGCGGCTTCGGCGCATTTTCCACGCGCGCGCGCGATGCGCGGACCGGGCGCAATCCCCGGACCGGCGAAGTCGTCGCCGTCGATGCCAAGCGCGTCCCCTATTTCAAGCCCGGCAAGGAAATGCGCTCGCGTCTTAACGTCGATTGAGCGGCACCTGCGGGTCCAACATGGGTTGACCCTGCGCTCGACCTCGTCTTTCTGACTCCCGTGTGCGGACGTGGCGAAACCGGTAGACGCAGGAGACTTAAAATCTCCCTCCCCTGGAGTGCGGGTTCGAGTCCCGCCGTCCGCACCATCACGCTTGCCTGTGCCGCCGCGCTGCTCTTCGCACCGGCCGCCTGCAACCGGCGCCGCGACTCGGGGGCTGTCGTCGTCAGCGCGATCGGCGGCGTGCCCGCTGCCGCGGATGCCCGCCGGGGCCCGATCGACCTCCCCTCGCGCCTGCTGATCGATTCGACGGCGCAGGGGCTGGTCCGGTTCGATGCTGCCGGCCAGATCGAGCCCGGCCTGGCCGAACGCTGGATCGTCATCGATGATGGCATGAGCTATATTTTCCGCCTGCGCGAAGCCACGTGGAGCGACGGTAGCCGCATCACCGCGGACCAGATCGTCACGATGCTCAAACGCCAGATCGTGCCGGCATCGCGCAATCCGCTCGCCCCCTTTCTCAGCGCGGTCGACGAGATCGTCGTGATGACGCCGCAGGTGATCGAGGTCCGGTTGTCTCGGCCGCGTCCCGACCTGCTCAAGCTGTTCGCACAGCCCGAACTCGCGCTGCTGCGTCTGCGCTCGCCCAGCGGCAGCGGCCCGTTCCGCATCGCCCAGCCCGGCGCCGCGCCGCTGTTGCGCCCGGTCTATGATCTCAACCGCGCCGACCCCGAAGACCAGCTCGAGATGCAGCCAGAGCGTGATGTCCGCCTGATCGGCGAGCGCGCCGCGCGGGCGATCGCGCGGTTTGCGCATCGCGACTCGGACCTGGTCAGCGGCGGCAGCTTCGCGGACTGGCCGCTTCTCGCGACGGCTGATATCACCCCCGCCGCGATCCGGGTCGACCCCGCAGTCGGGTTGTTCGGGCTCGCGATCGTTTCGCGGACGGGCTTCCTTGCCGAGGCGGCGAACCGCGCGGCGATCTCGCAGGCGATCGATCGCACCGCGCTGACCACCGCGATCGCCCCCAATTGGGAGGCGGCCGACCGCATCCTCGCCGAACCGCTCGACTCCGCCGGGCTTCCGCAGGTGCCGTCATGGACGCTGTTGAACCAGGACGAGCGCCGCGCGGGTGCCCGGTTACGGGTCGCGACATGGCGCGAGCAGGCGCAGAGCGGGCCGATCGCGATGCGGATCGCGCTGCCCGCCGGATCCGGCGCGACGATCCTCTACGCGCATGTTGCCGCCGCCCTGCTCCGGATCGGCATCCTGCCCGAGCGCGTCGCGATCGACGCCCCCGCCGATCTGCGGCTGATCGACCTGGTGGCGCCCTATGACAGCGCGCGCTGGTATCTGGCGAACGCGTGCATCGTCTGCAGCGCCCCCGCGCAAGCGGCACTCGACGCGGCGCGTGCGGCACCGACGCTTACCGAACGCAGCCAGCGGATTGCGGCGGCCGATGCCGCGCTGAACGAGGACGTGCCCTTCATTCCGCTCGCACGGCCGCTCCGCTGGTCGCTGGTCGCGACGCGGCTGCAACAATGGCAGCCGAACAGCCGCGCGTGGCACCCGTTGAACAGGCTTCGTCCCGACACCAAGTGAGTCGCATGACCAACAATGCCACTCGCATCGATCCCGCCACGCTGGCCAGCAGCTTCGCGATCGGTCAGGACCCGGCCTCGGTCCGCGCCCGGGTCGAGGCGCTAGAGCGCATTCTCGAACGTGCGTTCATGGTCCCCGGGATCAACCGCCCGATCGGGCTCGATGCGATCGTCGGTCTGATCCCCGTCGTCGGCGACCTGATCGGTGCGCTGATGGGGAGCTGGCTCGTCTGGGAGGCGCGCAACCTCGGCATGTCGAAGTTCCAACTTGCCCGGATGATGGGCAATGTCGGGTTCGACGCAGCGCTCGGGCTGGTGCCGTTCGTCGGCGACGCCGCGGATTTCATGTTCCGATCGAACACGCGCAACCTGCGGATCATCAAGCGTCACCTCGACAAGCACCACCCCTCGACCGTAACGCTCGCGGGCTGAGTGCGGGTCAGGTCTCGCCGCGCCAGATCCTGATCGGCGTGCCCTGCGCGACCCCGCCTGCGTGCGCGGGGCAGCGCTTGTAACGGAAGGCGGTGTCGAGACAGATCCATAGCTCGTCGAGCCAGCCCTGCTTGGTCGTCGTAACCCGCATCATTGCCGCGTTAAGGCCGGGATTGGCCTTCGCCATCGCCGTGGCGAACTGCCCGGCGGTCAGCGGGCTTCGCGACAGGGTGTCCATGTCGGGATAGCGCAGCTTGGCGTAGAGGCGGCTCGACTGGCGGAAATAGCGTGCGGGCTGATAGCCCGGCATGCAGGTCCCGTGCTTGGCCCATTCATGCTGGATCAGCTGCGCCGACGGCGTCGTGCAGAGCTGGCGCTTGATCACTGCCTGCGGGACGATCGCGGTCGCGCGGCAATATTGCGGCCAGGTCTTGCCCGCGCCGTCGGGCCACAGGCCGTGGAGCGTGAAGCCGAACCGGTTGCCCGCCCCGCACTGGAACCGCGCGCTCGGCTGGTCGCCCTTCTCGCGGCAATATTGCGGGGCCCAGGTGATGGCGAGCGTATAGCTAGCGATCGGCAGGATCCGCGCGGGTTCGCGCGCGGACGGCAGGTCGGGGCGGACGCGGTCGGTGCCGCCGATGGGCGCCGAACAGCTATAGGCCTGCGCCGCGGCAATGCCCGGCGCCGACAGCCCGGCGACGATGATCATGCCCGCGAGCCGGTTCATCCGTGTCATGCCTCGATCTCCTCCTCGGCATCGTCGTCGATGCCGCGGTCCGCGACCTCGTCGAACCAGGCGCGCGCTCGGGGCCGGAACAGCAGGACGATCGGCAGGATCGTCAGCACGAGCTGCGCGATCGTCAGCATCCCGATCAGCCCCGTCGCGAGCACCCCCGTCGCGACCTGCAGCATCACCCCAGCCGCGCCGAGCACCGTCAGCGCGACGAGCAGCCACAGGGCAACCCGGCTACCCCTGCGCGTCGTCAGGATCAGCAGCAGCAGCGACAGTCCGACACCGAACGCCGTTACCCCTGCCGCCAGTGCGAAGCCGCCCTGCGCAACCGCGGCATCCCAGGTCAGCACGCTGACCGCGATCAGCAGACCGATCGAGGCGAGATACAGCCATTCGGCCAATACAACGGATTTGGGACGCATTTTCACCCTGTTCACTTCGCGATCATGTCGTGGCGGCACGATACCGCGTCTCTGCCCGCGCGCCAGTTAAAGCGTCGCGAAATCGAGCCCGATATCGGCGGCGGGCGCGGACTGGGTCAGCCGTCCGACCGAGACATAGGTGACCCCGCTCTCGGCGATCGCGCGGATCGTGTCGAGCGACACGCCGCCCGATGCTTCGGTTGGCACGCGGCCATCGACCAGCGCGACCGCGCCGCGGAGAATGTCGGGCGGCATGTTGTCGAGCAGCAGGTGCGTCGCCCCCGCCGCCAGCGCGGGCTCGATCTGGTCGACCCGGTCGACCTCGACGATGATCTGCGCGATGCCCGCATCCCTCGCCCGGCGCACCGCCTCGCCGACGTCGCCGGCGACCGCGACATGATTGTCCTTGATCATCGCCGCATCCCACAGCCCCATGCGGTGGTTCTGCGCACCGCCCATGCGGGTCGCGTATTTTTCGAGCACGCGCAGCCCGGGGAGCGTCTTGCGCGTGTCGAGCAGGATGGCGCCGGTGCCCTGCATCCGATCGACATAGGCCCGCGTCATCGTCGCCACACCCGACAGGTGCTGGACCGTATTCAGCGCGGACCGCTCGGCGGTCAGCATCGCACGCGCGCGGCCCTCGATCCGCATCAGCTCGGTACCCGCGGCGACCGCCTGACCGTCCTCAACGAGATGCTCGATCCGGACCTCGGGATCGAGCGCGCGGAAGAATGCATCGGCGAGGGCGAGACCGGCGACGGTGATCGCGTCGCGGCTGTCCATCACCCCGGCAAAGCGCGCCTCGGCGGGGATCACCGCCGCAGAGGTGATGTCGCCGATCGTCCCCAGATCCTCGGCCAGCGTCGCAGCGACGAACCTATCAATGTCGAAGCCCGCCAGCGCAGCGCTCACGAACGCAGCCCGCTCGTCTGCGCCGGGCCGAGATCGCCCATCCCGACCGTGCCCGAGGCCATCGCCAGCATCGCATCGAGGCTCTTCTTCGCCTGGAGCCGCAGCCCCTCCTCGATCTCGATCCGCGGCGACAGATCGCGCAGCGCAACGTACAGCTTCTCCATCGTGTTGAGCGCCATGTACGGGCAGATATTGCAGTTACAGTTACCGTCGGCGCCGGGCGCACCGATGAAGCGCTTGTTCGGCAACGCCTTTTCCATCTGGTGGATGATATGCGGCTCGGTCGCGACGATCAGCGTGTCGCCGGGCATCGCGATCGCATAGTCGAGGATGCCGCGCGTCGACCCGATATAATCGGCATGGTCGAGGATGATCGGCGGGCATTCGGGATGTGCGACGATCGGCGCGCCCGGATTGGCGGCCTTGAGCTTGAGCAGCTCGCTTTCGCTGAACGCCTCGTGGACGATGCACACGCCCGGCCACAACAGCATCTCGCGCCCGGTCTTGTGGACCAGATAGCCGCCGAGATTGCGGTCTGGGCCGAAGATGATCTTCTGGTCCGCGGGCAGCTGCGACAGGATCTTCTCGGCCGACGAGGACGTCACGATGATGTCGGACAGCGCCTTCACCTCGGTCGAGCAGTTGATGTACGTCAGCGCGATGTGATCGGGATGCTTGGCGCGAAACGCAGCGAACTGTTCGGGGGGACAGCTGTCCTCGAGGCTGCAGCCGGCATCCATGTCGGGCAGCACGACGATCTTGTCGGGCGACAGGATCTTGGCGGTCTCCGCCATGAACCGCACGCCGCAGAACGCGATGACATCCGCCTCTGTCGCCGCCGCCTTGCGCGACAGGTCGAGGCTGTCGCCGACGAAATCGGCAATGTCCTGCAATTCGGGCTTCTGGTAATAATGCGCGAGGATGATCGCGTTCTTCTCCTTGCGGAGCCGCTCGATCTCGCCGCGAATGTCGATGCCCGCAAAATTCTGGTGGAGTTCCATTGTCGTATCCCGGTTTAGTTGCGGTTCCCTAGCACGTCCTGCAGCGAACGCGACGTGTCCCATCGCTCGGTCGACGCCTGCGCCTCGTCGGCGAAGCGCACGCTGACGGTCGCATCCACTCCCGCCGCGCGCAGCGGCATCGCGAAGCTACGCTCGACCGCACGCCGCGTCGCGTCGCGCGCCAGCCGGATCATCGCGGGCTCGCGCGCCTGGCGGACCAGCTCGATCTGGCCCGCGCGCCGGTTGGCGGTGTCGAGCCGCTTCTCCGCATCGGTCAGCGTCGCCAGCACACCGCCCGAACCATATTCGCGCAGCGCATTGAGGTCGATTTGCGGCCCCTCCACCTCGACCGGCGGCAATCGCACCGCGAGCGTCCGCGTCGCGGCATCCCAGGCGACATCGCGCTGCGACAGCTTGCCGAGGTCGACCTCATAGCGGACCATTCCCGGCATGATCAGCGTCTTCTCGGTGGTGAAACCCAGTTGCGACTGGCGCGACGTCACCACCGCGACGAACCGCGCGGCAAAGGTCGACAGCCGGTTCTGTTCGCGCAGCCCCTCCAAGCTCGCACTCGCGATCGTCGTCGGGTCGGGCGTCAGCCGGCTCTGCACGTACCGCTGCACGCCCCACAGCGCGATCAGCGCGGCCAGCGCGAGCAGCACCAGCACCCCCGCCGCCTTGGCCAGGAACGACCCGACCCCGCCACGCCGCGCAGACTCCGTGCCGCGGCTGTCCTCGTTCACGCCATCCGCCATGCACCATCCCCTTCCGTCTCGCCGACCAGCCCGCGACCGCGCAGATCATACAGATGCGCCAGCACCGATCCCTCGGCGCCCGGCACCAGCCGCGGATCGAGTCCGACATACATGCGCTCGACCAGCGCCGCGACACCCCGCGGCGCCTCGCGCAGCAGACGGAGGATCTGCCCCTCGCGCTGCTTGCGGTGGCCGAGCATCCCGCGCACCAGCCGCTGCGGCCGCTCGATCGCCTCGCCATGCCCTGGATAATAGACACGGTCGTCGCGTCCCAGCAGCCGCTCGAGGCTCGCCATATAGTCGGTCATGTCGCCATCGGGCGGCACGACGACGCTGGTCGACCAGCCCATGACGTGATCGCCCGAGAACAGCGCCCCGCTCTCGCGCAGGGCGAAGGCGAGATGGTTCGACGTGTGGCCCGGCGTTGCGATCGCCTCGAGCGTCCAGCCCGCCGCGCCGACCGTCTCACCGTCCGCCAGCACGCGATCGGGTGCATAGAGCGCGTCGAACGAACTATTGGCCGCGACACCGGGCGCGAACGCGGCGGCGCCGACGATCGGCGCGCCGGTCGCGGCCTGCAACGGGCGCGTCGCCGGACTATGGTCGCGGTGATGATGCGTGACGACGATCGCGGCGACGGGGCGGCCATCGATCACTCGCAGCAAGGCATCGAGATGCGCGGGATCGTCGGGCCCGGGATCGATCACCGCCAGCGCGGTCGTCCCGACGATATACGTCTGCGTGCCAGTGAAGGTATAGGGCGACGCGTTCGGCGCGAGCACGCGGACGACGAGCGGCTCGAGCTGGATCGGGATGCCGGTCGGATGCTCAGCCATGCCCCCGAAATGGCGGCTGGCGGCGCGCATGGCAAGACCCGAACCCGAGACCCCGCCGCCCGACCCTGTAATACCACTCCGATCCCGTCATTCGGACGAAAGTCAGGATCCAGGGCCGCAGGCACCGCCCTACCCCGGAACCCGGCTCAATCGCGCTTGGCCATGTCCGCCTGGACCTCGGCCAGACCCTCGTCGATGCCGGCAAGCGCCTCGCGGCGTTGCGCGGCGGTCATGTCGGCGTTCTTCTCGATCGACGCCCGCGCGATTTTCAGACTGGCGAGTGCGGAGGCGTAGGCGCTCGCCTCGATCTCACGGCTGTTGATTGCGGCGGTCGCGGCGTCGGCGGCGGCCTGTTCGATGCGATTGGTGCAGATGACCATCTTGCGCACGCCGCCATCGGTCCGGTCGATCACATAGTGCTTGCCCGGCCCGTCCTTGCCATCGACGCAGGTGCGTTCGGTCACCTCGGGGACCATCTCCGACGCAACGATCGTGCTGCCCGGCTTCGCACGGATGACCCGCGTGCTGACGGTCTTGCCGTCGCGCGTGACGATCGTCGTGACCTGACGCGCATCGGCGGGGCGTGCGGTAAGCGGCGCAGCGGGCGCGACAGGCGCTACGGGTGCGACCGGGGTCAAGACTGGCATAGATGGCAGAGGTGGCAGGGGCGCCGCCGGGGCGACCGGCGCCACGCGGTCCTCGACACCGGCGCGGATCGCCGTGGCGGCCTTGGTGCCCGAAGCGGTCAGTGCCAGCCCCGTCGCGACCAGCAGGCCGACCGAGGCCGCCCCCGTCGCGATCCGGCCGCGTGAAATCCGAGAAGTCGTCAACATGCGCAATCTCCCTTTCAGATCGGTGATGGTGTGGAGGTGACACGCGGCCGACACCGCGCCGCCATGCGCCGCCTTGACGATCGCACAGGCATAGATGTGGCGGTCGACCGCGGACCGGCCGGCGAGCACGCGTGCGTCGTTGGCAAGCTCCTGGTCCGCGCGGAACCGGCGAAACGCATGCCAGGCGACCGGGTTGAACCAGTGGAGCGCGAGCACGATCAACGCCACCCAGTTGGCGAACAGGTCGCCGCGCTGGTGATGGCCAATCTCGTGTGCCAGCGCCAATTCGCACTCGTCCGCGTCATAGCGATCCGCGAAATCACGCGGAAACGCGACGTAGCGGCGGACGAGACCGAAGGCGAGCGGACCCGGCGCCGCCGCGGTGGCGATCACGCGCACCCCGTCGCGGTCGTCGAGCCGGTCCGCGCTGTCGAGCATCCGCCGGCAGAACCGTCGATGCTGAAGCAGATGCCAAACGAGCAGCCCAAGCGCCCCGACCGCCCATGCGGCCCCCAGCGCGCTGCCGAGCCCGCCCCCGAACAGTCCCGCAAGGACAGCGCCGAACGACGGTTCCACCACATCCGGTGTCGCCGCAGCCATCGTTGCCCCCGTCGTCGCGGCCGTTGCAGCGGGCGCGATCATGTAAACGCTGATCGTCTCGCCAGCCCGCGTAATGGGCGTCGCCGCCGCGTGCCAGGTCTCGGGCATCGACGGCAGGACGAGCCGCAACACGGGCAGTGCCCAGAGCGCATAGGCGACCTGCGCCCCGAAGGCGCGGCGCACCGGCGCGCGGACCAGCAGCACGACGAGCATCAGCAGCGTCGATGCGATCAGCGCGTCGCTCGCCCAGCCCGCGAGCGCCGCCGTATCGATCGACCGAAGGGCGGCGGCGGGGCCGTCTCCGATCCCCCCGGAAAGGATGGGCCCCGCGCTCATGCCTTGAGGTCCTTCAGCAACGCCTCGATCTCGGCAATGTCCTGCGCGGTCAGTTCGTCGCGTTCGGCGAGATGCGCGACCAGCGGCGTCAGCCTGCCGCCGAACAGCCGGTCCATCAGCCGCCGCGATTCGCCCGCGACATAATCACCGCGCGCGACGGTCGGACGATAGAGATAGCGCCGGCCATCCTCCTCATGCGTGATCGCCGATTTCGCGATCAGTCGCCCGAGCAACGTCTTGACCGTGTTGGCACTCCAGCCGCGCGCCGGGTCGACACGTTCGGCGACATCCTGCGCGCTCAGCGGGGATTCGTCCCACAGCACCTCCATGACGCTGTGCTCGGCATCACTGATCCGTTCGGCCACGACTCACTCCTTACTGACTACGCTTGTAATCAGCTCGTTTACGGTCGTAGTCAATGTCAGTTTCTTGCGGTCGCGCGATCGACGCCGATGACCGTCTGTGTCGGGCTTCTTTACGATCAGCGGCCGGCGCTGCGGCCGATTAACCACCGAGACCGGCGAAAGTCCGCAACTCGGGCGAACTGGCACATCGTCTGCACCGTCTGATGCGTTACCGAGCGTTCAGCGCTTGTGGAGGGTGGACGGGTCGCTGTCATTCAGGTCTCGCACCGGTCCACCCTCACCCGGCACCCTGCAAGCCCCGACCGCACGGCGGCCAGATACCCCCGCGCGATCCAGAGCCTCGTCAAATACTCAGCCTGCCGCCTTCTGCGCGTCCAGGACCTGCTTCAGTTCGCCGCTCTCGTACATCTCCATCATGATGTCCGATCCGCCGAGAAATTCGCCATCGACATACAGCTGCGGGATGGTCGGCCAGTCCGAATAGGCCTTGATGCCCTGGCGGATGCCCTGGTCCTGCAGCACGTCGACGCTCTCGAACTCGACCTCCAGATGGTTGAGGATCGCGATCGCGCGGCTCGAAAACCCGCATTGCGGGAACAGCGGGCTGCCTTTCATGAAGAGTACCACGGGGTTGGCCTTCACCAGCGCGTCGATGCGCGCGTGCGTGTCGTCAGTCATGTCGTCGTCCTTATGCAATCACGGTGGTCAGTTGCAGCGCATGAAGGACGCCGCCCATGCGGCCTCCCAGCGCGTCGTAAACGCTCTTGTGCTGCTTCACCCGGCTCAGCCCGGCAAAACTCGCGCTGGTCACGCGCGCAGCATAATGATCGCCGTCCCCGGCCAGGTCGGTGATCTCGACCTCGGCATCAGGAATGGCGTCGCGAATCATCGTGCGGATATCGTCGGCGGTCATCGGCATTGGATTACTGGGCCTCCATCAATTGGCGACGCGCCTCGATCATCTGCGTCGCCAGCGCACGGCGCACCGTCGCCTCGTCATGGTCAAGACCCGCGGCAGTCATGTCGCCGACCAGCTTGCGGACGACATCGTCGTCGCCCCCGCCTTCGAGATCGGCATGCACCAGCGCGGTGGCATAGGCGTCGCCCTCCTCGCGCGTCAGCCGCATCTCGGCCGCGGCCCATTGCCCCAGCAACCGATTGCGCCGCGCCGTGACACGGAATGCGAGTTCATCGTCGCGGGCAAATTTTGCCTCGAAAGATCGCTCGCGATCGTCAAAAGTCGTCATGGCGCACGTGTTCCCTCCGGCGTGTCGAGCTTAGCAGATAGGTAGCGGTCCACGGCTCCGCAATAATTTGGTGCGGCTCTGGAACAATGCCGGCACATCCATCATCTATAAGACAGTCACGTGACACAGGGCACGGGCATGGAGAGTAGAATGACTGGCCGCCATCCAAGGAGCATTTCGCCGCCGTCCGACACCGCCGTATCGCGTCACCCCGCAGCGCCGCCGATCGGTGCCGGTGGTCATGGTCGCGGTCGATTTCCTTCGATCGCGCATGGCATGGCACTCGGTGCGGCCGCATCCGCGATCCTGTGGATGGCGATCGTCATGACGATCTCGCGCCTGCTCTGAACCGGCCCGGCGCGAGAGACATCATCAGCCGAGTTCGACGACCAGCTTTCCGATCGCGGCGCGCGCGGCCATCTTCGCGATCGCCTTGCCACCGTCCTCCAGCGCGAACCGCTCGGTCACCCGCGGCGCGATCTTGCCGTCGCGCCACAGCTCGAACAGAGTTTCGATATGCGCCTGGTTGGCCTTCGGGTCACGGGCAGCGAACGCACCCCAGAACACACCGCACACATCGCAGCTCTTGAGCAAAGTCAGGTTGAGCGGCAGCCGCGGGATACCGGCGGGGAAGCCGACGACCAGATACCGCCCCTCCCAGGCGATCGAGCGCAGCGCGGGCTCGGCATAGTCGCCACCGACCGGATCGTAGATCACATCGGCACCCGTCTTGCCGACCGCGGCCTTGAACTGCTCGGCCAGCGCCTTGGACTGGTCCTTGTCGAACGGCGCGCGTGCATAGACGATCGTCTCGTCGGCACCCGCCGCACGCGCGGCGGCCGCCTTCTCCTCGGACGAAACCGCGGCGACGACCCGCGCACCGAATGCCTTGCCAAGCTCGATCGCCGCCAGCCCGACACCGCCCGCCGCGCCCAGCACGAGCAACGTCTGCCCCGCTTTCAGATGCCCGCGGTCAAGTAAGGCATGGATCGTCGTGCCATAGGTGAGGATCAGCGAAGCGCCCTCGGCAAAGTCGCGCCCCTCGGGCAGGCGATAGAGCTTGGCCGGGTCGGCCACGACCTTTTCGGACAGTCCGCCATGGCCGAGCATCGCGATCGCCCGGTCGCCGACCGCCCAGCCCTCGACCCCGTCACCGACCTCGGCGACGATACCCGCGATTTCGCCGCCGGGTGCAAAGGGGCGTTCGGGCTTGAACTGATATTTGTCCTCGATGATCAGCACGTCGGGAAAGTTGATCGCGCAGGCCTTGACGGCGATCACGACCTGGCCCGGCGCGGCGACCGGATCAGGCAGTTCCGACAATATCAGAGTTTCAGGTCCGCCCGACGCCTTCGACAGCAATGCCCGCATAACCGCTTTCCCTCTCCAGAAAGGGGCGATGTTCGGCCACCGCCTCCTCGAATTTTGAAATCGCGGTATCTCTTGCCAGTGTCAGCCCGACCTCGTCCAGCCCCTCGATCAGGCATTGCCGGCGAAACGCGTCGAGATCGAAGACGAAGCGGTCCTGGAACGGCGTGGTGACGGTCATCGATTCGAGGTCGATCGTCACGCTGTCGGTCCGTGCAACCTCGATCAGCCGGTCGATCGCATCCTGCGGCAGGACGACGGCGATGATGCCGTTCTTGAACGCGTTGCCCGAGAAGATGTCCGAGAAGCTCGGCGCGATCACCGCGGCGATGCCCATGTCGGCGAGCGCCCAGGCGGCATGCTCGCGGCTCGACCCACAGCCGAAATTGTCGCCCGCGATCAGGATCGGCGCGCCGGAATAGCGGGGATCGTCGAACAGATTGTCCGGCTGCGCGCGGACCGTCTCGAACGCGCCGCGCCCAAGCCCCGTCCGCGTGATCGTCTTCAGCCAGTGCGCGGGGATGATCACATCGGTATCGACGTTCTTCGCCCCCCAGGGATAGGCGCGCCCCGAAACCGTCGAAACCGGCTTCATCGCGGGCCGGTCTCGGTCGGGGCGACACGACCGGTACCCGGCAGCGTCCGCGCCGCCGCCATATAGGCCGCAACGCCACTCATCACCGCGCCGGCCATCAACAGCATCATCACACGCTTCATAACTCATGTCCCATCAGGTCGCGCACGTCGCTCAGCCGGCCCGTGACCGCGGCCGCGGCCGCCATCGCGGGCGAGACGAGATGCGTGCGCGCACCCGGCCCCTGCCGTCCGACGAAATTGCGGTTGCTCGTCGAGGCGCAACGCTCGCCCGGCGGCACCTTGTCGGGATTCATCGCCAGACACATCGAGCAGCCAGGCTCGCGCCATTCGAAGCCCGCGCCGGTGAAGATCCGGTCGAGCCCCTCGGCCTCGGCCTGACGCTTCACGAGGCCGGATCCGGGGACCACCAGCGCGCGGACACCATCGGCAACCCGTCGGCCGTTCGCGATCGCCGCAGCCGCGCGCAGATCCTCGATCCGGCTGTTCGTGCAGCTGCCGATGAAGACATGCTGGATCGCGACGTCCTGCATCGCGGTACCCGGCGTCAGCCCCATATAGTCGAGCGACTTGCGCGCCGCCGCCTGCTTGGCGGGGTCGGCAAAGCTCATCGGGTCGGGGACATGGCCGGTGATCGGCACGACGTCCTCGGGGCTGGTGCCCCAGGTCAGGCCCGGCGCGATATCGCTCGCCTGCAGCACGACCGTCTTGTCATAGGTCGCCGCCGCATCGCTCGGCAGCGTCCGCCACCAGGCCAGCGCGCGCTCCCACGCCTCGCCGCTCGGCGCCATCGGCCGGCCCTTGATATAGGCGAAGGTCGTCTCGTCCGGCGCGACGAGGCCGGCCCGGGCCCCCGCCTCGATCGACATGTTGGCGACGGTCAGCCGCCCCTCGATCGACATCGCGCGGATGACGTCGCCGGTATATTCGATCACGTGACCCGTCCCGCCCGCGGCGCCGAGCCGCCCGACGATCGCGAGGATCACGTCCTTGGGGCTGACGCCGAAGCCCAGCGTGCCGTCGACGCGGACCTCCATCGTCTTCGACTGGCTCAGCAACAAAGTCTGCGTGGCGAGCACATGCTCGACCTCGCTGGTGCCGATCCCGAAGGCGAGCGCGCCGAGCGCACCATGCGCCGAGGTGTGGCTGTCGCCGCAGACCAGCGTCGATCCGGGCAGCGTGAAGCCGAGCTCGGGCCCCACCACATGCACGATCCCCTGCTGCACCGCGGTCGCGTCGATATAGTCGATCCCGAACTCGGTCGTGTTGCGACGGAGCGCGTCGAGCTGCTGCGCGCTTTCGGGATCGGCGATCGGCAGCGGCACGCCCGCGGCGTCGACGCGTGCGGTCGTCGGCAGATTGTGGTCGGGCACCGCCAGCGTCAGATCGGGCCGCCGCACCCGCCGCCCGGCGACGCGCAGGCCTTCGAACGCCTGTGGGCTGGTCACCTCGTGAACGAGGTGGCGATCGATATAGATCAAGCAGGTGCCATCGTCGCGCCGTTCGACGACGTGCGATGCCCAGATCTTTTCGTAGAGGGTCTGCGGACGGGTGGCCATGCGGCCCCGTTAACCGATAATGCCTGCCGCGCAAAGGTTCGCGGCAATTTTCATGCGCCGGACCATGGCCCGATCACTTCGATGCGTGGTCCGCGTGACGACCGGGCGCGGCGCCGGAATGCGTCTTTACGCGTCTGCCAGCATCTGCTCGGCAAGGCGTCGGCCGGAGAGCCAGCCGCTCTCGATCCGCGGCGCCAGCAGCCAGTCGCCCGCTGCCCCGATCCGTTCGCCCGCATTCCACAGACAGGCGGACTCGCCTGCCGCGGCGCGGGCATAGCGCCAACGATGACCGACACGGACGATCGGCACGGGCAGCGCGTCGGCACACTGCGCGGCGAGCGCCGCCTGCAGCTGATCGACCACCGTCTCCGCCGCGTCTTCCAGATGATCGCGGGACCAGTCTGGCGTCGCCTGGACGACCCAGGCCTCCGGACCATCGCGTCCGGGTTTCGCGCTGTTGCGCGCGGCCCAGCCGATGATGCCGCGATCCTTCAGCACATCGTCGGGAATCGATAGCGGCGTCTCGAACGCGAACATCGCCGTCCAGCACGGCGCAGACCGGCTGTCCGTCGCGACGCGCGCCATCGCCGCGTCATGCGGTGCGAGGAGCGCCGCCGCCTGTTCCGCAGGGATCGCGACGACGACGCTGTCGAACAGCGCCGCGTCGCCGGGATCGACCTGCCATACCGCCGTCGTCCTGCGCAGCCCGGTGACCTGGGTGTTCCAGCGGACGTCCGCCTGCGCGGCGAGATGCCCGACGATCGCGTTCATCCCCGGCGTCCCGACCCAGGCATCGGGCCCCGCCGCGGGCCAGCGCGCGACGACGCCCGCCGCCGCCCAGCCCTGCATCGCCGCCACGAAATCCGGGTCGCGCATCGTCAGATATTGCGCGCCATGGTCGAACGCGATCATGCCGCCGGGCGTCTCGATCCGCCGCGTCGCCATCCGACCACCCGCCCCGCGTCCCTTGTCGAACAGTGTCACCTCGCAGCCGTCCTGCTGGAGTCGCAGCGCACAGCTCAGGCCCGCAATTCCTGCACCAATGATCGCAACCTTCATGACGTCTCCGATCGACGATCCGCGGGACGGCGCGATACCGCTCCCGGGCCTAACCGACCAGCCTGAAATCCCCCGGGGCCTATCGACCGGCGTATCGGTCAGATCGTCTCGGATCGCATCGTCCGCACCGTATAGACCTCGACCCCCTGCCATGTGTCGGACTCGAAGCGGACGCGGATTTTCGACTTGCCGCGCGTGGTTTCGGGCGGCAGCGTATAGGTCCGGACGTTGCGGGCGGCGGTGACGTCACCCGTGAGCCGCTCGCGCGCCAACGGCATACCGTCGACCGAGATCCGAAAATCCTTGTTGCGCTGTCCGCCGCCATATTCGACCTGCAGCGTCAGCGGCCCCGGCGCGACCGCCAGGTCGAATTCGAAATATCCGATGTTCACGTTGCGGCTACGGTCGGCGACATGCGACACCGCCGCAGAGTTGCCGCTGTCGGCGAACGCGTGGTCGACCTCGGGCTGCTGCTCGCCCAGTCGGATGACATCGACCGTCCGCGCGGCCAGCGCCGCCCGCTCCTGCGACGCACGCGCCCAGGCGAGCTGCGCAGTCGGCCACTCGGCGGTGCCGAACCGGCGGAAATAGACCGCGGTGCGGTTGTCATGCTGCGCAAAAAACGGTCGCAGCGTCAGGTCGCCCGGCTTGCCCTGCCCGCCCAGTCGATACCGGTGCAACCCGCCTGCCGCCGCCAGCACAGGTTCCGCCCGGTCGGTGACGAGCGCGGGGTCCGGCCCGTCGGACCGACGGTCCCCCGCGCCCATATCGGCCGCAAGGACCAGCGGGCCGCTGAGGAACGCGATCAGCCTGGGATCGTCGGGCATCGATTCGACGCGCACCGGCATGGGCAGCGACAAGGCAATCTGATCGCCCGCCTTCAGCCCGGTCAGCAGCAGATACGCGCCGTCGCGCACGCCAGCCGTTCTGCCGTTCACCTGCAACAGCGGCGCGGCGCACCAGCCGGGCACGCGGAGCGCCAACGTCCGCGGCGCCGTCCTGACCGCGATCCGCACCGTGTCGCCGAGCGGGAATTGCGTATCGATGTCGAGCTTCGCCTCGGGGGCATCCAGCGTGGAGGCATAATAGAGGTTGATCGCAACCGCATCGCCGCGCTTCCAGTAGATGCTCTCGCCGTGCTTAGAATGGCTCTCCATGCCCGACCCGACACAGCACCAGAAATCCTCGGTCGGGCTCGAATGCACGCGCCCCATGCCCGGCGCCAGCGCAGTGAAATAGGTAAACATCCCCGTGTCGGGGTGCTGCTGACTCATGATATGGTTGAGATGCGCGCGCTCGTAAAAGTCGAAATAGCGCGCATCGCCGGTCCAGCCATAGAGATGCCGGGTCAGGCGCAGCATGTTGTAGCTGTTGCACGCCTCGCACGTCTGCTGGTCGAGCCGCTGGGCAAGCTTGCGCGGCTCACCGAAATGCTCGTGGTCCGAATTGCCGCCGATGACATAGCTATGGTCGCGCGTCACGATCGTCCAGAACGACCGCGCGACCCTGGCATGGTCGGTATCGCCGGTCAGCTCATGCAGCCGCGCCTCCCCCACGATCTTCGGGATCTGCGTGTTGGCGTGGTGCCCCGCGAGGTCGTCGCGCGCGTCCCTGAGCGGGTCGACGATCGCGTGATGCCGCAACCGTTCGGCAAGCGTCAGCCAGCGGCGATTGCCGGTTCGCGTGTACAGCTCGGCAAAGGATTCGGTCAGCCCGCCATGCTCGGTCCGCAGGATGTCCTGCACCTGGACGTCGTTCAGTCCCTCCAGGATCGTGCCGAGATAGCTCCCGAGCCCGATCGCCACGGCCAGACCATCGGCAAGCCCGGCATGCCGGTGCGCGTCGAGCACGCCCGCCATGACCTTGTGATAGGTGTACAGCGGCACCCATCCTTCGTTCAGGCTGAACCCGGTCGACCGGATCTCCCGCTTGCGCAGTTCCTCGTACACGACCTTGCCATCGACGGTCTTGCCGTCACGCTCGACGGTCGTCCCGCCGGCATAGCCATCCCCCTGCTTCCGCTGGATCGCCTTGAGTTCGGCGACGATATAGGCCGCGCGGTCACGGAATTGCTGATCCCCCGTCTGCGCATAGACCAGCGACAGTGCGCTGAGATAATGACCGAGCGAATGCCCGGCGATCCCGCGCGACTCCCATCCGCCATAGACTTCGCCCTTGGTCGGCAACCCTGCCCCGGCATGGAAATTGTGCAGCAGACGGTTCGCATCGAGCGACAGCAGATAGCGCTGGTTCGCCTGCACCGATGTCAGGAAGATCGACGGCCGCAACCGCACCTGCGACAGCGGAAAGGGGGTCGCCGCCGAGGGTGCATCCGCCGCCGCCAAGGCGAATGGCGGCACCGCCCCCAGCGCAATCCCTGCGCCTAGCGCGCCGCGACGCGTCCAACCCATGTCACTCTCCCAGCCACGTCTTTAGACACAGGCTATCGGCTTCACTTGTCGGAGTAAATCCCGGGACTGACATGAGCTGACGGTGTGATCGTGATCATCAGTGCGCCGTGATCCAGACCCGGCCCCACCTACGCGAAGGTCTCAGTCGCGCGGCGCGCGGGCGATCACCGCCTGCGCGACGCGGAGGCGGGCCTTCCAGATCTTCACCGACGGATGCCCGGCCGCGAGGCCGGCGAGCCGCCCCTCGATCTGGACGGCCTCGCGCTTGACTGCGTCGAGCTCGGCGGCTGTCGGCGCAGGCTGGATATTGGCGCGCGCGTGTGCGCCGGTGCGTCCCTTGCTCTTGGTCATGGCCAACGCGATGGCCCCGGATGCCGCGCCGCGTCAATGCGGAACGGCAGCGACACGGCCCGCTGCGGCACCCGGGACGCTCGAAGACTTGCGTCAGCGCTTGACGCGTTCCGCCATCGCGGCGTTGCCCTGCCCGGCCGCGACCGAACCTGCCGATCGTCCCGCCGCATCCTCGATCGTCCGGTCCGCACCCGCCGCCAGCAACAGATCGACCTGCGTCCGGCGATTGAAGAGCGATGCCATCATCAGCGCGGTCTGCCCGGCATGATTGCGCGCGTTCACGTCGCACCCTGCCTTCAGCAGCCGTGCCGCGATCGCATCCTCGCCCTTGAACGCGACACCCATCTGCGCGCTGTTGCCCTGGTCGCGATCCGGACGGCAAGCGTCGGCGCCCTTGCCGATCAGCGCGTCGACCGTAGCAAGCTGTCCGTTATACGCCGCCAGGATCAGGGGCGTGAAACCGCGCTCGTCATAGGCATTGATGTCGGCGCCGGCGTTGAGCAGCGGATCGATCATGTCCGTGCGGCCGAGCCGGGCCGCCTCGAACAGCAGCTGCTGGCGACGCTCGGGTGATGGCAAGGCTGCAGCCACAGGGGGCGTCTGTCGCTCGGTCGCAGCGGCCTGTGGACCGGCCGCGGCGAGCAGCGCGGCAAGATAAGTCAGCATCGTCGGTCTCGTTTCCTTGAAGTCTGCCACGGCAGGAGGCGCGCGCCATGCCGCGCCTCCTGCCCCGGGATCACCGGGCGCCCTGGCCCGGATTGGCGGCGCGATAGTCCGCCACCGCGCGCGACACGTCGGCGATCGGCACGTTCACCGCGGTTGCCAGGCGCGTGCCGAAGTCCTTGTCGGCCTGGTAGAAGTAGCTGACCATGATCGTCTTCGTCCGCGCCGACGTCACGACATTGAGATCACCCGCCAGGTTGGTCACCAGATCTGCCTTGTCCTGCGGCTTCAGCGCCCGGTAGAATTCACCCGCCTGGGCAAAGTTGTTGGTCTTGGCGATCGGCTTCGCATCGACGGTCGCATCGATGCCATAAGGCGCGGCGCGGAAGCGGGCATCGGTCGACTTTGCCGCGGTCGCCGCCGGGAAATAATTCACGTCGGACGCGCGGTTGGCGTGGTCGAGCTGGCCGTCCTGATAATTGTTGACGACGCTCGCGAGCGGACGATTGACGGGCAACTGCATCGCATTGGCGCCGATGCGATAGCGCTGCGTGTCCGAATAGGAGAACAGCCGCCCCTGCAGCATCCGGTCCGGCGAAGCCTCGATCCCCGGCACGAGGTTGGCAGGCGCGAACGCCGACTGCTCGGTATAGTCGAAGAAGTTGGTCGGCACCTTGTTCAGCGTCATCTCGCCGATCTTGCGGAACGGCACGCCCAGCCATTCCTTGGTGTCGTCGAAGGGATTATAGTCGAGCTTGGCAAACGCCGACGCCGACATCGTCTGCACCATCAGGTCCCAGACGGGGAAGTTGCCCTTGCCGATCTCGCCATAAAGATCGTCGGTCAGGTAGTTCCAGGTCGCGGTCGCCACCTGTGCCCCGTTCAGGTTGCGCACGCCCTGGCGGCTAATCCAGCGGAACTTGGCGAACACCGTTTCGCCCTTGGCATTCACCAGCTTGAAGGCATGGACGCCGTTGCCGTCCATCGTCCGGTAGGATGCCGGCGTACCGAGGTTCGAATAGACATGCGCGAGCATGTTGGTCGCCTCGGGCGTGGCCGAGAAGAAGTCGAAGAAGCGATTGGGGTCCTGCTTATTCGTCACCGGCGAGGGCTTGAGCGCGTGGATCATGTCCGGAAACTGGATCGCGTCGCGGATGAAGAAGATCGGCAGGTTGTTGCCGACCAGATCCCAATTGCCCTGATCGGTATAGAATTTGGTCGCAAAGCCGCGCGGATCCCGCATGCCCTCGGGGCTGCCCGAGGGGTGGATCACGGTCGAGAAGCGGACGAACACCGGCGTCTGCTTGCCGGGCATGAACAAGGATGCACCGGTGATGCTCGAAATGTCCGCGGTCGCGGTGAACACGCCGTGGGCACCGGTTCCGCGGGCATGGACGACGCGCTCGGGCACGCGCTCCCGGTCGAAGCGTGCGAGCTTCTCGATCAGCGTCGTGTCCTCAAGCAGGACGGGGCCAAGATCGCCCGCCGCCTTCGAGTGGCGGTTCTCTCCGATCGGCGCACCATTGTCGCGGGTCATCTGAGGCGCGGCGGCACTGGCTGAATCACCCTTGGCTTCGACGGTGCCGGCAACCCCGGCCTGCGCCAGCGCGGGCTTGCCGGCGCTGGACGGTGCCGCCGCGGTCGTCATGCGCGTTTCCGCCTGCGTCTCGGCCGGCGCCACCGTCTGCGCGGCGACCGGCTGAATCATGGCACCCGCCGATGCCGCAGCCAGCAGCATCGCCGTCACGGCCTGACGGCTCTTCACGTTCTTCATCTCGATCCCTTAATCCTGCATGCCATCAGCGTGGCATCCCCGCACAGAGCGTGCGGCACCGCCGCCTCCTGATCGAGGACGCGCATCGCGCCAAACGGAGCTTCTGGATCACAGCAATCGAGCAGGACGATCGAGCCGCCATCGCCGTGCTCGCCGGACGATTGCCGAACGATCCTGACCGGGATAGACCGGCGCCGCTGACCTGTTCGATCCGAACAGGACGGCATGATCGCGTCGGTGCCCCGAAAGGGGCTTAATAGGGAACGCGGTGAGGGTGGTTTGCCACCTGAAGCCGAGGCTGTCCCTGCAACTGTAAGCGGCGAGCGCGATGCATTTCGCTTCTTCCTGCAAAGGAAGGAGCAGCCACTGGGCCAGACGTTTCGTCATGAGGGCCTGGGAAGGCCGTGCATCGTGTGATGACCCGTGAGCCAGGAGACCTGCCGGCGTCTGGTCGCTCTTGCCTGGCCCAGGGGGTGGCCGCGGCACGGTACTCCGTCGAGCGACGACGTGTGCGGTGGGGACCGCACGGGCATGCGTGCCGGTCGCAATCGCGTCCGGCTGGCGCGGATGTCGGCCGTTCGCGGGAGGTCCCTGCCGGGTTCGCCAGACGCCCGGGGGATTACCGTAATGCCGTTCCTATTGTCTCGCCTCGCGCTCGCGGGGGCTATCCTGTCGCCTGTCTTCGCAGCACAAGTCCACGCCCAGTCCGTGCCGGATCCCGATACCAAGGACATCCTGATCGTCGGACAGCATGCCCAGGACACGCTAACCACGCCGAATGCGACCGGCAGCCGCCTGGGCCTCACGCCGCTCGAGACCCCCGCGACGCTCTCGGTCATCGACGGCGCCACGATCCGCGCGCGCGGCGACCTGTCCGTGATCGACGCGACGAGCCGCGCACCAGGCATCAGCAACGCCGGCAACCCCGGCAATGGCGGCACCGCACTCGCCGCGCGGGGCTTCAGCGGTCAGGGATCCGTGCTCCAGCTCATCGACGGCATCAGGCTGTTCCCGGCTGCCGGCACGATCACCTTTCCGACCGATCCGTGGATGGTCGAGCGGATCGACATCCTGAGCGGCCCGGCCTCGGTGCTCTACGGCCAGGGCGCACTGGGCGGCGCGGTGAATGTCGTGATGCGCAAACCCGATACGCAGCAGACGCACGTGGAGGGCGAGATCGGCTATGGCTCGCAGGACAGCTTCCATCTCGCGGCAGGCGCAGGGGGGCCGATCACCGAGCGCCTCTCTTACCGCATCGACGGCAGCTATCGCCGATCGGACGGCTATGTCGATCGCGGCCAGTCGCGCAGCCATGCCGTGTCGGGCACGCTGCGCTGGGCGCCGACCGACACGCTCGTCGTCACCGTGCGGAATGATTCTGGCGACCAGAAGCCGATGCGCTATTTCGGCACGCCGCTGATCGACGGACGGCTCGACGACCGCATCCGGGAACGCAACTACAACACCCGCGACGGCGTCATCCGGTACCGCGACAACCGCACCAGCCTGCAGGTCGACTGGACGCCAAGCAATGCGGTCACCGTCAACAACCAGGCCTATCGCCTCACCTCCAAACGCTCCTGGCTCAATCTCGAAACCTATTGCTGGATCGCCGCAGACGGGTTCTGCGCCAACGGCAGCGCCAATACCGGTACGCCCGGCCGCATCCTGCTCACCGACATGACCGGCATCGTCCACGACCAGACGCAGTGGGGCGATCAGGGGAGCGTGACGTTCAGGACGGACGTCGCCGATGGCGTCGGCAACGACCTTGTCATGGGCTTCGACGTCAACCTCATCAAACTGACCTATTCGCACAATTTCGAGTCTGACCCGCAGGTCTCGGAGGTCGATCCCTTCGCGTTCGATCCCGGTCTGATCATCGACACGCAAGGCATCGCACCGCGCTATCGCACGCGCACGACCGAATATGCGGTCTTTGCCGAGGACCGGCTGAAGCTCGGCACGCAGGTCTCGATCGTCGGTGGCGTGCGCTACGAGCGCGACACGATCCGCCGCTGGTCGATCGACTATCCGGGCGGCGTCAGTACCGAGACGTTCGCGCTCGACAAGCGGCTGCACAATCTGACCTGGCGGGTGGGGAGCGTTTATCAGCCGATCCCGACGGTGTCGCTCTATGCGCAATATGCCACCGGCGTGGACCCGCTGGGGACGCTGACCACCTATTCGACCGGGCAGGTGCAGTTCAGCAACGCGGTTGGCGACCAGGTCGAGGTTGGCGCCAAGGCGGTGTTCCTCGACGGTCGCGGCACCGCCACCCTCGCCGCCTACCGCATCGTCAAGAAGCGCCTGCTGGCACAGCTGACCCCGACGAGCCCGGTCGAGCAGGTCGGCCAGCGATCGGCCAAGGGTATCGAGGCTGCGGTATCGCTCGATCTGCCTTACGGTGTCGGGATCGATGCGAACGGCAGCATACTCGACGCGACGTTCGACGACTTCGTCTCCGGCGGCACGCGCTTCGATGGCAATACCCCGCCGGACGTACCCGAGACGCTCGCCAATCTCTGGCTGCGCTGGAACGCGACGCACGCGCTCCAGGCGCGCGCCGGGCTGCGCTACGTCGGACGACGCTATTCGGACAATGCGAACAGCTTCCGCGTCCCCAGCTACACCATGGTCGATGCAACGCTCTCCTATGCGGTGACGCCGCGGCTCGCGGTCGACATCCACGGCTACAATTTGTTCGACCGGGACTATGCGATCAGCACCTACAACAACCAGCAATGGGTCCTCGGCCGTCCCCGCGCGGTCTACGTCTCGCTTCGCGTCGGCTTCTAGCGCGCCCCGCGGCCGGCAGCTGGCAAGGACCCGACAGCGGGCACGGGTCTGCCGCGCACTGGCGAGCTAGCTGGCCGGTCAGCTTGCCACCGAACCGTTGCGTCTTCGGCCATCCAGTTTGCGTATCAAACCAGAGGCTTCGGGATTGACCTGTTGCGGAGAAACCGCCAGCGTTAGCGCTATCATAAAAGAGAGGATGTGCTGTGGAAATTACGCGACGCACCGGGCTGGCGATGCTGACGGGTCTTGCCGTATCGGCCGGCGCCCGTGGGACGGCCGCACCTGCGCCGACCGGCCTGCACGGCATCGCCGCGGCCAAGGGGATGCGGGTGGGATCGAGTTTCGCATGGGGTGCCCCGGGTGCCGATCGCGGCTCGTTCGCGAACCCGGCCTACGCCAACCTGCTCAAGCGCGACTGTGGTCTGCTCGTCGCCGAAAACGAGATGAAGTGGCAGGCGTTGCGACCGAGCGCGACCGCCTTCGACTTCACCCGCTTCGATGCGATGATGGCCTGGGCGGACGCCAACGCACTGCCGGTGCGCGGGCATAATCTGCTGTGGCATCAGCCCAAATGGATGCCGCGCTGGGAAGAAACGCATGATTTCGGCGCGACCCCCGCGCGCGCCGCCAAACGCCTGCTGGTCGACCATATCACGACGGTATGCCGCCGCTATGGCACACGGATCCGCAGTTACGACGTCGTCAACGAGGCGGTCGATCCCAAGGATGCGAGCCTGTACCAGACCGCTTTGTCACGCGCGCTGGGCAGCCCCGAGGCAACGCTGGACCTCGCCTTCCACACAGCGCGCCGCGTCGCGCCACACGCGCAGCTGGTCTATAACGACTATATGAGCTGGGAACCCGGCAACGCCACGCACCGCGCCGGCGTGCTGAAGCTGCTCGAAGGGTTCAAGGCGCGCGGCGTGCCGGTCGATGCGCTGGGCGTGCAGTCTCACCTGGTCACGCAGGGGATCGACGCGCGTGCGACGATCGCCGGGCTCGAGGGCGAGTGGCGCCGCTTCCTCGATGCGGTCACCGCGATGGGCTATGGGCTGGTGATCACCGAGCTCGACGTCCGCGACAACGCACTCCCTGCCGATTTCACGGTTCGCGACCAGGTGGTGGCCGATTTCACGCGCGGCTATCTCGACGTGATGCTCGCCTATCCGCAGCTTCGCGACGTGCTGCTGTGGGGAATGACCGACCGCTATAGCTGGATCGAGGGGTTCGAGCCGCGCAAGGACAAGGCCCGCCGCCGCCCCTGCCCCTATGACGCCGCGTTCAAGCCCAAACCGATGTACATGGCGATCGCCGCCGCGCTTGCTGCCGCCCCGCACCGCACCTGACGCCCGGACAAAAAAAGGGCGCCGCGGTTGTCGCGCGGCGCCCAGGGGGGAGAACGGGAAATGGATCGAAAGGGTCGGCCGCACCGGCAGACCCTTTCGCGCTTATCTGAACGACGCGCGGATCGAGAAGGTGAAGCGGCGATCCGCGATGAACCAGTTGCGCGGCCGCGTCAGCAGATCATCGTTGATCACATATGACGTGCGCGTGATCGAATTGGTCAGGTTGACGCCCTGGAACCCCATCTTGATCGCTGGTGTCACCGCGTAGAAGATCGAGGCGTCGAGCTGCCCGTATTTCTCCGCGTACACCGGAGAATTCGGCACGATCACGTCGCGGATCGTCAGCAGGTTCTTGGACCGCCAGTTATACGCGGCGCGCACCTCCAGCCCGTTACGCTGATAGAAGGGCGCGAAGTTGAACTGGTATTTCGACAACCCCTGCAACGGCAGCCCGCTGGTGTCGACGTTGGAGATGATCCCCGCGGTGACGTTGGGATCGTCGGAGTCGAGATTCTGCTGCGACACGCCCGACGACTTCACGTAGGTGAAATTGGCCGCGAGCCCGAACCCGCTCAGGAACCCCGGCAGGAAATCATAGGTCTGCTGATAGCCGACCTCGAACCCCTTCACGCGACCCGTTTCGGTCGAGTTCAGCGGGGTCGTGATGATCCCGTCGAATGTCGCGCCGTTGTTGGTGAAGCTCTGACGCTGCAGGCTGTTGGTCTGCACGCCGTACAGGTCCTTCTTGAACAGCGACAGCGTGAGCTGGCCGACGTTCGAGAAATACCATTCCGCGGTCACATCGTAATTGTCCGCACGGACCGGCTTCAGAAACGGGTTGCCGACCTGGAAGGTGGCAACCGGCGCGCCGTTGAACAGGATCGTCTGGTCGCTCGTGTTCAGATTGATGTTGTAATAGGACCGGGTCAGCCCGAAATCCGGCGGAGCGACGCTCTTGGTGAACGCCGCGCGGAACTGAAGACCACCGCCCATCGCCAGCTTCACGTTGAAGCTCGGCAGGAAATAGTCGTAGCTCAGCTTGGCGTCGTTGGGCGTCGTGCTGCCGTTCTGGAACGCCGCCGCGGCATCGCGTACGGCTTGCGGCAACGCGCAGAACCGCGAGACCGGCTGCCCGTCGGTCGGCGCGACGCAGCTGAACGACTGTTGCGGGAAGGCGAAGAAGCCCGACGAGACGCGATCCGTCTTGGTGTACCGCACACCGATATTGCCGCTCAGGTTCCAGCCGTTCGACAGGTCGTTGCCAAATCGCGCCATCGCATAGACCGCGTTGTTGCGCTCGCTGACCGGGTTGATCTCACCGGGCAGGAACGGCGTCCCGGCGACGACACCGGCACGGCTTGCCAGCGGCACCCAGCCATTGGCACCCGACAGGTTGCTCGTGAAGTTGCGCCATTCCTGCGCGATCTGGCTGATCGCCTGCGTCGCCGCGCCATAATCCTGGAGGAACGACCCTGGCACGAACACGCGCCCGCCGTTCGACGAATCGTTCGCCTTGCCGCGGAAGAAGTTGTCGTAGAGGAAGGCCTGCTGCGGGCCGAGATTGCCCGTATTACGCGTGACGGGATTGCCATCGATCGGGCGATCGAACCAGACCGGGCCACCTGGGCCGGTCGGCGCCGCTGCATTGTCCTGGTTGTTGCCGCCGCCCCAGATCTCGCTGAGCACGCCCCAGTTATAGCCGGTCGAACGCGCTTCATTCTGGCGATCGGCGAAGCGATAGCCGACGCGGACCGAGGTCAGCCAGCTATCCTCCGGGAAGGAATAATCGAGGTCGATGCGCGCAGCATCCTCGTTGCCTTCGCTGTCCTCGATATGGTCCATCGCCGAACGGTAGAAGTTGTTATACGCGTCGAGATAGCTCGGGTGCGCGGCGTTCTGGTAATTGTTCGGCGTGTTCGTCACGGGGATGAAGTTCACATAGGCCGGGTTGGTCCCGTCGAGCCGGATATCGGCATTCTGGAAGGTCGTGCCCCAGACCGTCAGGTCGGTGACCTTCACCTGCGACCAGACATGCTGGTAGTCCAGGTTGATGCCGAGCCGGTTCGTCGCCTGCCACTTCAGGTTGAAGCTGGCGTCGTTGGTGCGGAAGCGCGACTGGTTGCCGCGCGAGATGTTGTTGCTCTGCAGGCCGTTGCTCGGCGTGCGCTGATCGCCGCCGTTCGCCGGATCCTGATCGGCGCGATAGCCGTTCGGGCCGGTGATGATCCCGCTGGTGAAGACGTTATCGTCGTCATAGGCAAAGCTGGTGCCGGGGAAAGGCTGCGTGTCGCCTGCCGCCAGCACGTTGTCGGTCGCGACCTCGATCGAATTCTCGGTCCACGCCTCGCGCGAGTCGGTCCGCAGGAATTGCGCGGTCGCGGTCATCGACTTGTCGGGACTGCGCCACTGGCCGGCGGCCGAATAGCCGTAGCGCGTGCGGTTGAATTCCTGGCTGCGGATCGCCGCGCCACGGGGCACGTAGACGGTGCGGCCGGTGTTGACCACGCCGGTGGTCGCGTCGACCGGCTGCAACAGCGAACCGTCGGCGCCGATCACGCGCTCGCCCCAGTTCGAGATCTGCACGCTGTCGGCGCGGCTGCGGACCTGCGAGCGCACGAAGCTGGCGAGGATGCCGAAGTCGCCGATGCCGGTTTCCCAGCGATTGCTGCCGAGCACCGAGACCGTCGGTGCCGACTTCTTGACGAAATCGCCGTAGTTGTTCTCGAGCGTCCCGCCCAGTACCAGTCCGGTGGAATCGAACGGCAGGCGCGTGCGCAGATTGACCGATCCGCCGATGCCGCCTTCGATCATGTCGGCGGACGGGCTCTTGAACACGTCGACGCCGCCAAGCAGCTCGGCGGGCACGTCGGCGAAGGACAGGCCGCGGCCGTTGTTCGCGCTGAACGAATCGCGGCCGTTGATCTCGGAGCGCGTGTAGCTGAGGCCGCGGACGGTGACGCCCGACCCTTCGGTGGCGAAGTGATCGGGATCGGCACCGGCCGAGAAGCGGCTGATCGACACGCCAGGCACGCGCTGCAGCGCTTCGGTGACCGACCGGTCGGGCAGCGCGCCGATGTCTTCGGACGAGATCGAATCGCCCACGACTTCGGAATTGCGCTTGATCGCCTGCGCACTCTTCAGGCTCTGGCGGATGCCGGTGACGACGATGTCCTGATCGGCGGCCTCATCCTGCGGCGTCGCGGTCGACTGCTCGGCCTGCGTCACTTCGGCGCCGCCCGAGGGCACCTGCCCGTTGGCGGACGGCTGTGCCGCGCCCGCCTGGGGCGCCCCGGCCACAGTCACCGCAGCGCGATCAGAAGATGCGGTACGCACTGCTGCGTTCGGCGTCTGCGTAGTCTGGCTGGCGGCGGCATCGGCTTGCTGAGCCAGAGCGCCGTTTGGCGCGGCGGCCAGGCACAGCGCAAGCAGGGAGGCACCACCTTTGAGGAGGTTCCCGCGACGCGCGGCGCGTGTGATCTCGAACTTGGCCATGACTCCCGGCATCCCCTCATTGTGTTAGCGCTATCATTTGTAAGCGCTTTTTTCTTACAATGTTTGGTAGCGAGAGGGATGAGTTCGGCCTAGACTGAATCGGACGGTTTTTTAGTGAATTGCTAGGCTTGTTGCATGATTGCAACATAGCCGGGGGGTGGAATTGGACGAACGTGCTCGGCTACGCATCGTTATCGTTGGTGGCGGTACCGCAGGCTGGATGACCGCAGCCACGCTTGGCCTCACGACCGGTACACTGTCTGCGGCACGGCTGGCCGACATCACGCTGGTCGAGTCCGAGGAGATCGGCACCGTCGGTGTCGGCGAGGCCACGGTGCCACATATTCGATTCTTCAATCAAAGACTGGGTATCGACGAAGCCGATTTCGTCCGGCGTACCAAGGCGACGTTCAAGCTGGGTATCGAGTTCTGCGATTGGGGTCGGATCGGCGACAGCTACATCCATCCGTTCGGCGATTTCGGCCATGACATCGACGGACTGCCATTCCATCAGCATTGGCTCCACGCGACCCGGGGCAAGCCGGATGAGACGCCCGCGCTCGCCGCCTGCTCGCTCCCGATCGTCGCCGCGCGTGCCGGCCGGTTCACGCCGCCGCTCGACGATCCGCGATCGGTCGGGTCGACCTATTCCTATGCGTATCAGTTCGATGCCGGGCTCTATGCCGCGTATCTGCGCGACTATGCCGAAGCCCGCGGCGTGACGCGGATCGAGGGCCGCGTCGAGCACGTCGAGCGGGGCCCGAGCGGGATCGCGGCGCTTCGCCTGGCGGACGGACAGCGGATCGAGGGCGATCTGTTCGTCGACTGTTCGGGGTTCCGCGCCTTGCTGATCGAAGGCGCCCTGAACGCGGGACACGAGGATTGGGCGCACTGGCTGCCCTGCGACGCGGCCTGGGCGGTCCCGACGGCGAACACCGGCCCCCTCGTCCCCTATACCCGCGCCACCGCGCGCGACGCCGGCTGGCAATGGCGGATCCCGCTGCAGCATCGCACCGGGAACGGTCATGTCTTCTCGACCCGCTTCACCGATCCGGACCGCGCGCGCGCGGTGTTGCTCGACACGCTCAAGGGCGAGCCGCTGGCCGAGCCGCGGATGCTGCGATTCCGCACCGGGCGTCGGCACCGCCAGTGGATCGACAATTGCGTGGCGATCGGCCTTTCCGCCGGGTTCCTCGAGCCGCTCGAATCGACCAGCATCCACCTGATCCAGCTTGCCATCGGCAAGCTGATCGAGCTGTTTCCGAACGACGCCGTGCTCGACCCTGCGGATGCCGCGGAATTCAACCGCGCGATGGCGCTGGAATATGATCGCGTCCGTGACTTTCTGGTTCTTCATTATTGCGCGACTGAGCGTGACGACACGCCGTTCTGGCGCCACATGCGGACGATGGACCTGCCCCCCTCGCTGGCCGGGAAGATCGCCGCCTTTCGCGATCGGGGCATCGTCGAACAATATCGCGAGGGCATGTTCCTGCCCGCAAGCTGGCTTGCGGTCTATTATGGCCAGCGAATCATGCCCGAACGCATCCACCCCCTCGTCGCCGCACTACCCGTCGCGGACGCGCGCGCGCGCGTCGCGGCGGTCGCCGACGCCTGCCGCCGCACCGCCGAGGGGATGCCGACGCATGCGGACTATCTTGCGCGGATCGGAGCTGCGGCGTGACAGCCACGGTCGCTGTGCTGGGCGCGAACCTGTGTGGCTGGATCGCCGCGGCGGCGCTGGCGAGACGCTTGCCACGCGAATCATACCGCGTGGTGGTGATCGACGACGGCACCGGCGGCGATGGCCTGGGCGATTTCGCGCCGGTAATCGCGGTGCCGCCGGCGCTCGCGGGCTTCCATGCCGATCTCGGTCTCGATGCGGCGACGCTGGTCCGGATGACCGGCGGCGGCCATGCGCTGGGCATCGCGTTCGGTGGCTGGCGGGCCGACGGCGCAGCGGCGTTCCTGTCCTATGGCGAGACCGGTGCGCCGCTCGAGGGTATCGCGTTTCACCAGCTCGCCGGACGGCTGCGCGCGGCGGGGCACCCGGTCCGGCTGGCCGATCATGCGCTGTCCGCGGTCGCCGCACAGGCGGGCCGGTTCGCACCCGGGGCGCCGATCACGCATGCGCTGCATCTGCCCGTCGCGCCCTATGAAGCGCTGTTGCGCGGGGCGGCGCTGCGAGCGGGGGCCGAACGCGCGTCCGCGGACTTCGTCGATGCCGAGATCGCAGCGAACGGCATCGTCGAGAGGCTGACCCTTGCGGACGGTACCAGGATCGAACCCTGGCTCGTCCTCGACTGTTCGGGAACCGACGCGCGCATCGCCAGCCGTACCAGCCCCGCGTCCGAGGACTGGTCCGGCTGGTTGCCCTGCGACCGGATGCATGCCGAGACGGTGCCTGCACAGGGCGCCCCCCCGCCCTATACGCAGGTCGATGCGCAGGACGCGGGCTGGACGGCAACCTGGCCGCTCGACGGCGCCGATGTCCGACTGACGTGCAGCATCGGGGGCACCGGCAAGCCGTTCCACGCGGCGCGGCGGGTCGAGGCATGGCGCGGCAATTGCGTCGCGCTGGGCGCCGCGGCGGGCCTGCTCGAACCACTGCACCCGACCACACTGACGCTGTTGCTGCGCTCGCTCGCGCAGTTGATCCAGCTCTGGCCCGCCGGACCGCAGGCACCCGTCGAAGCCACCGCCTTCAACCGCACTGCGGCCGGGGCGTTACAGGGCGCGCGCGACTTCCTGATCGCGCATTATGCCGTGGCCGGTCGCGCCGGCGCGCTGTGGGACGACCGCCGCGCAGCATCGCTACCCGGACCACTGGCCGCCAAATACGATCTGTTCGCGGCGCGCGGGCGGTTGCCGATGTATGACGACGAACCGTTCGAGGACGAGGATTGGGCAATAATGTTCGACGCGATGGGCCTCATGCCACGCTGCTATGATGCGCGTGCGGATATAGTGCCGCTGGCGACGATCGAGCGGCATCTGGCCGAGCAGCGTGCGCGGGTCATCGCGCAGGTCCGCGCGCTTCCCCCTTATGCGCAGGCGATGGCCGCGTTGCGGACGCGCGCATGACGATCGGCGCGCCCGTCCGCCGCATCGTCATCGTCGGCGGCGGCACGGCCGGCTGGATGGCGGCGGCCGCGCTTGCCCGGCTGATCCCGACCGGGGCGAGCATCACCCTAATCGAATCCGACGCGATCGGCACGGTCGGCGTCGGCGAAGCGACGATCCCGCCGATCCGCGGCTTCAACGCGATGCTGGGAATCGACGAAGCCGAATTCCTCGCCGCGACCGCGGGGAGCTTCAAGCTCGGGATCGAGTTCGTCGACTGGGGTGCGCCTGGCGAGCGCTATCTGCATCCCTTTGGCGGCTTCGGTTTCGATATCGAGGGTGTGCGCTTCCACCAATATTGGCGTCGCCGTCGCGCCGCCGGGATCGTCGAGGATATCGAGGCCTATTCGCTGTGCGCGGTCGCCGCGCGCGCGGGACGGTTCATGCCCCCCTCGCCCGACCCGGCGTCGGTCCTGTCGCAGATGGCGCACGCCTATCATTTCGACGCGGGGCTTTATGCACGCTTCTTGCGCCGCCGCGCCGAGCGCGACGGTGTCGTGCGCGTCGAAGGCGATGTCGTCGATGTGGCGCTCGACGGCGAGACTGGCCATGTCCGCCACGTCACGCTGGCCGGCGACCGCGTCATCGAAGGCGACCTGTTCCTCGACTGTTCGGGGTTCCGCGGCCTGCTGATCGAGCAGACGCTGGGCGCGGGCTATGAGGACTGGACGCACTGGCTTCCCTGCGATCGGGCCGTCGCGATGCCGACCGCGAACGCCGGCCCGGCGATCACCCCCTATACCCGCTCGACCGCGCGCGCGGCCGGCTGGCAATGGCGCATCCCGCTGCAGCACCGCACCGGCAACGGCTATGTCTATAGCAGCGCGCATTGTTCGGACGACAAGGCCGCGGCGACGCTGCACGCCGGGGTCGACGGCACCCCGCTCGCCGAACCACGCCTGCTGCGCTTCACCGCGGGACGGCGGCGCAAGCAGTGGATCGGCAACGTCGTCGCGTTGGGCCTTGCCTCCGGTTTTACCGAACCGCTCGAATCGACCAGCATCCACATAGTCCAGACCGGCATCTCGAAACTGCTCGCCCTGTTTCCCGACCAGGGCTTCTCGCCGGTCGAGATGGACACCTATAATCGGCTGGCAGCGACGCAGTTCGACCAGGTCCGCGACTTCCTCATCCTCCATTACCATGCGACGCGCCGCGAGGATTCGCCATTCTGGCGCGAGACGCGTGCGCGGGCGATCCCCGACAGCCTGAGCGAGAAACTCGCCTTGTGGCGTCGCCGCGGACGGCTGTTCCGGTGGGAGGACGATCTGTTCGCGGAGGCGAGCTGGGTCGCGGTGCTGCTGGGCCAGGGCATCGTTCCCGACGGCTGGGACCGGCTGGCCGACGCGGTCGACACGCGCGAGGTCGATGCACGGTTCGACCGGCTGCGCGCGATGTTCGCCGATGCCGCATCGCGAATGCCCCGGCACGAGGACTATCTCGCCCGCATTTGCCCGACGCGGGTGCGCGCATGACCGGCACACTCGGATCGGTCGTGATCGTTGGCGGTGGTACCGCGGGCTGGATGGCTGCGGTCGCGTTCGGCCGCCTGCTGGGCCCGGCCGGGACGCGCGTGACGCTCGTGGAATCGGACGACATCGCCACGATCGGCGTCGGCGAGGCGACGATCCCGCCGATCCGCACCTTTCACGCGATGCTCGGGATCGACGAGGACGCATTCCTCCGTGCGACCGGCGGCAGCTACAAGCTCGGGATCCGCTTCGAGGGGTGGACGCGCCCGGGTGAATCCTACGTCCATCCGTTCGGCCAGATCGGGACCGACATCGCCGGCGTGCCGTTCGCCGCGCAGTGGCTGCGCGCCCGCCAGGCAAGTGCCGCCGAAGCGCTCGGCGCCTATTCGCTCGAAGCCCGCGCCGCCGAAGCCGGCCACTTCTCGCGCCCGATCGCGAACGGCGATTCACCGCTGTCGCGGATCGGCTATGCCTATCATTTCGACGCAGGCCGCTACGCCGTGTTCCTGCGCGCGCAGGCCGAGGCGCACGGCGTCATCCGCCGCGAGGGTCGGGTCGACCGCGTCGAGCGTGGCTCCGCCGGAATTGCCGCGGCCCATCTCGCCGATGGCAGCCGTATCGAGGGCGACCTCTTCCTCGACTGCACCGGGTTTCGCGCGCTGCTGATCGAGGGCGCGCTGCAGGCCGGCTGGACCGATTGGTCGCAGTGGTTGCCGTGCGACCGCGCGGTCGCGGTCCCTTCGGCCGCCGACGCCGCGCCGCTCGCGCTCACGCGCGCGATCGCGGAACCCGCCGGCTGGCGCTGGCGTATCCCGCTGCAGCATCGCACCGGCAACGGGCATGTCTTTTCCAGCCGCCACTGCAGCGAGGACGAAGCGACCGCGACGCTGCTCGCCGGGCTGCACGGTGAGGCACTGGCCGACCCGCGCGTGATCCGCTTCGCCACCGGGCACCGCACCCGGTTCTGGAGCGGCAACTGCATCGCGCTCGGCCTGGCGGCGGGGTTCATGGAGCCACTGGAATCGACCAGCATTCATCTGGTGCAGAGCGGGCTTCAGCATCTGTTGCGAATGCTTCCGGCGGGCGGCCCCCCTGCCCAGGCGATCGTCGACCGATATAATCGCACGATGACCGGCGAGTTCGTCCGGATCCGCGATTTCCTCGTCGCGCATTACCACCTCAATGCCCGTACCGAACCCTTCTGGCGCGAGCGCGCGGCGGCGCCGATCCCGGATGGCCTCGCCGAAAAGCTCGCGCTGTTCCGCGCCGGCGGACGCATCTTCCGCGAAACGGACGAATTGTTCAACGAGGTCAGCTGGCTTGCGGTGCTGACCGGACAGGACGCACCGCTGACGGGCCACGATCCCATCTGCGACGCGCTGCCGATCGCCATCGCGGCAAAGCGGCTCGCCCAGATCGAACGCGTCGTCGCCACTTCGCTGACCCACATGCCGCCTCATGCCACCGCGCTGGCGCAGCTGGCTACGAACAGGATGCTCTGATGCCCTTCCCGCTTCTGCTCGCCGCCGCCGTCATCAACATCAACCAGCTGGGCTTCCGTCCCGAAGACCCCAAGCTTGCGATCGTCGCCGATCACGCGACGCGGCCGCTCGACTGGGTCGTGGTCGACGAGGCCGGCCGGACCGTGCTGACGGGACGCACCAGCGTCGGCGGTGACGACGCGGCGTCGGGCGATCATGTCCATGTCGCGCGCTTCACCGCGCTCACCCGCCCGGGCAGCTACCGGCTGCGCGTCGACGGGACCGAAAGCGGCCGCTTCCGCGTCGGCCGCGACGTCTACGCCCCGCTCGCGCTGAACGCGCTCAACTTCTTCTACCAGCAGCGCGCCGGCACGCCGATCGACGCGCGCTGGGCCGGTGCCCGCTGGGCCCGCGCGGCCGGCCATCCGCGCGAAGTCGCCGCCTGTTTTTCGGGCGCGGACGAGAAGGGCAATGTCTGGTCCGGCTGTCCCTATACGCTCGACGTCACCGGCGGCTGGTACGACGCGGGCGACCACGGCAAATATGTCGTCAACGGCGGCATCGCGGTGTGGACGCTGCAGAATCTCTACGAGACCGGGCTTGCGCGTCGCGTGTTCGCCGACGGTCAGGCGCGGCTGCCAGAAGCCGGCAACCGCCGCGACGACCTGCTCGACGAGGCGCGGTGGGAGGTCGAGTGGATGCTGCGGATGCAAGTCCCCGCGGGCACCCGCGTCGCACTCCCCGTCGGCCCGCATGATCGCTCCGGCAGGCTTGCGCTGACTCCGGTCGACGCGGGCGGCATGGCGCATCACAAGGTCGCCGACGCGCGCTGGACGACATTGCCGACCGCACCCGCCGACGACAAGGAACCGCGGCTCCTCTACCCGCCCTCGACCGCGGCAACGCTCAATCTTGCCGCGGTTGCAGCGCAGGCCGCCCGGCTGTGGCGGCCGATCGATCCCGCCTTTGCCGCGCGGTGCCTTGCCGCCGCGCGCGCCGCCTGGACCGCAGCGCAGCGCAACCCCGCGATCTTCGCGGCGCAGGGATTCACCGGCAGCGGCGGCTATGGCGACGAGACGCTCGACGACGAACGCGCCTGGGCTGCAGCCGAGCTGTTCGCGACGACCGGCGATACCGCCTACCGCGCAGCGCTGCCGACCGGCGCGACCGGCGAACCCGGCTGGGCCAGCGTCGCACCACTCGGCATGATCACGCTCGCGACCGCCAGCGGCGTGCCCGCGACGATCCGCGATGGTGCGCGTGCGGCGATCGTCGCTGCCGCCGACGGCTTCCTCGCCGAAACCACGCGCACCGGCTACCGCATCCCCTACGCGTCGCAGACCTATAACTGGGGCTCGAATTCCAGCATCCTCAACCGCGCGATGCTGCTTGGCCTCGCACAGCGTTTCACCGGCGATGCGCGCTACCGCGCCGGCGTCGTCGATGCGGCCGATTATATCCTCGGCCGCAATCCGCTGGGCCAATCCTATGTCTCGGGGACCGGCTGGAAGCCGCTGACCAACCCGCATCACCGCTTCTGGGCGCATCAGCTGTCGGCATCCTCGCCACCGCCGCCGCCGGGGGTGGTATCGGGCGGCCCCAACACCAGCGCGATGGTCGATCCCGTCGCCATGACGCTGAAGGGCCGGTGCGCGCCGCAACGCTGCTGGGCGGACGACATCAACGCCTATGCGCTGAACGAGGTGGCGATCAACTGGAACGCGCCGCTCGTCTGGGTCGCCGCCTATCTCGACAGCGACTGACGTTCAGCGGCGCTGGAGCGATTTCAGCAGATAGCCGCGGATCCGCTCGGTCCGGTCCTGGCTGGCCGGCCCGAGCACGCCGCGCGCGGGCGCGGGCAGATGATCGCCCGCCGCCGCCGCCTCGTCGGCGAAGACATAATGCTCGAACCACGCGCGCCAGCCCGCCTTCTCCGCCGCGGGCAGGTCGCGCACCGCCATCATCGCGTGCACCACCGCATGGAACGCCGACACGCTCGAATCATAGGCGCGCCAATAGTTGCACAGCACGTTGAGCGTCCCGAACGCCTGGACGTGATGCCACCAGATCGCCGGGATGAAGATCGCATCGCCCGGCCCCAGATCGGCCACCACCGCGTGGCCGAGCGCCTCGGCATAGCGCGGATACTGCTCCAGATCGGGCGCGAGCGGATCGACCATGCTCGAGGGCGGCCCCGCCAGCGTCCGGTCGAGCGGCCCCAGATAGAGATTGCCGACCTGATCGGGGGGAAACAACGTGAACCGCCGCTCGCCCGCGACCACACAGGCGAGGTTGGTCGACCCGTCATAATGCGTCGCGGTCTGCGATCCGTTGCCGATCCACAACCGCGGCGTCGCCCCGCCCATCGGCAGATCGAGCGGGTTCGCGGCCGCCCATCCCGGCAAATGCTCAGGCGCGGTCGCCGCGTTCGCATAGAGGATATGCCGTTCGGCTTCGGGGACGTCCGACAGGCGCAGCAATTCGCTCAGCAAAACGCCGAGCGGCGCCTTTTCGCGGTGAAAGTTGAACCCTTCCAGATTATCGCCGCGATAGAAGAACTTGCCGCCGAACGCCGGGCCGCCGATCAGCACCTCCATCGGCTTGCCGCCATCGCCGAGCCCGGTCAGATACGCCGCCGTCGCGCGATCGCCACCCGCCGCAGCCCGGACGCTGGCCCAGTGCGCGACCTGACCGCGTAGCACGATCGGCACGTCGCGCACCGCGATCTCGGCGGCAAAGGTCGCGGCGTCGACCGCGGCACGTTCCTCGACACGGGCATCGGTGGGGGCAGGATGCGATATTGTCATCCTCCTGCGATAGCAGGATAATACGCCGCGCCCTATTGCGTTTGCCGGCCCGACGACCCGGCCGTCCGTCGATCAGGATCGCCGCGCCCATCCCGCGACGCGCGCGTCGATCACCGCCGCGATCCGGTCGGCAATCACGGTCTGATCCGCGATCGAGGGGTGCGAGTGGCACCCGCTGAAGGAAAGGCCGTTGACCGGCACATAGGTGAGCCACGGCGCGCCGGATGTGCGCAAGGTCGCGGCAACCTTGGCCACCTCCGCCTGGATCTCGCCATTGGCCATGTCCGTGGCCCACAGCACGATCTGTGCGCGTGGATCGCGTGCGTGGAGCTCCTGCACGAAGCGCACATAGCGTCGTTCGTAATCGCCGTGGAGGGCGTCGCGGCTCGTCCATGTTTCGCCAGCGTGAAGCGGTGTGGTGAAATCATTGGTGCCGAGCGAGACGACGATGACCTGCGGATGCCAGCCGGTCGCGTTGGCGCGGGATCGATGATCGAACAGGGTGAAGGGATAGGCTTCGGGCAGCGTGTCGGCCGCGAACCCGCCATAGTTGCGCACCACCCCGCGCCCGGAGATCGCATTGACCGCGTA
Organism: Sphingomonas sp. BK481; assembly: GCF_014194875.1. Taxonomy (NCBI): domain Bacteria; kingdom Pseudomonadati; phylum Pseudomonadota; class Alphaproteobacteria; order Sphingomonadales; family Sphingomonadaceae; genus Sphingomonas; species Sphingomonas sp. BK481. The sequence continues at coordinate 2,780 of NZ_JACIAP010000008.1, read as the reverse complement.
ATCCGCGCCGTAGCGGCGGGCGAGGAGCGCACCAAAGCCGCGCGACGTATCCGTCGTCGCCCAGACCTCGTCCTGGGTACATTCGCGTTTGGGCGACGTCACACCATAGCCGACGGTGTGCGAATCGCCGACCAACTCGATCTGCCGCGTGCGATTGCGCAACCTCGCTCCGACAGTCCCCCGCTCGGCAAAGAACGGCCCGATGCCGGTCGGACCGGACTGGCTTTCCGAAGCGACCTCGATGCGTAACACGTGGCGCCCGGCGGGCATCCCGGCGACGCGGTACAGGCCGGGGACGGGCTTGACGAGCGTGGTGATCCTGCGTCCATCGACGCGCACGTGAAGTGCCACCTCGCTCGGCCCCACGTCGAACGATACCGCCGAGCCCCGAAACGCCGTCTCGGCATAACTGCCCGGCCATTGGCGGACAAAGCCGGCCCCTTTCCGCTCGAAACGGCCATGCATTGTGGCCGGCAACAGCGTCAGCGCGACAGGCCTCTCTGACAGGCGCTCGACGCGAGGCTGTGCGCCAGCCTCGACCGTCGCCGCGAGGATCATCAACCCGGCCGCCATCCCTGCCATCCGACCATGCTTCGCCATTCAAGAACCTCCTACCGCTCCTGCACCTCCTATCCCTTTCGCGACGACCCGGCGACCGGCGTGGTGGACGCGACCGTCGACCTGCGGCCGCTGTTTGCCTGGATCGGGGCGACCGGTCCCGAACCCGGCGCCAAAGCCATCGCATGGGACGAAATGAGCCGTTGGTCGTTCGTGAGGGGAAACGGTGGCGGATCTTGCTTGAGGTCCGATTTCGACGGAGGGATGACATGGGTAGAATGATCGACGGTGCGTGGCACGCGGGCAAGGTGACGGAAGACAGCAAGGGCGGCGCGTTCGAACGGCAGGATGCGGGCTTTCGCGACTGGCTGACCCCGGTGGGGAGCCCCGGCCAGGACGGACAGCCCGGCCACCCGGCGACGCCCGGTCGGTATCACCTCTATGTCAGCTATGCCTGCCCCTGGGCACACCGGACGCTGATCGTGCGCGCGTTGTACGGGCTGGACGACGCGATCGGTGTCTCGGTGGTCGATCCTGTCATGCTGGACAATGGCTGGACCTTCGGCACGAGCCGCGGCGGCAGCGGCGATCCACTGCACGACGCCGAGTTCCTGTGGCAGTTGTACGCCCGCGCCAGGCCGGACTATTCCGGCAAGGTCACCGTACCCGTCCTGTGGGATCGCGAGACCGACACGATCGTGTCGAACGAATCGGCGGACATCATCCGGATGCTCGCCGCGTTCGGCGGATCCGGGCCGGACCTCTATCCTCAAGCCCAGCGCCAGCAGATCGATGAGGTCAACGACCGTGTCTACGACACGGTGAACAACGGCGTGTACAAGGCCGGGTTCGCGACGACGCAGGACGCATACGAGGCGGCGGTGCGCCCGCTGTTCGAATCGCTCGACTGGCTGGAAGAGAGGCTGTCCGGCAGCGACTGGCTGGTAGGTGAGGCGATGACGGAGGCCGATATCCGCCTCTTCACCACGCTGGTCCGCTTCGATGCGGTCTATCACTTCCACTTCAAGTGCAACGTGCGCCGCATCGCCGACTATCCGGCGTTGGATGCTTACGTCGCGCGGATGCTGGCAGATCCGCGCATCGCCGCGACGGTGCATCTCGATCACATCAAGACGCATTACTACGCCAGCCACCGCGACCTCAACCCCTGCGGCATCGTGCCCGTCGGTCCTGCCCTCCCTTGGGCTCACCTCACCGCGGAAGGCGATCAGACGCTCACCTGACCAGCCGATTGGCAGCAGGGACATATTGGCGATGGAATGTCCGAAGCTCGCGGCGACGAAGATGGCGACGGGGCCAATGATCACGGCGACCTCGCCCGACAGCGTTCTGGCGAACGTCGCCATCAACACGGCCAGACAGACCAGCAGGTTCGCCAGGACACCCGATGTCAGCGTCGCGAGCGCAGGCTTGTCCAGCTTCGAATCCATCGTCGCGTCTGCAGCGTCGCCGATCGTTCATGCCGCGTCGGATCGACACCTATTCCGATACGATGGGCTGGACAGCATTCGCTACCTGATCTCGTGTTACAATCGCTTGTGGTCGGACGGTGGAACCTGGACAGACACCGGCATCCCGTTCCGACCCCCAGTCGCCGCATGATCAGCGCTCTTTGCGCGGGCGTCCGAGAGGTAATACCGTCAAGCCTCTTCGGCCCGCATCATCGATCATGCGCTGCGCGAAGACGATGCCCGCCAAGAACGACCGCTTTTCCATGGGCCAGGGCCAGTTCGATATGAACATTCTTGCTGCGGTCATCGATTGCCTGGCTCGCGCGCCTTCGTTCTTGCTCAGCCCGGTCGCGATGATAGGCAACTCTTCCAGTCTCAGTCATCGACCCCTCGTCCCAATCCCACGATATATTCGTTAACCAACATACGTGAGAGGCATGCCGAGGTTCCCTGTCGTCGGATCTTTCCGTGATCACAGCGGTCGCGATGCAGGAATTTCAGATCATGGAGCCATCGTCGAGGAACGGAAAAGAGCATGCGTCGCTGCGGGTGTTACAACCGGTCGAGACTGTTGAAAAACGCGTGCTTGCGACGACGAGGAAGGCGTGATTCACTCCTGCCAGGCGGCGGGAGTATGGACATGATGGGTCGGCAAGTGGCGCAAGGCGCGCTGTTCTACGGTTTCCGGCTCGACGATCATGTGCCTGCCGACCACCTTCTCCGGCGCATCGACGGCGTGCTGGACCTCGG
>NZ_JACIAP010000007.1:0-246491 GCF_014194875.1 Sphingomonas sp. BK481 | reverse complement strand
CACGTTGTCGTCCATGGCGGCGTGATCGACCCGGCCATGTCCGGAGATCAAAGCGGCTACGCCGCTGAAGCTACACCACGCGGTGGGACACGATCACAATGTCCGCACGACATCCCGGCACAGATCTGAAGGTTGTGAGGTTCGCGCCTGGCCTTGCTACCGGCGAAGGACCAAAGCTTGGGCGGTGATACCGCAAAGCTTTGGTGGACAGGGCTGGATTCGAACCAGCGTACGGGAAACCCGGGCAGATTTACAGTCTGCTGCCTTTAACCACTCGGCCACCTGTCCAAAGGGGCCACTCTCTCGAGCGAGGCGGCTCAATGGCGAAGCTTGTCGGTGCTGTCAACGCGGGTTGCGCCAACTTCCGCCCCCGCATAGCCTTTCATGCATAAAAAATTGCCCAGGGGGACCTTCATGCACCAATCGCGTCCGTGCCGACTTGCCATTTTCGCTGCAACCGTAACGATCATCGCGCTCAGCCCCGCGGCCGCCAAAGAGCGTGGCGGCACCGCGAAGCCCGATCAGCCCATGGTCAACCGCATCATCGACGAAGGGACCAACCACAGCCAGGTCATGGTGACCGTCCAGCATCTGACCGACGTCATCGGCCCGCGGCTCACCAATTCGCCGTCGATGCGCACGGCGGAGGCGTGGACGCAGCGCCGCTTCGCCGACTGGGGCCTCACGAATGTCCACAAGGAAGGGTTCGCCTTCGGTCGCGGCTGGTCGATCGAACGGTCGAGCGTGCGGATGACGACACCGCGGGTGGTGCAGCTGACCGCGATTCCCATTGCCTGGACGCCCGGCACGAACGGCACCGCGCTGAGCGCGCCCGTGATCGTCGCACCGATGGCGCGCGAGCGCGACTTCGCGAAATGGCGCGGCAAGCTCAGCGGCAGAATCGTGATGCTCACGCGGCCCGGCACCGGTGACGAACCTGCCGAACCCGCTTTCAAGCGGCTGAGCGGCGAGGATATCGCGAGGCTCGACCGGTTTCAGCAGCCGAATTACGACCCCGATGCCGCCGACCGCCGGATGAAGCGGCTCGATTTCTCGAAGAAACTCGATGCGTTCCTGAAAAGCGAAGGCGCGGTCGCGACCGCGACGATGGCCTATCACGACGGCAAGCTGGTCAGCGGCGAAGGCTATCTGTTTGGTGTCGGCGACACGCCCGCACTGCCGGGCGTACAGATCGCCGCGGAGGATTACCGCCGCCTCGCGCGGCTCGCCAAGGCGGGCCCCGCCCCGACGCTCGAGATCGTCAGCGACGTCCGCTTCGACGACAGCGATGCGCAGGCGTACAACATCATCGCCGACATTCCCGGGACCGATCCGAAGGCCGGCTATGTCATGGCGGGCGCGCATCTCGACAGCTGGGTCGCCGCGGACGGCGCGGCCGACAATGCGGCGGGCTCGGCGATGATCATGGAGGCCGCCCGCATCCTGGCCGCAACCGGCGTCCGCCCGAAGCGGACGATCCGGTTCGCGCTCTGGTCGGGCGAGGAGCAGGGCATTCTCGGTTCGATGGCCTATGTCACCCGCCATCTGGCGACACGCGGCAGCCCCAACGACCCGCCGCAGACCGGGATGCAGAGCTATTACGGCTTTTCGCAGAAATGGCCGATCACCCCGCTGCCGGGTCATGCCGACCTCGCCGCCTATTTCAACATCGACAATGGCTCGGGCAAATTGCGCGGGCTCTATGCCGAGACCAACCCCGCGGTCGTGCCGATCTTTCGCGACTGGCTCAGCCCGTTCGCGTCGATGGGCGCGTCGAACGTCGTCCTGCGGCCGACCGGCGGCACCGATCACGTCTTCCTGCAGCAGGTCGGCGTGCCGGGGTTCCAGTTTATCCAGGATCCGCTCGATTATGGCAGCCGGATCCATCATACGTCGGCCGACACCTTCGATCACCTGAAGGCCGACGACATGCGCCAGGCGTCGATCGTGCTCGCATCGGTGTTGCTCAGCGCGGCGAATGCGGACAAGGCGCTGCCACGCACGCCACTGCCGACCAAGCCGGTGGTGACCGACCCTTATGGATATAGCGATGACGATGACTGATATGATGACGGGAGCGCTCTGATGGCAGCACGCAAGGGCCATCGGCCGAGCAAGGCCCCCGCGGGGCGTCCGCGCTTCTGGGGCAAGCATGCGGTGGGCGCAGCGCTCGCCAATCCCGAACGCACGGTGCGCAAGATCATGGGCACGCGCGAGGCGCTGGCCGGGTTCGACCTGCCCGCGGCCGTGCCGGTGACCTTCGCCGAGGCCACCGATCTCGCGCGACTGGTGCCGGGCGACGCCCCGCATCAGGGCGTGGTGATCGAGGTCGAGCCGCTCGAGGACATGTGGCTCGCCGACCTGCTCGAACATGGCAAGGACGATAATCGTCCGCTCGTCATCCTCGACGGCGTGACCGATCCGCACAATGTCGGCGCGATCCTGCGCTCGGCGGCGGCGTTCGATGCGCTCGGCATCGTCACCCCCGACCGCAACGCACCGCCCGAATCGGGCACGATCGCCCGCGCCGCGTCGGGCGCGCTCGAAACGGTGCCGTGGATCCGCGTGGTCAATCTCGCCCGCGCGCTCGAGGAAATCGCCGAAGCCGGGTTCTGGCGGATCGGCCTCACGGGCCATGCGACGCAGACGTTGTCCGAGGCGATGGGCACGCAGCGCGTCGCGATCGTGCTCGGCGCCGAGGGCGAGGGCATGCGCAAGAACACCGAGGAGCATTGCGACGAACTCGCCAAGCTCCCGATTTCGGAAAAGGTCGAGAGCCTCAACGTCTCGAACGCCGCCGCGATCGCACTCTATGCGGTGACGACGCGCTAACGCTCTCCCTCTCCCCCGCGGGGGAGAGGGACCGGATCAATCCTCGGCGGCGATCCGTACCTTCAGCCCGTCGAGCGCATCGGTCATGTCGATCTGGCACGACAGCCGCGAATAGTCGTCGCGGTCGCTGGTCGAATCGAGCAGGTCGTTCTCGTCCTCGCTCATCGGCTTGAGTTTGGCCGCAAATTCCGGGTCGACATGGACGTGGCAGGTGGCGCAGGAGCAGCAGCCGCCGCACAAAGCGAGGATCTCGTCGATCCCGGCGTCGCGGATGACTTCCATGACCGAAAGACCCGTTTCGCCCATGAGCTCGCGTTCTTCCCCGTCCCGCGTCACGACGATAAGCTTGGGCATGCTGTCCTCCGAAAAACCGTGCGCGGTCCATGCCGCGCGCCGCCGCCCCGATCAAGCTGCAAGGTTCTTGTCATGGGCCTGAACGCCGACCAGTTGCAGGCTGCTATGACCGCGCTGTGCGCGATCGAACCCGCCTTTGCGGTGGCGGTCGCGAACAAGGGCCACCCTGCCCCGCGGATCAGCGAGCGCGGCTTCGCGACCTTGCTTCGCACGATCCTCGGCCAGCAGGTCAGCGTCGCCTCCGCGCAATCGGTCTGGAACAAGCTCGACGCGCTCGTCGGCGGTGCCGCGGACCCCGCCAACATCGCCGCCGCCAGCGACGAGACGCTGCGCAGCGCGGGGCTGTCGCGGCAGAAACTCGGCTATGCGCGCAGCCTCGCCGACGAGGTGACGAGCGGCCGGCTCGACCTGACGAACCTGCCCGCCGACGACGAGGAGGCGATTGCAGCGCTGGTCCGGGTCAAGGGCATCGGCCGCTGGTCGGCGGAGATCTACCTGCTGTTCGCCGAGGGCCGCACCGACATCTGGCCCGCGGGCGACCTCGCGGTCCAGATCGAGATCGGCCGCATACTTGGCCACGACGCCCGCCCGAGCGAGAAGCTGACCCGCGAACTCGCCGAAGCCTGGCGCCCGCACCGCGGCGCGGCAGCGATCTTCCTATGGCATCATTACCAGGCGGACATGAAGGTGATCTGAGCGCGGCCGCTCAAGCGAGGCCATGCCCGCGAGACCCCACTCGCCCCCTCCCGTCATCCTGACGAAAGTCAGGATGACGGGAGCAAGAAGAGCGTGCGCCGCCCGTCCGATATCCGCCTACCGACCGAACCGCTTGTCGCCTCCGCTCCCATCCGGCAAAGCACGGGCGATGCCGCCGCCCAGTTCCGCCCTCGCCCATTCGCTGTCCGACAGCTATCGCACCGTCGCAATCCCCGAAGGCGCGCCCTTCTGGCGGCGGCTGTTCGCGTTCGTCGGGCCGGGCTATCTCGTCGCGGTCGGCTATATGGATCCGGGCAATTGGGCGACCGACATCGCCGGCGGCTCGGCGTTCGGCTACACCCTCCTGTCGGTCGTATTGCTGTCCAATCTGATGGCGATGGTGCTCCAGGCCTTGTCCGCACGGCTCGGCATCGTCGCCGGGCTCGACCTCGCCCAGGCCTGCCGCGCGCATTATCCGAAGCGCGTTTCGGTCGTGCTCTGGTTCCTGTGCGAGATCGCGATCATCGCCTGCGATCTGGCCGAAGTGCTCGGCACCGCGATCGCGCTCAAACTGCTGTTCGGCCTGCCGCTGGTCTGGGGTGTCGTGCTGACAGCGCTCGACGTGTTCCTGATCCTCGCGCTGCAACGCTTCGGCTTCCGCAAGCTCGAGGCGTTCATCGTCGCGCTGCTGGTGATCATCGCCGGCTGCTTCATCTTCGAGCTGTTCCTCGCGCGGCCCGACATGGCGGGCGTGCTCGGCGGGCTCGTGCCGACGACCGAGATCGTCACCAACCCGGCGATGCTCTATATCGCGATCGGCATCCTCGGCGCCACGGTGATGCCGCACAACCTCTATCTCCACTCGTCGATCGTCCAGACGCGCGCGTTCGCGCCGACCGAGGCGGGCAAGCGCGACGCGGTGACGATGGCGACGATCGACGGCACGATCGCGCTCGGCCTCGCCTTCTTCATCAACGCCGCGATCCTGATCCTCGCGGCCGCCACCTTCCACGTCGCGGGGCGCACCGACGTCGCCGATATCGATCAGGCGCATGCGCTGCTCGCGCCGATGCTCGGCATGGGCGCGGCGAGCGTCGTGTTCGCGGTCGCGCTGCTCGCCTCGGGGCAGAATTCGACCGTGACGGGCACGCTCGCCGGCCAGATCGTGATGGAGGGCTTCCTCGACCTGCGCATGCCCGTCTGGGCGCGGCGGCTCGTCACGCGGCTGCTCGCGATCATCCCCGCGGTATTCGTGGTCGGCGCCGCGGGCGATGCGGGCGCGACGCGGCTGCTGGTGCTGAGCCAGGTCGTGCTGAGCCTGCAGCTCCCCTTCGCGGTCGTGCCGCTCGTCAAGTTCACCGGGGACGCGCGAATCATGGGATCGCTGGTCAGCCCGGTCTGGCTGAAAGCGCTCGCCTGGGTCATCGCCGCGGTCATTATCGGCCTCAACGCGACGCTGCTGATCGGCATGCTCTGAGATAAACTGACATGGATCAGGGGATGCACGGCTAACTGGCCGATCGCGTCCCGCGACCTCGCAAGTCCGCGTGACAAAGGTGTCCGCGCGGCTAGGATCACCGGTGACGACAACGAGATACGGAATTCGCGTGACCGCAAACCCCGCCCTGCAGCGCTCCGTCCAGACGCTGGCCGATTCGATCCTCGACACGCTCGTCCACCGGATCGGCAAGGATGCGCAGGCCGCGCTTCCGCACGACTGGCTCGCGGCAACGATCCTCACCGTGCGCAACGACATCGTCGAACGCTGGATGGCGTCGACTAAGGCGGCGCATGCGGCGGGTGCCAAGCGCGTCTATTATCTCAGCCTCGAATTCCTGATCGGCCGGCTACTGCGCGATGCGGTGACGAACCTGCAACGCAGCGGCGAGGTGTCGCGGGCGCTCGCGCTGCACGGCGTCGACCTTGCCGCGCTCGAGGAGATCGAGCCCGATGCGGCACTCGGCAATGGCGGGCTCGGGCGGCTGGCGGCGTGCTTCATGGAGAGCATGGCGAGCCTCGCGCTGCCCTCCTATGGCTATGGCATCCGCTATGTGAACGGCATGTTCCGCCAGCGGATCGACGATGGCTGGCAGGTCGAGATGCCCGAAAGCTGGCTCGCTCACGGCAATCCCTGGGAGTTCGAACGCCGCGAGAGCGCCTATTTCATCGGCTTCGGCGGCGAGGTGATCGCGACCGACAGCGGCCAGGTTCACTGGAGCCCCGCCGAGGCGGTCGAGGCGATGGCGGTCGACACCCCCGTCGTCGGCTGGCGCGGCGAACACGTCAACACGCTGCGGCTGTGGACCGCGCGCGCGTTCGATCCGATCAAGCTCGACCGGTTCAACGCGGGCGACTTTTCCGGCGCGCTCGCGGACCAGCTCCGCGCCGAGACGCTCACGCGCGTGCTCTATCCCAATGATTCGACCGCTGCGGGGCAGGAGTTGCGGCTGCGGCAGGAGTATTTCTTCTCGTCCGCGTCGATCCAGGACATCGTCCGCCGCCACATCCAGTATTTTGGCGACATCCGCACGCTGCCCGACAAGGCTGCGATCCAGCTGAACGACACGCACCCCGCGGTGTCGGTCGCCGAGCTGATGCGGCTGCTGATCGATCACCACGAATTCGCGTTCGACGAGGCGTGGAAGATCACGCGCGCGACCTTTGGCTACACCAACCACACGCTGCTGCCCGAGGCGCTGGAGAGCTGGCCGCTGCCGCTGTTCGAGCGCCTGCTGCCGCGCCACATGCAGATCGTCTACGCGATCAACGCAAGGCTGCTGCGCGAGGCGCGCGGCGTGGACGGCATCGACGACCGCGCGATCGCCGCGATCAGCCTGATCGACGAAGGCGGCGAGCGGCGCGTGCGGATGGCCAACCTCGCCTTTGCCGGATCGCACAGCGTCAATGGCGTCGCGGCGCTGCATACGCAGCTGATGAAGAAGACGGTCTTCGCCGATCTCCACCGCCTCTATCCGACGCGGATCAACAACAAGACCAATGGGATAACCCCGCGCCGCTGGCTGCAGCAGTGCAATCCGGGCCTCACCACGCTGATCCGCGACGCGATCGGCGACGGCTTCCTCGATGATGCCGAACGGCTGATCGATCTCGATGTTTTTGCCGACGATTCCGCGTTCAGGGAGCGGTTTTGGGCGGTGAAGCGTTCGAACAAGGTGGCATTGGTAAATCATATCAAGGACAGCATGGGGCTGCGCATAGACCCCGACGCGCTGTTCGACGTGCAGATCAAACGCATTCACGAGTATAAGCGCCAGCTGCTCAACATCATTGAGACGGTAGCGCTGTACGACCAGATCCGCAGCCATCCCGAACGCGACTGGACGCCCCGCGTGAAGCTGTTCGCGGGCAAGGCGGCGTCGAGCTATCACAATGCGAAACTCGTCATCAAACTGGCGAACGATGTCGCGCGGCGGATCAACTCGGACCCGTCGGTCGGTGGACTGCTCAAGGTCGCGTTCCTGCCAAACTATAATGTGTCGCTCGCGGAGCAGATCATCCCCGCCGCCGATCTCAGCGAACAGATCTCGACCGCCGGGCTCGAGGCGTCGGGCACCGGCAACATGAAGTTCGCAATGAACGGCGCGCTGACCATCGGCACGCTCGACGGCGCGAATATCGAGATCAAGGACCGGGTCGGCGACGACAACATCTTCATCTTCGGGATGACCGCGGACGAGGTCGAAGCGAAGCGCGCATCGGGCTATGATCCGCGCAGCGTGATCGACGGGTCGAACGAGCTCTGCCAGGCGGTCTCGGCGATCGCCTCGGGCGTGTTCTCGCCCGATGATCGTCAGCGCTACGCCGGGCTGATGGGCGGGCTGTACGAGGGCGACTGGTTCATGCTCGCCGCCGATTTCGACAGCTATGCCACCGCGCAGCGCAGCGTCGACACGCGCTGGAACGATCGCGACGCGTGGGTTGCCTCGACCGTGCGCAACGTCGCACGCGTGGGCTGGTTCTCGTCGGACCGGACGATCCGTGAATATGCCCGCGATATCTGGACGGTAATGTGAAGCCACCCGAAGGCGCCATCGTTGCCCTGCTGGAGGGGCGTCACGACGATCCCTTCTCGCTGCTCGGCGTGCATGCCGGCCCCGGCGGCACGTTTGCGCGCGCGTGGCTGCCGGGTGCGACGACCGCTGAGGCGCATGCGCTCGACGGCACGACGCTCGGCACGCTCCCCCGGATCGACGATCGCGGCCTGTTCGAGGGCCCGATCGACGGCGATCCGCAACCGGTGAAATATCACGCCGAGGGCGGCGGCACGGACTGGTGGGTGACCGACCCGTACAGCTTCGGTCCGGTGCTCGGCCCGATCGACGACCTGCTGATGGCGGAGGGCAATCACCACCGCCTCCACGACAAGTTGGGCGCGCACCTGATCGAGCACGAAGGCGCGCCGGGCGTGCATTTCGCGCTCTGGGCCCCCAATGCGCAGCGCGTCTCGGTGGTCGGCGACTTCAACGACTGGGATGGCCGCCGCCACGCGATGCGCAGGCGCGGCGACGTCGGCGTCTGGGAGATCTTCATCCCCGACATCGCGGAATATCGCGCGTATAAATACGAGATCGTCGGTCCCGATGGCCGACTCCAGCCGCTGAAGGCCGATCCCTTTGCCTTTGCCAGCGAACTGCGTCCCGCGACCGCGTCGATCACCCGCACGCTCGCGCATGAATGGGCGGATACGAGCCACCGCAAACACTGGGCCTCGGTCGATCCCCGCCGTGTGCCGATCAGCATCTACGAGGTGCATGCAGGATCATGGGACCGCGATGCCGAGGGCTGGTTCCTGACCTGGGATGCGCTCGCCGACCGGTTGATCCCGTACGTGGTCGAGATGGGCTTCACGCACATCGAGTTCATGCCGATCAGCGAACATCCCTATGATCCGAGCTGGGGCTATCAGACGACCGGGCTTTACGCGCCGTCCGCGCGGTTCGGCGATGTCGAGGGGTTCGCGCGGTTCGTCGACGGCGCGCATCTGGCGGGGATCGGCGTGCTGCTCGACTGGGTGCCGGCGCATTTCCCCACCGATGCGTTCGGGCTCGCGCATTTCGACGGTACCGCGCTCTACGAACATGAAGACCCGCGGCTCGGCTTCCACCCCGACTGGAACACCGCGATCTACAATTTCGGGCGGCGCGAAGTATCGTCCTTCCTCGTCAACAACGCGCTGTTCTGGGCCGAGCGCTATCATATCGACGGGCTTCGCGTGGATGCGGTCGCGTCGATGCTGTACCGCGATTATTCGCGCGAGGCGGGCGAATGGATCCCCAACGACACCGGCGGGCGCGAGAACTGGGAGGCGGTCGCCTTCCTGCGCGACATGAACCGCGCGGTGTACGGCCAGCATCCCGGCATCTTCACGATCGCCGAGGAATCGACCTCCTGGCCAGGCGTCTCCGCTCCCGTCGGCGACGACGGCAAGAGCGGTGGCCTGGGCTTCGGGTTCAAGTGGAACATGGGCTTCATGCACGACACGCTCCAGTACATGGCGCGTGATCCGCTGCACCGGAAGCATCATCACGGCGAGATCAATTTCGGCCTGGTCTATGCGTTCAGCGAGAATTTCGTCCTGCCGCTCAGCCATGACGAGGTCGTCCACGGCAAGGGCTCGCTGCTGACCAAGATGCCCGGCGACGACTGGCAGCAATTCGCGAACCTGCGTGCCTATTATGCGTTCATGTGGGGCTATCCGGGCAAGAAGCTGCTCTTCATGGGGCAGGAATTCGCGCAGCGCCGCGAATGGTCCGAAGGTCGCGCGCTCGACTGGTGCCTGCGCAACAGCCGCAGCCATGAGGGCATCCGCAACCTCGTCCGCGACCTCAACACGGTCTATCGCGACAAGCCCGCGCTCCACGCGCGCGACTGCGAAGCCGACGGCTTCGAGTGGCTGATCGCCGACGATGCCGCCAATTCGGTCTTCGCCTGGCTGCGCAAGGCACCCGGCGCGAAGCCCGTTGCCGTCATCGCCAACATGACGCCGATCGCGCGCGCGCCTTACCGCATCCCGCTGCCACTCGACGGCCGCTGGTGCGAGATCATCAACAGCGACGCGCATGAATATTGGGGCAGCGGGCTTGGCAATCTCGGCGGCGTGGTCGCGGAGGACGGCGCGGCGTGGGTCACCTTGCCCCCGCTCGCGACGATCATGCTCGAGTTTGAGGGCTGAGACGGAACAAGCCGCGGGTAACGGGGCGTTATACGGCGGACGATTAGGGAGAGACGGACATGGTTGAACGGCGGGGACAGCCACTGGCGCGCGACGCAATGGCGTATGTGCTGGCCGGTGGTCGCGGCAGTCGGTTGATGGAACTGACCGATACCCGCGCAAAACCCGCGGTGTATTTCGGCGGCAAGGCGCGGATCATCGATTTCGCGCTGTCGAATGCGATCAATTCGGGCATCCGCCGGATCGGCGTCGCGACTCAGTACAAGGCGCATTCGCTGATCCGCCATCTTCAGAGCGGCTGGAACTTCCTGCGCTCCGAACGCAATGAGAGCTTCGACATCCTGCCCGCGTCGCAGCGGATCAGCGAGTTCCAATGGTATGAGGGCACCGCCGACGCGGTCTACCAGAATATCGACATCATCGAGAGCCACGCGCCCGAATACATGGTCATCCTGGCCGGCGATCACATCTACAAGATGGATTACGAGCTGATCCTGCAACAGCATTGCGAGACCGGTGCGGACGTCACGATCGCCTGCCTCGAGGTGCCGCGCATGGAGGCGGTCGGCTTCGGCGTGATGGCGGTCGACGAGCATGACAATGTCACCGCGTTCGTCGAGAAGCCGGCCGATCCGCCCGCGATCCCGGGCAATCCGGACATCGCGCTGGCTTCGATGGGGATCTACGTCTTCCACACCAAGCTGCTGTTCGACGAACTGCGCCGCGATGCGGAGACGCCGGGATCCGCACGCGATTTCGGCAAGGACATTATCCCCTACCTCGTCAAGCACGGCAAGGCGGTCGCACATCGCTTCTCCGACAGCTGCGTCCGCTCGGGCAGCGAGGTCGAGGCCTATTGGCGCGACGTCGGCACGGTCGACGCCTATTGGGAGGCCAATATCGACCTAACCGACGTGGTGCCCAAGCTCGACCTCTACGACCGCAGCTGGCCGCTCTGGACCTATTCGGAGGTCACCCCGCCCGCCAAGTTCGTCCATGCCGATGACGGACGCCGCGGCGAAGCGGTGTCGAGCCTGGTTTCGGGCGACTGCATCATCTCGGGCTCGTCGATCCACCGCAGCCTGATCTTTACGGGCACGCGTGCGCACAGCTATTCGATGCTCGATCAGGCGGTAATCCTGCCGCATTGCGAGATCGGCCGTGGCGCGCGCCTGTCGAAGGTCGTCGTCGATCGTGGCGTCGTCATCCCCGACGGCCTTGTCGTCGGCGAGGATGCCGAACTCGACGCCCAGCGTTTCCGCCGTACCGACAGCGGCGTAGTGCTCGTAACCAAATCCATGATCGACCGGCTGATCGCGTGAGGGTGTATACGACGCTTTCTCGATCAGGACAGGGGCCCGGCTGATGCGTGTTCTCTCGGTAGCGTCAGAAGCCTATCCGTTGATCAAGACCGGTGGCCTTGCGGATGTCGTCGGCGCGCTGCCCGCGGCGCTCGCGCATCACGGCGTGGCGATGACCACCTTCCTTCCCGGCTATCCCGCGCTCGCCGCGGTCATGCGGACGGCAAAGGTCGTCCACCGCTACACCGACCTGCTCGGCGTCGAGGCGCGGATCCTCGCGGCGAGCATTGGCGACCATCCGCTGCTCATCCTCGACGCGCCCGGCCTGTTTGCGCGTGGCGGCGGTCCGTATGGCGACACGACCGGCGCCGACTGGGTCGACAACTGGCTGCGCTTTGCCGCGTTCAGCCGGGCCGCCGCCGACCTCGCCTCGGGCGTTGTCGACGGCCCGCAGTTCGACATCCTCCACGCGCATGACTGGCAGGCGGCGATGGCGCCGGCCTATCTGCGCTACGCCCCCGGGCCGGGCACGGCGGCAAAGACGATCGTGACGATCCACAATATCGCCTTCCAGGGCCGCTATGGCGCGGAGATCTTCGCCGACCTCGCGCTGCCCGATGCGGCGTTCGCGCTCGATGGGATCGAATATTATGGTGGCGTCGGTTTCCTGAAGGCCGGGCTCGAGGCTGCCGATGCGATCACCACGGTCAGCCCGACCTATGCCGCCGAGATCCGTCGCGGCGAATTCGGCATGGGGCTCGAAGGACTGATCAACGTCCGTGCCGATCGGCTGACGGGAATCGTCAACGGCATCGATCCCGCGGTCTGGAACCCCGCCATCGATGCCGCGCTGCCGTCGCGCTACACCGCGCGCACTCTCACCCGCCGCCGCATCAACAAGCGTGCGGTAGAGACGCTGTACGGCCTCGACACCGGCGACGGCCCGATCTTCACCGTCATCAGCCGGCTCACCTGGCAAAAGGGCATGGACGTGCTTGTCGCAGCGATCGACGAGCTGATCGCGCTCGGCGGCCGGCTCGCACTGCTCGGGTCGGGCGATAGTGCGCTCGAACACGCCTTTCTCGCCGCCGCCGAGCGGCATCCGGGCCGGGTCGGCGTTCGCATCGGCTATGACGAGCCCGTCTCGCATCTGCTTCAGGCGGGTGCCGATGCGATCCTGATCCCGTCGCGTTTCGAACCCTGCGGCCTGACGCAACTCTACGGGCTGGCCTATGGCTGCATCCCCGTCGTCGCGCGCACCGGCGGGCTGGCCGACACGGTGATCGACGCGAACGAGGCTGCGGTCGCCGCAGGCGTCGCTACCGGTATCCAGCATGACGGCATCACGCCCGAAGCGCTCAGCCATGCGTTGCGCCGAACGATCGCGCTCTATGCACGCCGCGATCGCTGGGCCATGTTGCAGCGCAATGCGATGCGCGCGGACTTCTCGTGGGACGAGAGTGGCCGGCGTTATGCGACCCTGTATTCGAGCCTTGTGGAGCCTACATGATCCGTACCGTTACCAGCACGCCCTATACCGACCAGAAGCCGGGCACATCGGGTCTGCGCAAGAAGGTGAAGGTCTTCCAGCAGGCCAATTATGCCGAGAACTTCGTCCAGTCGGTGTTCGACGTGGTCGAGGACAAGGCCGGCGCGACCCTGGTGATCGGTGGCGATGGCCGCTTCCTCAACCGAGAGGTGATCCAGGTCGCGATCCGCATGGCCGCGGCGAACGGCTTTGGCCGTGTCATCGTCGGCCGCGGCGGCATCCTGTCGACGCCCGCCGCGAGCCACATGATCCGCAAGCGTGGCGCGATCGGCGGGCTGGTCCTGTCCGCCAGCCACAATCCCGGCGGTCCGGACGAGGATTTCGGGATCAAGTACAACATCGCCAATGGCGGTCCCGCGCCCGAATCGATCACCGACGCGATCAACGCACGGACGCTCGAGATCGACCGCTGGCTGACCGTCGACGCGGCCGACATCGATCTCGACCAGGACGGTGAGGTCATGGTCGGCGACATGCCCGTCGAGGTGGTCGATCCGGTCGAGGACTATGCCGCGCTGATGGAGACGCTGTTCGACTTCGACGCGATCCGCGCGTCCAAGCTGACGATGGCGTTCGACGCGATGAGCGCGGTCACCGGGCCCTATGCGACCGAGATTCTCGAACGCCGGCTGGGCTTTGCCGCGGGCACGGTGCGCAATGGCACCCCACTGCCCGATTTCGGCGGGCATCATCCCGACCCCAATCTCGTCCACGCGCATGACCTGTACGAGACGATGATGGCGCCCGACGCCCCCGATTTCGGCGCGGCATCGGACGGCGACGGCGACCGCAATCTGATCATCGGCCGCCACCGCTTCGTGACCCCGTCGGACAGCCTCGCGATGCTGGCGGCAAACGCGCACCTCGCCCCCGGTTATGCCGGTGGCCTCAAGGGCATTGCCCGCTCGATGCCGACCAGTGCGGCCGCCGACCGCGTTGCCGAGGCTCTGGGCATTCCTGCGTACGAGACGCCGACTGGCTGGAAATTCTTCGGCAACCTGCTCGATGCCGGCATGGCGACGATCTGTGGTGAGGAAAGCGCCGGGACCGGGTCCGATCACGTTCGCGAGAAGGACGGGCTCTGGGCAGTGCTCCTTTGGCTCAACATCCTCGCGGTCCGCGGCGAGAGCGTCGACGCGATCGCGCGCGATCACTGGGCGAAGTTCGGCCGCAACTATTACGCGCGCCACGATTACGAGGGCATCGAGACCCCGCGCGCCGACGCGCTGATGGCCGCGTTGCGCGCCAGCCTCGCCATCCTGCCCGGCAAGCAGTTCGGCGACCTCACCGTCGAGACCGCGGACGAGTTCGCCTATACCGACCCGACCGACGGCTCGATCAGTCGCAACCAGGGCGTCCGCATCCTGTTCGAAGGCGGCAGCCGCGTCGTGTTCCGCCTGTCGGGCACCGGCACCACCGGCGCGACGCTGCGCGTCTATCTCGAACGCTATGAGCCCGTCGGCGGTGATCTCGACCGCGAAACCGGCGACATGCTGGCAAGTATCGTCGCGGCGGCCGAATCGATCGCGGGGATCGCGCAGCACACCGGCCGTAGCGCGCCCGACGTCGTCACCTGAGCGCGTCACCCGCGGAAGGCGGGCCGGGGTTCAAACCCCGGCCATAGTCTTCTAGACTCGGCGTCATGACCCTTCGCCGTCGCCGCAGCGCGCTCTACATGCCCGCCTCCAACCCCCGCGCCATCGCCAAGGCCCGCAGTCTGGCCTGCGACGTCGTGATCCTCGACCTCGAAGATGCGGTGGCGCCCGACGAGAAGGCGGCGGCGCGCGACCGTGTCGTTGCCGAGGTCGGCACGGGGGGTTTCGGTACGCGCGAGCTGGTGGTGCGGATCAACGCGCTCGATACCCCATGGGGCGCCGACGACATCGCCGCCCTGCGCGGTCTCGGCGTCGATGCGGTGCTCGTGCCCAAGATTTCCGACGCTGCCGATCTTGCCGACGTCCGCGCCGCACTGGGTACCGACGGGCCACCGATCTGGGCAATGATCGAGACCTGTGGCGGCGTGCTCGAACTCCCAGGGATTGCTCGTGCGGCCGCGGGATCGCGGCTCACCGCGCTGATTGCCGGCACCAACGACCTCGCCAAGGAGCTGCGCTGCCGCCCGGGCGTCGATCGAACGCCACTCATCCCCGCGCTGATGGCGATCGTGACGGCCGCACGCGCGGCCGGGCTCGTGGCGTTGGACGGCGTATGCAACGCGCTCGACGATCCGGCGCGCCTCGCCGCCGAAGCCGAACAGGGCGCTGGTCTCGGCTATGACGGCAAGACGCTGATCCATCCGGCGCAGATCGCGGTGGCGAACACCGCGTTCGGCCCTACCCCCGACCAGCTCGCCTGGGCCCGGACGGTGGTCGCAGCGTTCGCGGACGGCGCCACTGCGGACAAGGGCGCGATCCGCCTGAACGGTGAGATGGTCGAACGACTCCACCTCGCCGAAGCGGAGGCGATGCTCGCACAGGCGGGTCAGCCCGCAGGCTGACCCCGGCTCAGCGCGGGCGGCCGACCCAGTCCGCGACCTGTTGTGCGACGCTGTTGGCCGCGGTGTTGATCCCCGCCGCCGCGGACGGCGCATCGATCGCCGCGACCGGCACGCGCGCCTCGAAGCGACGCTTCTCGACCGACTGCATCCCTGCCCGCGTCAGCGAGGCATCGAACGTCACGACCGCCTCGCGCGTCGTCGCGTCGAGCCCGAAATTGCGCAGTTCCCCGCCCAGCATTGCACTCGGATCGCCGACTGCCTGGACCGTCGACAGCACGACCATCCCGGTGCGCGCCGCGACCGTGTCGGACATCAGTCGCGCGAACAGCCGCGCTGGCGGCTCGGCCCATTGCGCGTCCTTCACATAGGCGATCGACGTCGCGGTCGCCTGCACCGGCACGCGCGCGGTCGCCAGCGCTTGCGGCACCGTCGGCACCTGCAGCGTGATCGACTTCGACGTCGCCGAATTCTGGTTCTGCCCGACCGCGACCGCGGACTGCACCGTCAGCGTCAGCAGGGTCGGCGGCGGTGCGGCGCCAAAGCTGATGCAGGCGCTGAGCGGCAGCGCCGCGAGGAGGATGAACAGCGGTGTCTTCATGGCGGTCATCACTTACCCTTATAGTCCGGAAGCTTCTGCTGCCCGACGAGCGAGCCTGCCCCCTGCTGGTCGACACGTTCGGCAACCGAGGACAGCGCCGCGGCGGTGGTGCGCAGATCGTGGACGAGGCGGTTAGCTTCGGGAATGGTGGTCTTCGAGAAGGCCTGCAGCCCGGGCCGCGCGTCGCCGATCGCCGCGTTCAGCGTTTCGGCGCTGGTCTGTGCCGACTGGATTGCCTTGTTCAGATTGGCCATCGCCGGTTTCACGTCTTCGGACAGCACCCCGTTGGTGGTCTGCGCGAGCACCCCGAACTGCTGTGCGGCATCGCCCGCCTGCTGGATCGCGACCCGCGTCTGCGCCAGCGTCGCGGCGATTTCCGGCCCGCGATCGGCCAGCGCATCGGTCAGGCGATTGGTGTTCTCGAGTATCCCGGCGATCGACGCCTGATTGCGATCGGTCAGCAGCCCGGTCAGCCGCTCGGTCAGCGTCGACAGACGCTCGAGCAGCTGCGGGGCCGAATTGAGGATCGCGCCAAGGCCACCCTGCTTGGTCGGGATGACCGGCACGCCATACGGGCATGGCTGGCCGTTCGAATCGGGGCAGCCGACCGCGGGCGCACCCTTGCGCGCGCCATCGAGCGAAACCTGGCTGACGCCGGTGAAGCCGACGCCCGAAATCGACGCGGTCGTGCCCTGGAGCACCGGCGTCTCCTCGTTCACGCTGATGCGGACGCGGACGAACTGCGGGTCGTTCTTCCACAGCGAGATCGACTTCACCTGCCCCGACGGCACACCTGAAAAGGTCACCGCGGAGCCGCGCGCCAGACCATCGACCGACTGGCGGAAGAAGATGTCATATTCCTTCTCTTCCGTCCCGCCGAGCCGCGCGATCCACACGGTGAACAACGCGAGCATCGCCAGCAGGATCAGCACGACGGCGCCGACAAGGACATGGTTCGAACGGGTTTCCATCAGAGCGTCCTTGCTTCTTTCTCGGCATATGTCGCGTCGGCGTCGTCCGGCGCGGACTGCTTGGACTGGACTTCGGTCGGGTGGGCATCGGCGACCGCGTCGGCGCTGCGATGCGCCTCCTTGGTCGCCACCGCGGCGCGGCCGCGCGGTCCCTTGAAATACTCCTCGATCCACGGATGGTCGAGCGCGAGCAGTTCGTCGATCGTGCCTACCGCGATCACCTTCTTGTCGGCGAGCACCGCGACACGGTCGCAGATCGCGTAGAGCGTATCGAGGTCGTGCGTGATCAGGAAGACGGTCAGGCCCAGCGTCTTCTGCAACGACTGCGTCAGCGAATCGAACGCCGCCGCGCCGATCGGGTCGAGCCCGGCGGTCGGCTCGTCGAGGAACAGCAGTTCGGGGTCGAGCGCGAGCGCACGAGCGAGCCCGGCGCGCTTCTTCATGCCGCCCGACAGTTCGGCGGGAAACTTGTTCGCGGCATCCGCGGGCAGGCCGGTCATCACGACCTTGTACGCCGCGATCTCGGCGAGCAGCGCGGGCGGCAGGTCAGGATAGAATTCGCGCAGCGGCACCTCGACATTTTCGGCAACCGTCAGCGTCGAGAACAGCGCGCCGCCCTGGAACAACACGCCCCAGCGCTTTCGGATCTCGGTCGCCTCGGTCTCCTCGCGGCCGATATTCGATTCCCCGAACACCGTGATCGCGCCCTCGGCGGGCGTCTGGAGGCCGATGATCGAGCGCATCAGCACCGACTTGCCGGTCCCCGACCCGCCGACCACGCCGAGGATCTCGCCACGCCGGACGTCGAGGTCGAGACCGTCATGCACGACCGAATCGCCGAACTCGTTCCTCAGCCCCTTTACGGAGATGATGCTGTCGTCAGTCTTGCGGGCCATCAGTCCCAGCCGATCCAGGTGAAGAATACCGCGAAGAACGCGTCGAGCACGATGACGAGGAAGATGCCCTGCACCACCGCCGAGGTCGTGCGCAGCCCGACCTGTTCGGCGTCAGCCTCGACCTGCATGCCCTGGAAACAACCCGCGACCGCGATGATCGCCCCGAACACCGGGGCCTTGATCAGCGCGATGTACAGATCGGTGATCGGCACGACTTCGCGGATCCGGGCGATGAAGGTGACGGGCGGGATGCCGAGCTGGATCCAGCACAGCAGCCCACCGCCGATGATCGCGATCAGCGACGCGTAGAAGGCGAGCAGCGGCATCATCACGATCGCCGCCAGTACGCGCGGCAGGACCAGCGCCTCCATCGGCGACACCCCGATCGTCCGCATCGCGTCGATCTCTTCGGTCAGCTTCATCGTGCCCAGCTGCGCGGCAAAGGCGGAGCCCGACCGGCCCGCGACCATGATCGCGGTCATCAGCACGCCGAGTTCGCGCAGCGTCAGCCGCCCGACCAGGTTGATCGTGAACACCTCTGCGCCGAACTGGCGGAGCTGGACCGCACCCTGCTGCGCGATGACGACGCCGATCAGGAAGCTCATCAGCCCGACGATGCCGAGTGCGGCGATGCCCACGACCTCGAAGCGCTGGACGACCGCGTTGAAGCGGAAGCGCTTGGGGTGGCGAATGACGCTGCCGAAGGCGATCGTCGTCGCGCCCAGAAAGGCGAGCAGGCCGAGCATCGTCCGGCCGGTCAGGACGACTGCGTCGCCGATCTCGCCCAGCACGCGCTTTACCGAACCGACCGGCTTGCCGCGTGCCGCCAGCGGCTGGTCGGAGGCGACGACCTGATCGAACAGATTCTGGCCGTCGGCATCGAGCCCGTCGATCGTCGCGTCGTTGCGTGCGGCAAAACGGTGGACGATCCAGGCGCCGATCGTGTCGATCCGGTCGACCTGGCTCAGATCGACCCGTTTGATCGACGCGGCATCGACCGCCTCGAGCCGATCGGGAAGATTTCCGATGTTGGCGAGCGACAGATCGCCGGTGAAGCGAAGCGTACCCGTGTCGGCACCGTCCTGCTGAAAATCGGCCATCGCGCTCATCGGCGGCACCTTTGCGGCAAACGGACTGGATCGGCAAGACGAATGCTGTGTAAGCCGGCCCAATGACCCAGCTTCTCGCCATCTACGACATGGACAAGACGATCACGCACGCGCCGACCTGGACGCCGTTCCTGATCCACACCACGCGGACCGGCGGCGCGCCGTGGCGACTCGCGCTGGTGCCGGTCGCAGCCCTCGCGGCGGCGGGATATCTCGCCAAGCTGATGAGCCGGGGCCGCCTGAAGCACATCATGCAGCGGATGATGCTCGGCAAGACGCTGACCCCGGCGCAGGAGCGTCGTGCCGCCGAGGCGTTCGCCGACCGCGTGATGCGCGATGGTGTCTTCGCCGCCGCGCTCCGCCAGATCGAGGCGGATCGCGCGGCGGGATACAGGCTGGTGATGGCGACCGCCTCCTACCGCTTCTACGTCGAGTCGATCGCCGAGCGGCTCGGCTTCGATGCGGTGATCGGTACCGAGAGCCTGCGCGACGCGAACGGGCATCTGCTCGCCGGGATCGACGGCGAAAATTGCTATGGCCCTGCCAAGCTCGCGATGATCGAGCGCTGGATGGCGCGTGAGGGGATCGCGCGGCACGATGCGCATGTCCGATTCTATTCGGACCATGTCTCCGATGCGCCGACCTTTGCCTGGGCCGACGAGCCGTTCGCGGTCAACGCGCACGGTCCGCTCCGCCTTCTAGCAAAGGCGAAGGGCTGGCCGATGCCCGACTGGGAGCGATAACCGGGGCGACTAGAGGATCCGGTCGACCGTGTGGATCACCAGGCCGACGAGCCCGCCGACGATCGTGCCATTGACGCGGATATATTGCAGGTCGCGACCGACCGCATTCTCCAGCCGGCTGGTGATCGTATCGGCATCCCAGCCGCGCACCGTCTCCGACACGAGCCGGACGATACCGTCGCCATAGTCCGCCGCGATGCCGACGACCGCGCGGCGGACGAACCGGTTGATCGTATGCGACAGCCGCGGATCGTGGAGCAGCGTCTCGCCAAGCTGGCGCAGCACGTCGCCCAGCTTGCCCGCCATCGCCCGCTCCGGATCGCGCGCGATCGCCAGCAGCGCGCCGCGCGCCTGCTCCCACAAACCGTCAAGCCAGCGCTGCATCGCTGGGTTGTCGAGCAGGTCGTTCTTCATCGCCTCGACCCGCTCGCGCATGCGGCGGTCATATTGCAGGTCCCAGGCCAGCCGCTCGAGCGCTTCCTCCGCCTTCAGCCGCAACGGGTGCTGCGGATCCTCTGCCATCTCCGCGAGCAGGCGGTCGAACCCGTTGATCAGCTTGTCCGCGACCGTAGTGTCGAGCCCCGTCCAGCGCAGGATCGAACCCGACTTCTCGTGCACCATCGCGCGGACGAGATGGTCGTTCGCGGCGAGCGTGACCGATGCCCAGCGGATCGCCGCCTCGAGCAGCGGAGCGTGACGACGCTCGGCGATCGCGGCCTTGAGCAACTGGCCGAGGATCGGCGATATCTCGGTCTGGCGCAGCCTTGCGCGGATGCCGGCCTTCACCATGCCGCCGAGCCGCGCGGGGTCGAGGCCTTCGAGAATCTGCGCGACCAGCTTTGACGCACCAGACCGGAACCGCCCCCCTGCCCCTTCGGGCGGATCGGTCAGCCAGTGTGCGATCGCGCCCGCGACGTCGAGCCGCCGCATCCGGCGCGAGATGACCGAGGGTAGCAGGAAGTTGTCGCGCAGGAATATTGCGAGCGTGTCGCCGATCCGGTCCTTGTTCCGCGGGATGATCGCGGTGTGCGGGATCGGCAACCCGAGCGGATGGCGGAACAGCGCGGTGACCGCAAACCAGTCCGCGAGTCCGCCGACCATCGCCGCCTCGGCAAAGGCCCGGACGAAGCCGATCGCAGGGTGCCGGTCGACCAGCGCGCGGCTGACCAGGAACACGACCGCCATCAGCACCAGCAGCCCGGTCGCGACGATCCGCATGCGAATGAGGGCCGGGTTCGTCGCTTCCTTGGCCAGGCGCACGCGGGAATTCGATGTCATGCCCGAAACAATCCCCGAGCGCAGGGATAGTTCACCCGTGAGGTGTCACGCCGGCGATCATTCCGCCGGCTGTGTCCCGCCATCGCCGTCGCGAAAGCCGATCTTGGGCGATGCCGGCCCGAGCGCCGGCGCGTTGGGGCCGGCGATCCCGACCACCTCCGCGCCGTCGTCACCGGGCCGGAAGGTGAGCAGGCGACGACCCAGTCGCGGCCCGGCCCAGCGCTCGATCCCGACCGCGATGCTGAACGTCGCCGGCACGATCAGCAGTGTCAGCACGGTCGACATCACCAGACCGCCGATCACGGTGATGCCCATCGGCGCGCGGAACGATCCGTCGCCGCCGATCGACAGCGCGGTCGGCACCATGCCCGCGACCATCGCGACCGTGGTCATCACGATCGGCTGCGCGCGCTTGTGCCCGGCATCGACGATCGCGGTCCAGATATCAACGCCCTTGCCCATCTCCTCGAGCGCGAAGTCGATCAGCAGGATCGAGTTCTTCGCGACGATCCCGAGCAGCATCAGCAGCCCGATATAGACCGGCATCGAGATCGGATGCCCCGTCACCCACAAGGCGAGCAGCCCGCCGAGCGGCGCGAGGATCAGCGACCCCATGTTGACGAACGGCGGCAACAGACGGCGATAGAGCAGCACGAGCACCGCGAAGACGAGCAGCACGCCCGCCACCACCGCGACGATGAAGTTGCTGATCATCTCGGCCTGCCACTTGGCCTGGCCGAGCACGAGTTCGCTCACCCCGATCGGCAGCGCGTTCATCGTCGGCAGCGCATGGATCTGCTTCTGTGCATCGCCGCTGATCACGCCGGGCGCGAGATCCGCACCGATCGACAGCTGGCGCTGCTGGTTGACGCGGTCGATCTTGGTCGGCCCCGAGCCCAGTCCGATATCGGCGACGAGACTGAGCGGCACCGATCCACCCGTCGCGGTGGCGACCGGCAGGTTCTGGATCGTCGCGAGGCTCGTCCGCGCATTCTGGTCGAGCGCGACGCGGATCGGGATCTGGCGATCGCTGAGCGAGAAGCGTGCGCTGTTCTGGTCGATATCGCCCAGAGTCGCGATGCGGATCGCACTCGACAGGCCCTGCGTCGTCACGCCGAGATTGGCGGCGAGATCGAGCCGCGGGCGGATGACGATTTCAGGCCGTTGCAGATTGCCCGCGACGCGCGGCGCGACCAGCGACGGCAGTTTAGCCATCTCGGTCACGATCTTCTGCGCGGTCGCGTCGAGCTTGACCGGGTCGTCGCCGCCCAGCGTGATCGTCACGTCGCGATTGCTGCCGCCCCAGCCGAACTGCGACCGGAACGACACACGCGCATCGGGGATCGCCGCGAGCTGCGGCGCGAGGCTCCGCTCGAACGCGGTGCTCTTCATCGAGCGATCGTCCTTGAGCGTCGCGGTGACGCGGCCATTGCCGACCGCGGTGCGGGCATAGACCGATGCGACATCGGGTTGCGCCTGGAGGATGCTCGCGACCCGGGTCACGACCGCCTGGGTCTGCGCCAGCGTCGTGCCGGGCACCATGTCGATCGTTGCGGTGCTCGTGTCGCTGTCGCGCGGCGGCTGGAAGGTCGAGGGCAGGACGAAGAACATCGCGATCGTTATCGCGGTCGCGGCCGCACCCGCCACGACCGGCAGCCAGCGGTGCCGCAGCGTGAAGCGCAGCGACGCCATGTACCAGTCCATCAGCTTGCCTTCGCCGTGGCTGGCGGTGCCGTGCGCCTTCAGGAAATAGGCCGCGATCATCGGCGTGATGAGACGCGCGACCGCGAGGCTCATCAGCACCGAGGCGACCACGGTCAGACCGAAATTCTTGAAGAACTGACCCGAGATGCCCGGCATCAGTCCGACCGGCAGGAACACCGCGACGATCGACATCGTCGTCGCCAGCACTGCCAGCCCGATCTCGTCCGCGGCGTCGATCGACGCCTGATAGGCGGATTTGCCCATCCGCATGTGCCGGACGATATTCTCGATCTCGACGATCGCGTCGTCGACCAGCACGCCCGCGACGAGGCTGAGCGCGAGCAGCGTCATCTGGTTCAGCGTGAAGCCGAGCAGATCCATGAACCAGAAGGCGGGAATCGCCGACAGCGGAATGGCGAGCGCGGAAATGATCGTCGCGCGCCAGTCGCGCAGGAACAGGAACACCACGATCACCGCGAGCACCGCGCCCTCGATCATCGCGTCGATCGCGCTGTGATATTGCTCCTCGGTATATTTCACGCTGTTCGAGCGCAGTACGAAATGCACTGCCGGGTTGCGCTTCTCCAGCGCCTCCAGCTTCTTGACCGCGTCGTTGAACACGGTGACGTCGGACGCGCCCTTGGCACGCTGGAAGTCGAAGCTGATGACCTGGCGACCGTTGATTGCCGCCGCGGTCCGCTGCTCTGCATAAAGGTCGCGGACCTGCGCGATGTCCGCCAGCCGCACGGTCCGCCCGCCGACCGAGATCTGCGTCTGGCCAAGGTCATAGGCGTTCTTGGCATTACCGAGCACGCGGACTGACTGTTCGGATCCGGCGATCTCCGCGCGGCCGCCCGCCGCGTTCAGATTGACCTGACGCAGCTGCGCGTTGACCTGGCTCGCGGTCAGCCCCTGGCTCTGCAGCTTGACGGGATCGAGGATCACGCGAATCTCGCGGCTCACCCCGCCATTGCGGTTGACCGCGGCAAGCCCCGATACCGATAGCAGCTCCTTCGCCACGGTATTGTCGATGTACCAGCTCAGCTGTTCGACGGTCATGTCGCTGGCGATCGCGGAGTAGCTCGCAATATCCTCGTCGGTGGTGTTGGCGCGGAACACCTGCGGCTCGAGGATCCCCTCGGGCAGGTCGCCGCGGATCTGCGCGATCGCGTCGCGAACGTCGTTGACCGCGCGGTCGATCGGCGTGCCGATATTGAGCTGGATGACCGTCTGCGACGTGCCTTCGGTGACCGTCGAGCTGATCTGGTCGATGCCCTGCAGCGTCCGCACCGCCGCCTCGACCCGCTGCGTGACCTGGGTTTCCAGTTCGGTGGGCGCCGCGCCCGGCTGGCTGATGACGACGATCGCGATCGGGAAGTCGATATCCGGATCGTTGTTCACGTCCATCCGCATGAAGCTGACGATTCCCGCCAGCGTCAGTGCGAGGAACAGCACGATCGGCGGTACCGGGTTGCGGATCGCCCAAGCCGAGATGTTGCGGAAACCCATGGTGCGTCAGCCCCGTTTGATACTGGTGGGTGTCGTCGTCGCGCTGGTCGTCGCCTTGGTCACGGGCTTGACCTTCTGCCCCGGTGCGAGGAACCCGCCGGCCGACTGGACGACGCGTTCGTTGCCCTGCAGCCCGCCTGCGATCGTCACCGCACTGTCGGAAACCTGACCGATCTTCACGTCGCGGCGCACCACCTTGTCGTCGGGACCGACAACATACACGAAACTGCCCTTGTCGTCGCTCTGCAACGCCGAGTCGGGCAACTGCGGCGCGACCGTCGCGCCACCGACGATCGACGCCGCGGCGAACCCGCCCGGGCGCAGCGCGGGATCATAGGCGAGCGCGATTCGCGCGACGCCCTGGCGGGTCTGGGGGTCGATCACCGGCGACACCTGCCAGACCTCACCCTTATACCCCTTGGCCGAACCGACCGGGGTCACCGTCGCCCGCGCACCGACCGGAAGGCCGAGCAGATCGCTTTCGGCCAGCGCCGCGCGCATTTCCATCTGTCCGCCCATCGCCATGCGGAACAGCACGCCGGACCCCGAACTGACGATCTGCCCGGGCTCGACACCGCGGGTCAGCACGAGGCCGGCGGCCGGTGCACGGATGTCGAGTCGCCCGTTGCGCGCGCGGGCCTCGCCGAGCGACGCCTGCGCCACCTTCACGCGCGCCGCCGCCGCATCACGCGTCGCCGCCTTGCGCTGGAGATCCGCCTTCGAGATGAACCCGCGATCGACCAACTGCTGCGCGCGGTCGAGCTCCGCCTGCGCGATCGTCTCGTCCGACCGCGCCACGGTTACGGATGCCGACAGCGATGCCGCGGTCTCGGTCTGGACCGAGCGGTCGACCGTCGCGAGCACCTGCCCCGCCGCGACCCACTGGCCCGGCTCGACCAGCACGCGCGTGATCATGCCGCCCTCGCCCGCGACGCCGACGGGCATTTCGCGCCGCGCGGCCAGCGTACCGGTCGCGGCGATCACGCGGTCGACGGTCTGGCGACCGGGCACGATGACGGTGACGCTCGGAATCTGCTCGGTCGGCGCGCCGGGCGCCGCCGCATCCTTCTTGCCCGATCCAAACGCGAACCAGGCGATGGCCAGCGCCGCGAGGATGACGACCACCGCGATGATGATGTTGCGACGGGTATGCGACGGCGGCGTCTGATCCGTCAGCACCTGCTGCGGCTCGCCGCCGATCGTCCTGGCTTCGTAGTTCATGCGCGCGCTATCCCCGTCCCGACCCGAATCCGCCGGACCACTCGCCAGCTGTATTATATAAATAGATCACCGTGCTCAAGCCCCCCGGCACGCCGCGCAGCCAAATGTCAGACATGACCAGGATCGCACCTGTCTGCAAGCTGCACGCGACGTTCAGCCTGCGTTGACCCGGCTTCGATCAATCGCGAAAGCAGGCTGACTTACAGGGAGACACGATATGACCAGGTTCACCATGATCGCGACGCTGGCGGCGGTTCCGCTTGCCGCCGCGATCCCCGCCGCCGCTTCGGCACAGGCGCAGGCGTCGACGGTCGAACCGATGGTCCCCGCGACCGGGACCGTGCTCGACGTCAGCGCCGAGGGCCGCACCACGCGCGTGCCCGATGTCGCGACGATCCGTGCGGGTGTCGTCTCGCAGGCGACGACCGCCGCGGCCGCGCTGGCGGACAATGCGCAGCGGATGAACCGCGTCCTCGCGGCATTGAAGAAGGCCGGGGTCGCGCCGCGCGACATCGCCACCGCGACGGTGGGGCTCGCGCCGCAATATCGCTATGCCGACAACCAGCCGCCGGCGGTCACCGGCTATCAGGCGACCAACAGCGTCTCGATCCGCTTCCGCGACGTGGCGAAGTCGGGCGCGATCCTCGATGCGCTGGTCGCCGAGGGCGCGAACCAGATCGACGGTCCCAATCTGTCGATCGACCAGCCCGATGCGGCGCTGGACGAGGCGCGGGCCGACGCGGTCAAGTGCGCGCGTGCACGCGCCGAGATCTATGCGCGGTCCGCTGGCATGCGCGTCTCGCGAATCGTCTCGATCACCGAGAATGGCGAGAATGCCGGCAACCCGAACCCGCCGGTCTTCATGGCGCGCGCCTCGATGGCCAAGGACAGTACGCAGATCGTCGCGGGCGAGAAGGACGTCACCGTTTCGGTCTCGGTCCGCTTCCTGCTGAACTGAGCGCACAGAAAAAGGGCCGCCCGGTTGCCCGGACGGCCCTTTTATCAACGCTGTGTAGCGACCGCTCTTAGCGGACGCTGCCGCGGCGCACGAGGTTGACGATCGCGAGCAGCACGATCGCGCCAAGCAGCGACACGATGAAGGAGGTCAGCGTCAGCGGTGCGCTGTTGATCGAGCCACCCGACAGGATCAGGCCGCCGATGAAGGCGCCGACGATGCCGACGATGATGTTCAGGAAGATGCCCTGCTGCGCGTCGGTGCGCATGATCATGCTGGCAATCCAGCCGATGACGCCGCCGATGATCAGCCAAAGAATGATACCCATTTTACTTTCCCTCCGTTGTTCCCGTAGCCGGGCGATGGCGGAAAGACGTGCGAGCACGGACGTTTGTTCCGCCCGCGTTTTGATTATGTAGGCTGATTCGGGTCAGTATTTCTGCTGCCTTTCGTACAGCGACTTATAGTGCTGGATCCGCGTCACGCGCAGGCCCGGCATCCCCGACCGGTCGATCGCGCGCTGCCATCCGGCAAATTCCTCGACCGTCAGTCCATAGCGGTCGCAGACCTCGTCGACCGACAACAGACCGCCATTGACCGCGGCGACGACCTCGGCCTTGCGGCGTACGACCCACCGCGTCGTGCTCGGCGGCGGCAGCGAATCCAGCGTCAATTGCTCGCCAAGCGGTCCGATGACCTTGGCAGGGCGGAACTTCTGGTTCTCGATCATTTACAACCTCTGATCGGGGCGGGGGCCCCCTCTCGATACGTGGCTACGACCCGTAGCCAAGGGAGTTGAAGAATGGCTGAAACGCCGCGGTAAACGCCGCGGTCATTCCTGTTTCCATCGCGTCAAGGCATCCGCCATTGGCCCGTTGAACGCCCCGTGGACGGGGGCGAACAGCTTGGGATCGATCGTACCCCGCGAAAACCCGGCCTGAACCGCCGCGGTCGGGCTCGCCGCCTGACGCGCGGCGATCCCGACGATCAACACCGCCAGGTCGCCGGGCAGAACGGTCAGCTCGGCCTCTCGATCGAAACGGGGGAAGCTCAGATCCAACGCGACACTCGCAAAACACCAACTAGAGGTCCCGTCTAAACGCCGGGGAATGAAAACGAGGTAAAGTTCGGGACAAAGAGTTGTCGCGCCTGTCGCTTTTTTTGCAACGCCTCGTCGCAGAGCCTATGGTGTACCGATGGAACAGGCGGATTTTCAGCTCGGCGGCGCGACACCAGGGTCGGGGTCGCTGGCCGGTCGACGGATCGTCGTCGCGATGTCGGGCGGGGTCGACAGCTCGGTCGTCGCGGCGCTCGCGCATGCGACCGGCGCGGAGACGATCGGCGTGACGTTGCAGCTCTACGACCACGGCGAGGCGGTCGGCCGCGCGGGCTCGTGCTGCGCGGGCCGCGACATTCGCGACGCGCGCGCGGTCTGCGACCGGCTGGGCATCGCGCATTACGTCTTCGATCATGAATCGAGCTTTCGCGAACAGGTCGTCGACACCTTTGCCGACGCTTATCTCGCGGGGCGCACGCCGATTCCGTGCGTCCAGTGCAACATGGGGCCCAAGTTCACCGATCTGCTGAAGCTCGCGCGCGATCTCGGCGCAGACTGCCTGGCGACCGGCCATTATGTCCGCCGCGTCGAGGGGACGCACGGCGCCGAACTCCATCGCGGCGCGGATCCGGCCCGCGACCAGAGCTATTTCCTGTTCGCGACGACGCAGGCGCAGCTCGACTATCTGCGCTTCCCGCTCGGCGGCCTGCCCAAGGCGCGCGTGCGCGAGATCGCGGCCGAACTCGGCCTCGGCGTCGCGGCCAAGCCTGACAGCCAGGATATCTGCTTCGTCCCCGACGGCGATTACGCCGGACTGGTCAAGAAGCTGCGCCCGGAGGCAGATACCGCAGGCGATATCGTCGATATCGGCGGCATGAAGCTCGGCGAGCATCGCGGGCTGATCCACTTCACCGTCGGCCAGCGTCGCGGACTGGAGATCGGCGGCAGCCCCGAGCCGCTCTACGTCGTTCGCGTCGAGCCCGACACGAAGCGCGTCGTGGTCGGTCCGCGCCGTGCGCTCGCGGTTTCGGCGGCGCAGCTGAGCGACATCAACTGGCTCGGCGACGATTTCACCGGGCCGCTCACCGCCAAGGTGCGCTCGATGGCCAAGCCCGTCCCGGCGCGCCTGATCGGCGACCGCGTCGTGTTCGACTCACCCGAATATGGTGTCGCACCGGGACAGGCGACCGTCCTCTATGCCGGCGACCGCGTGCTCGGCGGCGGCTGGATCGCGTCGACCGAGGCGGCACTCGCCGCCGCCTGACGCGTTGGGCGTGGCATGGATATCGACGACCTGCGCCGCCAGATGGAAGCCGCCGCTGCGGCGATGGACTTCGAGACCGCGGGGCGGCTGCGCGACCAGATCAGCCTGCTCCGCGGCGGCGGCACCGTCGCCGACACCGCGGGACTCACCCGCCAGCAACCCGGAGCGATGGGTCTCGGCACCAGCCAGCAACGCCTGACGCCGCCGCCCGGCTGGGTGAAGCCGAAAAAACCCGATCCGATGACCAAGGGCCGCAAGCGGTAACGCCCTGGCTCCCCCAAAACCGGTCATCCTGACAAAAGTCAGGATCCAGGATAACGAAGCAAGACGATCCTGGCTCTGGATCCTGACTTTCGTCAGGGTGACAAAGAGTTAGACCGCACTCACGGCAGCAGGAACGTGCCCTCGATCACCGTCACGCACGCACCGCCAAGCACCACCCGGTCGCCTTCGAGCCGGCACGACAGCCGCCCCCCGCGCGCGCTCGCCTGGAACGCGGTGAAGCTGTCGCCCAGCGTCTGCGCCCAGTACGGCACCATCACCGCATGCGCCGACCCCGTCACCGGGTCCTCGTTGATTGCATAATAAGGCGTGAAGACGCGGCTGACGATCGCGGTCGCGGACCCCTTCGCCGCGACGATCGCGACGATCGGAAACTTCGCCAGCGCGACGAAATCGGGCTTCAGGTTGCGGACGATCGCCTCGTCCTCGACGATCACCAGCGCATAGCCCTTGTCGTGCCACAAGGTCTCGACCGGCGAATCGATCGTCAGTGCCGCGACGATCTCCGGCATTGCCTTTGGCGCGGGCGCCCAGGCCGGCAGCTCGAGCGTGTATCCGCCATCCGCGCAGGCGACCTCGAGGATCCCGGCCTGCCGCGTTGCGAACCGGACCCGGTCGCGCGCACTATCCGACGACAGCACGAAATGCCCGCTCGCCAGCGTCGCATGCCCGCACAGCGCGACCTCTGCGCCCGGCGTGAACCAGCGCAGGTCGAAATCGACGCCCTCTTCGGCCGAGGGGACGATGAACGCGGTCTCGCTCAGGTTGTTCTCCTGCGCGATATCCAGCAGCACTGCATCGTCGAGCCACGCGGACAACGGCATCACCGCCGCCGGATTGCCCGCAAAGGCCGTGTCGGCGAACGCATCGATCTGCGCGAACGGTATTCTCATGCTGCTGCCCCTCTGCCCGTTTGTCGGGCGCCGAGCGGGTTAAACCCGCTTGCCAAACCAATGCGGCGTCACGTCCGCCTCGACCAGCGGATTGTCGGTATCGACATGCCCTTCGGGATCGAGGTGGATCAGCACTTCGACCTTGGGAAAGGCGGTGCGCAGGTTGCGCTCGACCGCCTCGACGATGTCGTGGGCATGCGCGACGGTCAGGTCGCGCGCGACCTCCATGTGGAACTGCGCAAAATCATGGCTGCCCGACCGGCGGGTGCGGAAGTCATGGATGCCGCGGATGCCGGGCTGACGCGCCGCCACGTCGAGGAACTGCGCACGCAGATCCTCGGGCCATTCCTTGTCCATCAGCTGGTCGATCGCATTCGACGATGCCGAGAACGCACCCCAGGCGAGCCACAGCGCGATGACGATGCCGAAGATCGGATCCGCCCCGCTCCACCCCATATACTGGTCGAGCACCAATGCGACGATCACGGAACCGTTGAGCAGCACGTCCGACTGGTAATGGACATTGTCCGCAAGGATCGCGACCGAACCGGTCTGGCGGATGATCCGGCGCTGATAGGCGAGCAGGAACACCGTCGCAACGATCGCGACGACCGACACGCCGATGCCGAAATCGGCGCCCGTGGTCGGCTGAGGATCGTTGAACGCGAGGATCGCGCGCCAAGCGATGCCGGCGGCCGACGCGGTGATCAGCATCACCTGGAACAGCGCGGCGAGCGCCTCCGCCTTGCCGTGGCCGAAGCGGTGGTCGTGATCGGCGGGCGTCGCCGCGAGCCGCACGCCGTACAGCGTGACGAGGCTCGCGAGCAGGTCGAGCGCGGTATCGGCCAGCGAGCCGAGCATCGCCACCGATCCGGTCGTCCACGCCGCAAAGCCCTTCAGCAGCAGCAGGAAACACGCCATCGCGACGCTGGCGAGCGCCGCGCGCGTCGCCAGCGGGATCACCCTGCGGCGTTCGTCCTGGGTCATGGGAACAGCAATCCTTCGGTCCAGCCTTCACCGTCGCGCACGAACAGTCGCCGCTCATGTAGGCGGTGTTCGCGGTCCTGCCACAGCTCGATGCGATCGGGCGCGATCCGGTACCCGCCCCAGTGCGGCGGCCGCGGCACGTCGCCACCCTCGAACCGCGCCTGCGCCTCGGCAAAACGGCGTTCCAACGTGTCGCGCGTGTCGAGCGGGCGCGATTGCTCCGACGCCCATGCCCCGAGCTGCGAATCACGGCCGCGCGTCGCGAAATAGGCGTCCGATTCCGCATCGCTCACCAGGTCGACGCGCCCCTCGATCCGGACCTGCCGGCGCAGCGACTTCCAGTGGAAGAGCAACGCCGCATGCGCGTTCGCGGTCAGCTCGCCCGCCTTGCGGCTCTCGCGGTTGGTGTAGATGACGAAACCATCGGGGCCATGCCCCTTCAGCAGCACCATCCGCACCGACGGCCGCCCCTGCGCATCCGCAGTGGCGAGGGCTACAGCGTTGGAGTCGTTGATTTCTGTCTGCCTGGCCTCGGCGTACCAGGCCTCGAACAGCGTGATCGGGTTATCGGACATGGCAGCGCCATAGCGAAACTTGGCGGGCCGCGAAACAGCACACGGCACGTGGGGTTACGGAACGACTCGCGACGCCGACGATTGAATCGGTTTCGCAACGAAGGAAACCGCACCGTGGCAGCGCGCGCCTATTGGCAGGGACAGATCCGGCTAGCGCTGGTCTCGATCCCGGTCGAGATCTACTCCGCCACCAAATCGGGTGCGGCGGTCTCGTTCAAGCAGATCCACGAACCCTCGGGCCAGCCGATCCATTACGACAAGGTCGTCACCGGCGTCGGCCCCGTCGATGCCGACGAGATCATGAAGGGCTATGAGGTCGAAAAGGGTGAATATGTCCTGCTCGACCAGGACGAGATCGACGCGGTGAAGCTCGAATCGAAGAAGACGCTCGAACTCACCCAGTTCGTCGATGCGAGCGACATCGACGTGCTCTATTATGAAAAGCCCTATTTCGTCGTCCCTGCGGACGATCTGGCGGAGGAGGCGTTCATCGTCCTGCGCGAGGCGCTCCGGCGGACCAAGAAAGTCGGGCTCGGCCAGCTCGCGATGCGCGGCCGCGAATATGTCGTCAGCCTCAAGCCCTGCGGGCGCGGCTTGGTGCTCGAGACGCTGCGCTACGCGGACGAGGTGCACAAGGCGCAGGGCTATTTCCGCGACATCTCCGACGACAAGCCCTCCGAGGAGCTGCTCGAACTCGCCGAGGCGCTGATCGAGAAGCGCAGCGGCGACTTCCACCCGCAGGACTTCCACGATCGGTATGTCGACGCGCTGAAGGACCTGATCGAACGCAAACGCAAGGCGAACGGCAAGACGATCATCGACGACAAGGGCAGCGGCGAGACCAAGGGGTCGAACGTGGTCGACCTGATGGCGGCGCTGAAGAAGTCGATGGAGAAATCGGGCGGCACGGCCGCGGCTGCGAAGAAGGCGCCCGCCAAGAAAGCCCCGGCCAAGACCGCGCCAAAGACCGCGACCAAGTCTCCGGCGAAGAAACGTGCGTAACGCCCCCTGTTGTGTCCCCGCGAAGGCGAGGACCCAGCCTGGGCTCCCGCCTTCGCGGGAGACCGATGGTGGCTGACACCCCAGACCCCCTCGCGCTCTACAATGCCAAGCGGGACTTCGCGAAGACCGCCGAACCCGCCGGCACGCTGACCCCCGGCAACGGCAACAGCTTCATGGTGCAGAAGCACGACGCCACCCGCCTCCACTGGGACCTGCGCCTGGAGATCGACGGCGTCCTCAAAAGCTGGGCGGTCACCCGCGGCCCCAGCCTCGACCCCAACGAAAAGCGCCTCGCGGTCCGCACCGAGGACCATCCCTTGAGCTACGCCACGTTCGAAGGCGCGATCCCCGCGGGCGAATATGGCGGCGGCACGGTGATGCTGTGGGACCGCGGCACCTGGGCGCCGATCAAGGGCAAATCGGCCAAGGACCTCGACAAAGGCCATCTCCACTTCGTCCTCGATGGCGAGCGGATGAAGGGCGAATGGCTGCTGATCCGCCTGAAACCCCGCGCGAAGGAAAAGCGCGAGAACTGGCTGCTCCGCAAGATCGACGACGCCGCGGCGGGCGGCACCGACACGCTGGTCGACGAAGCGCTCACCAGCGTCTCGACAGGGCGTACGATGGCGGAGATCGCGGAAGGCAAGAAGCCGGCACGCGCAAGCAAACCCGCCCCTCCCCCGTCATCCCGGCGAAAGCCGGGACCCAGAGCGAAAAGCGTCGCGGCGGATACTCTGGATCCTCGCCTTCGCCAGCATGACGGCACGCTTCCCGAATTCCGCGACCCCCAACTCTGCACGCTCGTCGATGCCGTCCCCACCGGCACCGCCTGGCTGCACGAGGTCAAATATGACGGCTACCGCGCGCTCGTCGCCGTCGCGAACGGCAAGGCCAACGTGTTCACCCGCACCGGCCTCGACTGGACCGACAAGTTCGCCGGAATCGCTGCCGCCGCCGCGAAGCTCCCCGTAAAATCGGCGCTGCTCGACGGCGAGATCGTCGCCTTCAAGAACGGCCACCCCGATTTCTCGACGCTGAAAGACGCGATCTCCAGCGGCGGTGACATGACCTTGTTCGCGTTCGACCTGCTCGAAGTCGACAGCGAGGATCTGACCGGCCTGTCCAATCTCGACCGCAAGGCCCGCCTCGAACCGCTGATCCCGGCCGATGACGACCGCCTGCGTTATTCGGACCACGTCATCGGCGCGGGCGAGAAACTGTTCGAGACGATGTGCCGCGAGGGCCTCGAAGGCATCGTCTCGAAACGCGCCGACGCGCCCTATCAGGGCAAGCGGACCAAGGCGTGGCTCAAGGTCAAATGCACGCACCGCCAGGAATTCGTCATCGTCGGCTGGCTCCCGTCCGACAAGAAGCGCGGCTTCAAGTCGCTGCTGCTCGGCGTCCGCGAGGGCAAGACCTATCGCTATGCAGGCAAGGTCGGCACCGGCTTCGACCAGGCGCTGATGGACGACCTCCGCGAGAAACTCGACGCGCTCGACCGCAAGACGCCGACGGTCGAGGCCCCGAAGGCCGCGGTCCGCGGCGCGAAATGGGTGACGCCGAATCTCGTCGCGGAGATCGCCTTTGCTGAAACCACCCCCGACGGCGTGCTGCGCCATTCGAGCTTCATCGGCCTGCGCGAGGACAAGGCGGCGAAGGACGTCGTCGCCGAGACGCCCGCCCCGCTCCCCGATGCTGCGCCTGAGACCACGATAAATATCACCAACCGCGACCGCGTGATCTTCGACGAATCCGACGTCACCAAGGGCGATCTCGCCGACTATTATGCTGCACTGTCGGGCCTCATCCTCCCCTTCGCGGGCAACCGCCCGATCAGCCTCGTCCGCTGTCCGCAAGGCCGGTCGCGCGCCTGCTTCTTCCAGAAACACGATGCCGGCAGCTTCGGCGACGCGGTCCATCAGGTACCGATCCGCGAGAAGGACGGATCGACCGAGAACTATCTCTATGTCGACGATGCCGACGGGCTGGTCGCCTGCGTCCAGATGGGGACGATCGAATTCCACGGCTGGGGATCCTCCAATCAGACGCTCGAAAAGCCCGACCGCCTCGTCTTCGATCTCGACCCCGACGAGGGGCTCGACTTCGACGATACCAAGAAGGCCGCAGAGTATCTGAAGACGCAGCTCGCCGAACTCGGCCTCGTCAGCTTCGCAATGCTGTCAGGCGGCAAGGGCGTCCATGTCGTCGTCCCGCTCACCCCCAGGGCGGAATGGCCCGCGGTCAAGGATTTCGCCGACCGTTTCGCGCGGGCGCTGGCAAGTGCCAAGCCCGACCGGTTCGTGGCATCGATGGCCAAGGCCAAGCGCAAGGGCCGGATCTTCATCGACTGGCTGCGCAACCAGCGCGGCAGCACCGCGGTGATGCCCTATTCCGCCCGCGCCCGCGCCGGCGCACCTGTCGCCGCCCCCGTATCATGGAGCGAATTGCGCGATATCGACACCGCCGCCCGCTGGGGTGTGCGCGACGCCGAAGACCTGATCGCACGCGCCGGGTCGCGCGGGTTGAAGGGCTGGGGTGTGGCGGACCAGGTCCTGCCGGATTTCTGAGGGTCGCGCGCCTCTATATGGCTCGGTCCCCGGCGAAGGCCGGGGCCCAATTGGGGGACGCCCGTGATAAAGGGTGGCTAGCCGTAACGCGCCTCCACCCAATTGGGCCCCGGCCTCCGCCGGGGTGGAAGGCGTAGGCGAAACCCGCCCCGCAGACACGCTTTTAGGTTGCACCGCGGCGGCGAAAGGTGAAACACCCGCCGCCACTATTCGAAGGCATCAAGGCATGGAGATGGCGACGCAATCCACGCCCCCGACCGATACGGCGCAATCGAGCGCCTATGACGCGACACGCCATGCCGAGCGCTGGATCGCCGACTATTGCGCGCGCAGCACCGCCGCCGACATGCTCTGCCCCGCCGCCGACGGCAGTATCGACCCCGCCTGGACCGCGACCTTCGCCGAGCTCGCGATGGTCGCCTCGGACGATCTCGGCCATGTCCGCGAACGCGTCCAGCGTCACGCGGTCGATATCGGCACCGGCTTCCGCATCGCCGACGAACCCGACGAGCGCCCCTGGCCCGTCTCCCCCGTCCCGCTGCTGATCGAGGCGGACGCCTGGGCGCGGATCGCCGCGGGCGTGGTCCAGCGTGCGACGTTGATGGAATCGGTGATCGCCGATCTGTACGGCGAGGGAAAGCTGGTCGCGGACGGCCATATCCCCGCCACGCTCGTCACCGGCAGCCCGTTCTTCCTGCGGCCGATGGTCGGGCTCGACCCGCCAGGCGGCCGCCACCTCGATTTCATCGCGATCGATCTCGGCCGCGGTCCGAGCGGCGAATGGCGCGTGCTCGCCGATCACCTGCGTGCTCCCGCGGGTGCGGGCTATGCGCTCGAGAACCGGCTCGCGGTCGGCCGCACGCTCGGCGGGTTGCAGGCGCGGTTGAACGTCCAGCGCCACGCGCCCTTCTTCGCCGCGTTCCGCGCCGGGCTGGCGGCGATGTGCAAGCGCACCGATCCCCGCATCGGGCTGCTCACCCCCGGCCGGTTCAACCCGAGCTATCCCGAACAGGCGCATCTCGCGCGCTATCTGGGGCTGCTGCTCGTCGAGGGCGCGGATCTCGCCGCGCTCGAGGACAAACTCTATGTCCGCACGATCGGCGGGTTGAAGCGGATCGACGCGCTGTGGCGGCGGCTCGATCCGCGGCTGCTCGATCCGCTGGCGTTCGACACGCATTCGCAGATCGGCGTGCCCGGCCTCATCGACGCCTATGCTGCGGGCAATGTCGTGCTGTCGAATGCGCCCGGCTCCGCGGTGCTCGAGGCCCCCGCCTTCTCGGCCTTCCTGCCGCAACTCGCGCGCACGATCCTCGGCGAAGACCTGCTGCTCCCCAACATCGCGACCTGGTGGTGCGGGCAGGACGCGGCGCGCACCGCGGTCGAGGCAGATCTCGACCGGCTGCTGATCGCCCCCGCCTATCACACCCGCCCGCTCGGCCTGCCGAACGGTGCGACCGCGGGTGCCGACATCACCGGCGCCGACCGTGCCGCGCTGCTCGCCGACATGGCCCGCCGGCCGCAGGATTATGTCGGGCAGGAGATCGTTCGCCTGTCGACGATGCCCGTCGTCGTTGGCGACACGCTCGAGCCGCGCCCGTTCACGCTGCGCGTCTTTGCAGCACGCGGCGGCGACGGCGAATGGACCGTGCTGCCTGGCGGGTTCGCGCGGATCGGCGAGCATCCCGACGCGCGCGCCGCGGTGATGGGCGAGGGCATCTGGTCCGCCGATGTCTGCGTCTATGGGCCGGAGCCGGTCGCACCCGTCTCGCTACTTACCGCGCCCGATTCGCTCCACGTCCGCCGCAATCCCGGCACGCTGCCCAGCCGCGTCGCAGACAATTTCTACTGGCTCGGCCGCTATCTCGAGCGCGGCGAGGCGTTGCTCGCGGCGATCCGCGTGATGCTCGGCAATTCGATCGACGCGGACGGCGGCGCGGTGCTGTCGGCGCAGACCGTCGGCAAGCTCGTCGGGCTGATCGTCGGCGGCGGTGCCGCACCGCATCCCCCCGCGCTGCGCCGCGCCGACCTGACTGCGTTCGCGCGCACCGCGATGGAGGACGAGGGCTGGCAGTCGGTTGCGACGATCAACCGCCATGCGCGCGCGATCGGCGAGGGGTCGCGCGACCGGCTGTCCGCGGACATGGTACGGCTGCTCGAGGCCCCCTTCCCCACGCATCGCGGGATGCTCGAACGCGCCGGTTCGCTCCAGCGCCGCTATGCCGCGATCGCCGGGCTGTCCGCCGAGCATATGGGACGGACCGCGGCGTGGCGGTTCCACGATCTCGGCCGCCGGATCGAGCGCGCGATGGCCATGGCGCGCGCGATCCGGCTGTTCGGCATGCCCGGCGCCTCGCCCGACGACCTGTCGGTGCTGCTCGACCTCGCCGACAGCCAGATCACCTATCGCCAGCGCTATCCGACGGGAATCGCGCGCGTGCCGGTCATGGATCTCGTCGCGCTCGACCCCGGCAACCCGCGCAGCCTCGCCTTCTCTGCCGACCGCATCGCCGCGCGGCTCGCCGAGCTGCCGGTGCTGAGCGACGACGAGATGGCCGAACCGCAACAGGCCCAGGCGACCGCACTCATGGCGATCGTTATGACCGCGACCGCCGCCGAGCTGGACGCGGATACGCTGGGCGATGTCGAACGCCGGCTGGCGGGCGTGTCGGACGCGCTGGCGAGACGCTATTTCCTGCAGGGCGCAGAACCGCTCCGCACCAGCGAACTGACGCTCGCATGATCTACGACATCCGCCACGTCACCACCTTTGACTATGGCGCGAGCGTCAAGTTCGCGCGCTGCAACCTCCGGCTGAAGCCCATCGACTGGCCCGGCCAGCGGCTCGACGACTACACGCTCTCGGTCCACCCCGCGGGCCGGATCAGCCCCGCGCGGGCCGAGGCCGGGCTCGCCAACGTCACGCGGCTGGTGGTCGACAGCCCGGTCCGCCACCTGACGATCGAGAGCCGGTCGCGGATCACGGTCGACCGGCTCGTCCCCGTCCCCGCCGCCGGCGACCCGACGCTCGCCGAGATCGCGGCGTTGGCGCGCGCGAGCACCGACCTCTCCGCGGCGAGCCCCGCCACCTATCTCTATCCCTCGCCGCTGATCCCGCTCGACCATGCGATCGCCGATTATTGCGCGGCCGATCTCGACCCCGCGCGCGGCGCGCTGGAGGCGGGGATCGCGCTCGCCCGCCGGATCCAGCGCGAATTCGTGTTCGATGCGGATGCGACGCTGGTCGACACCCCGCCGCACGAGGCGTTCCTCCACCGCAAGGGCGTGTGCCAGGATTTCGCGCAGATCATGATCACCGGCCTGCGCGCCGCCGGCCTGCCCGCCGCCTATGCGTCCGGCTATATCCGCACCATCCCGCCCGCAGGCCAGCCGCGGCTGGTCGGCGCGGATGCGACGCATGCCTGGGTTCTGCTGTGGTGCGGGCCGGTACACGGCTGGGTCGGGATGGATCCGACCAACGGCATCTGGATGGCGAGCGACCATATCGTCATGGCGGTCGGCCGCGATTATGCCGAGATCGCACCGGTCGACGGCGTGGTGCTGGGCTCGGGCGCACAGAGCATGGACGTCAGCGTCGACGTCGCGCCGCTGGATGAGGCACCGGTACGGGTCGCCGGGTAACCTGTTTCACGGTATTCATCCCCGCGGAGGCGGGGACCCATATACTCGTACGGTTGCGATAGTCTCGCAGGACTGCCGGTATGGGTTCCCGCCTTCGCGGGAATGACGAGACGCGCGTCAGTCCTTCCCCTCATGCGGGTTCGGATAGGACCCGCCGCCACTCTCGCCGCCCTTGTCCTTGGCCGGCGCATCGTTCACCCCGTCCTTCTGCTTGGCACCATCATCGCCCTCGGGCACGCCCTGCATCGGTTGCTTGTCAGCCATCATCGTCTCCTCTCGCCCGCCAAACGCACGGCACGGGAATTGCGTTGCGCCCGCGGCGGCCCCACATAGACGCGCAAGACAGAGTGGGGACCTAAGTGGCCGATCCGTACAAGACCCTGGGCGTTGCCCGCGACGCGAACGAAGCCGACATCAAGAAGGCGTATCGCAAGCTCGCCAAGGAGCTTCATCCCGATCGCAACAAGGACAATCCGAAGGCATCGGAGAAGTTCAGCCAGGTCACCAACGCGTACGACCTGCTGAACGACAAGGACAAGCGCGCGCGGTTCGATCGCGGCGAGATCGATGGCGACGGCAACCCCGCCGCGCCGTTCGGCTTCGGTGGCGGTGGCGGTGGGCGCCCTCAGCCCGGCGGCGGCTTTCGCAGCGAAGGCTATGAGAGCGGCGGCCCCGACATGAGCGACATCTTCGAGGGGCTGTTCGGTGGCGCCCAGCGCGGCGGTGGCGGTGGGTTCGCGAGCGGCTTCGGTCGGCGTCCGCAGCCCAAGGGCGAAAACGTCGCCTATCGCCTGCAGGTCCCGTTCGTCGACGCGGCGACGCTCGAGCCCCAGCGCGTCACGCTCTCCGATGGCAAGACGCTCGATCTGAAACTGCCCGCAGGCGTCGAGAGTGGCACGCAGATGAAGCTCAGCGGCAAGGGCGAGCAGGGCCCGGGCGGCGCGGGCGATGCGATCCTGACCATCGATGTCCAGCCCCACCGCTTCTTCACGCGCGACGGCGATGACGTCCGCATCGACCTGCCGATCAGCCTTGCCGAGGCGGTGCTCGGCGGATCGATCAAGGCGCCGACCGTCGAAAAGCCGGTCATGCTGACGATCCCCAAGGGCACGACCTCGGGCAAGACGCTGCGCCTCAAGGGCAAGGGCTTCCACAAGAAAACCGGTGGCCGCGGCGATCAGCTCGTCACGCTGATGATCGACATTCCGGCCGACAACAAGGCTCTTGCCGACTTCGTCGAGGGCTGGGCGAAGAGCAATACCGGGAACCCGCGGGGGGCCATGGGCGTCTGAACGCCTTGTGAACGACAGCAATCTTACGCCCGAGGCGCGCGCCCATGATCATGGCGGCACGCGCAGGCGCCTCAATCGCGGCATGGCGAAGGTCAAGCCGGGCAGCCATGCGTTCGAGGTCGTCAAGCGTGCCGCGGTCGGCGTGTTCAACGACGGCTTCATCCACGCGGGCAACCTCGCCTATCTCGCGCTGATGACGGTGTTCCCGTTCTTCATCGTGGCCGCGGCGATCCTGTCGCTGTTCGGGCAGAGCACCGAGACGATCCGTGCGGTCGAATCCTTCCTCCATGTTCTACCCCCCAACGTCGCCGACCTGTTGCGCAAGCCGATCGCCGACGTGCTCGCCGCACGCACGGGCTCGCTGCTGTGGCTCGGCGCACTCGTCGGGCTGTGGACCGTCGGCAGCTTCGTCGAGACGATCCGCGACATCTTCCACCGCGCCTATGGGATCAAGGCGACCGCACCCTTCTGGAAATCGCGGCTCGGATCGTCCGCGGTGATCGTCGGCTCGGTGATCATGGCGCTGCTCTCCTTCCTGGTACAGGGCATCCTGACCGCGGCCGAACAGTTCATCTACCGCCTCGTCCCGTTCGCGCAGGACGCCGCGGGCTGGGTCGGCCTGTCCCGCCTGATCCCCGGTCTGCTGATGTTCGGCGCGCTGTATTTGCTCTTCTACTCGGTGACGCCGTCGCGCTATCGCTATTCGAAATGCCGCAAATGGCCCGGCGCGCTCTTCACTGCCGTCTGGTGGATCAGCGCGACCGCATTGCTGCCGATCGTCCTGTCGAGCCTGGGTGGCTATGACCTGACCTATGGCAGCCTGGCGGGCGTCGTCATCATGCTGCTGTTCTTCTACGTCATCGGATTGGGGCTGGTATTCGGGGCGCATTTGAACGCGGCACTGGCGGAACCCCTCGAAACAGCGCTAGAGCAACCGGCTGACGAGGTAGAGGCGAAGGCGAGAACGGCGTGAACGGTTTGATGGCGGGCAAGCGTGGGTTGATCATGGGTCTGGCGAACGACAAGTCGCTGGCCTGGGGGATCGCCAAGAAGCTGTCCGAGGCGGGCGCCGAACTCGCGTTCAGCTATCAGGGCGAGACGATGGAGAAGCGGGTCCGCCCGCTCGCCGAGCAGCTGGGCGTCGCGCGGCTGTTCGACTGCGACGTCTCCGACATGGGTGCGCTCGACGCGACCTTCGCCAAGCTGGCCGAGGAATGGCCGACGATCGACTTCGTCGTCCACGCGATCGGCTTTTCGGACAAGAACGAGCTGCGCGGACGGTTCGTCGATACCAGCCTCGACAATTTCCTGATGACGATGAACATCAGCGTCTATTCGTTCGTCGCGGTCGCGCAGCGGGCGGCGAAGATGATGAACCCGGGCGGATCGATGCTGACGCTCAGCTATTACGGCGCCGAGAAGGTCATCCCGCACTACAACGTCATGGGCGTCGCCAAGGCCGCGCTCGAGACGAGCGTGCAGTATCTCGCAGTCGATCTCGGCCGCGACAATATCCGCGTCAACGCGATCTCGGCCGGCCCGATCAAGACGCTGGCCGCGAGCGGGATCGGCGACTTCCGCCTGATCCTGAAGTGGAACGAGCTGAACTCGCCGCTCAAGCGCAACGTGACGATCGACGATGTCGGCGGCGCGGGGCTGTACCTGCTCAGCGACCTGGCATCGGGCGTCACTGGCGAAACCCACCATGTCGACGCCGGCTACAATGTGATCGGCATGAAGGCCGAAGACGCCCCCGACATCGCGCTGGTGTAAATACCCTCTCCCCTG
This sequence comes from Sphingomonas sp. BK481, assembly GCF_014194875.1. Taxonomy (NCBI): domain Bacteria; kingdom Pseudomonadati; phylum Pseudomonadota; class Alphaproteobacteria; order Sphingomonadales; family Sphingomonadaceae; genus Sphingomonas; species Sphingomonas sp. BK481. The sequence continues at coordinate 204,739 of NZ_JACIAP010000007.1, read as the reverse complement.
CGGGGAGAGGGAGGGGCCCATGCGCAGCATGGGAGGATGAGGGCACGGTGAGGCAGAAGGACGGCACCGAAGCACTCAACCGCGCGCGGAAGCTGCGTCGCGACGCCACCGAGGCGGAAACCCGTTTATGGCAGAACCTCCGCAGCCGCCGCCTCGCCGACTTCAAGTTCCGCCGCCAGGTGCGGATCGGCCCGTTCATCGCCGACTTTCTGTGCATGGACGCCATGCTCGTCGTCGAGGTAGACGGCAGCCAGCATATCGGCGATGCGGCCTATGATGCCGACAGAAGTGCCTACCTCGCGAACAAGGGATACCGTGTGATCCGTGTCTGGAACAACGACGTGATGCAGCGGATGGACGACGTGCTTGCCGCGATCCTGTCCGCGCTTACAGACGTGCCCTCACCCTCCCATGCTCCGCATGGGCCCCTCCCTCTCCCCGTCGGGGAGAGGGCCAAGTGAGCGTCAACAGCTTCGGACGGATGTTCCGCTTCACCACCTGGGGCGAGTCCCACGGTCCCGCGCTCGGCGCGGTGGTCGACGGCTGCCCCCCCGGCATCCCCCTCACTGAAGCGGATATCCAGCCCTGGCTCGACAAGCGCCGTCCCGGCACCTCGCGCTTCACCACGCAGCGGCGCGAGCCCGATGCCGTGCGCATCCTCTCGGGCGTGTTCGACGGCCGCACCACGGGCACGCCGATCAGCCTGATGATCGAGAATGTCGACCAGCGCTCGAAGGACTATTCGGACGTCGCCAAGGCCTATCGCCCCGGCCACGCCGATTATGCCTATGACGCCAAATACGGGTTTCGTGATTATCGCGGCGGCGGCCGCTCATCCGCGCGCGAAACCGCGGCGCGCGTCGCTGCCGGCGCGGTCGCCCGGCTCGTCGTGCCGCAGGTCCGCGTCCGTGCCTGGGTCGAGGCGATTGGCGGCGACGCGATCGACCCTGCGAACTTCGACGACGCGCAGATCGACGAGAACCCGTTCTTCTGCCCCGATGCCGAAGCGGCCTTGCGCTGGGAAGCGCTGGTCGACGCCGCGCGCAAGGCGGGATCGTCGCTCGGCGCGGTCATCGCGTGCGAGGCGACCGGCGTCCCCGCGGGCTGGGGCGCGCCGCTCTATGCCAAGCTCGATGCCGAACTCGCCTCGGCCTGCATGAGCATCAACGCGGTCAAGGGGATCGAGATCGGCGACGGGTTCGCCGCCGCCGCGCTCTCGGGTGAGGCCAATGCCGACCCCATGCGACCGGGCCCAGAAGGCCCCGAATTCCTGGCCAACCATGCAGGCGGGATTGCCGGCGGGATCGCCACCGGCCAGCCGATCCGGCTGCGCGTCGCGTTCAAACCGACCAGCTCGATCCTCACCCCCGTCGAGACGATCAGCCCGACCGGCGAGGCCGCGACGATCGCCACCAAGGGCCGCCACGACCCCTGCGTGGGCATCCGCGGCGTGCCCGTCGTCGAGGCGATGGTCGCACTCGTCCTTGCCGATCAGGCGCTGCTTCACCGCGGCCAATGCGGCTGACCGGGGAACATAAGTCGAACCGAAACGCTGTGTCTCCAACACGATAGGAGAGAAACATGCGTATTCTGACCTCGATTGCAGCGGCAGCCCTGATCCTTCCGGCCGCCGCCATGGCCCAGACCACCGGCGGTACCGCAGGTGGCACGATGGGCGGTACGATGGGCGGCGGCACGACTGGTGGCACCATGGGCGGTACCATGGGTGGCGGCACCACCGGCGGCGCGATGGGCGGCATGTCCACGGGTTCGACGGCGCAGTCGGGCACCACGGCCACCGATTCCGCGACCCAGACCCGCACGCAGCGCGGCACCCGCGCCCGTAGCCGCACGCGCGGGACGACGGGTACGACGACCGGTACGACCACGGGTCCCGATACGGTGACCGGCACCGGCACCACGACCGGCACGACCTCGGGTTCGATGTCGACTGGCAGCACCGGCCCGGGCACCATGGGTGGAACGATGGGCGGCACGGCCGCAGGTGGTACCATGGGCGGCACCATTGGCGGTTCGGCAACGACCGGCGGCACCGTCGGCGGCACGCCGCCACGCTGAGCCACACGGGCTGATCCAAAAAAAAGGCCGGGCAATCGCCCGGCCTTTTTCATGTCAGCGATCGTCGCATCAGTCCGAGAACGGATCCCGCACCAGGATCGTGTCCGCCCGCTCCGGGCTGGTCGAGACCAGCGCCACCGGGCAGCGGATCAGCTCCTCGATACGCCGGATATACTTGATCGCCTGCGCCGGCAGATCCGCCCAGCTGCGCGCACCGGCGGTCGTTTCCTGCCAGCCTTCCATCGTCTCGTAGATCGGCTCGACCAGCGCCTGGTCGGCGGCATGCGCCGGGAAATAATCAAGCGTCTCGCCGCGCAGACGATAGCCGGTGCAGATCGACACCGTCTCGAACCCGTCGAGCACGTCGATCTTGGTCAGCGCGATCCCCGTGATGCCGCCGACCGCCGCCGACTGGCGCACCAGCACCGCGTCGAACCAGCCACAGCGACGCTTGCGCCCCGTCACCGTCCCGAACTCGTGCCCGCGCACGCCCAGCCGCTCGCCGGTCTCGTTCTCGAGCTCAGTCGGGAACGGCCCCGACCCGACCCGCGTCGTATAGGCCTTCGCGATCCCGAGCACGAACCCGACTGCACTTGGTCCGAGACCCGAACCGCCCGCCGCAGCGCCTGCAATCGTGTTCGACGAGGTGACGAACGGATAGGTGCCGTGATCGACGTCGAGCAGCACGCCCTGCGCACCCTCGAACAGGATCCGCTTGCCGGCCGAGCGCGCCGCGTTCAGGTCGCGCCACACGGGCTTGGCGAACGGCAGGACGAAGCCGGCAATCTCGCGCAGCTCGGCGATCAGCGCCGCACGGTCGATCGGCGGCTCGCCGAACCCGGCGCGCAGCGCGTCGTGATGCGCGGTCAGACGATCGAGCTGCGGCCCCAGGTCGTCGAGATGCGCCAGATCGCACACGCGGATCGCACGGCGACCGACCTTGTCCTCATAGGCCGGGCCGATGCCGCGGCGCGTCGTGCCGATCTTGCCCGCGCCGCTCGCATCCTCGCGCAGACCATCGAGATCGCGGTGGAACGGCAGGATCAGCGCGCAGGTATCGGCGATGCGCAGCGTCTCGGGCGTCGCGACGACACCCTGTGCGCCGAGCCGGGCGATCTCGTCCTTGAGCGCCCAGGGATCGAGCACCACGCCGTTGCCGATGAACGACGGCGTGCCGCGGACGATGCCCGACGGCAGCAGCGACAGCTTGTACACATTCTCGCCGACGACGAGTGTGTGGCCGGCATTGTGGCCGCCCTGGAACCGCACGACCATGTCGGCACGCTCGGCGAGCCAGTCGACGATCTTGCCCTTGCCTTCGTCGCCCCATTGCGCGCCGATGACTGCTACGTTGGCCAAACTCTATCTCCTGAGAATTACCCGCAGCGCCTACAGCGCGCGGGGCGCATCCGCCACCCAAAGATGCGTGCAGACCTGCGCTTCGGGGGTATCGCCCGCGTCGAGCGCGGCGACCGTGACCCAGCCCTGAGCCCGCATCGCCGCACCGTCCGCCGCCGGCGTACCCAGCGGCAGGAACAGGCGGCGACGATCGACGCTGACGACCCGGTCGACCAGCGGGTCGGCGAACAGCGAGAAGCCCGTTGCCGCTTCCTCGGCCCCGCTCTCATGCACCACGGTATAGGTGCCGCCACGCCCGACCTCGCGCGCGCTGCCATCCGCGAACAGCGAGAAGCCGAGCCAGGTCTGATATTCGAACCCGTGCCGCTCGGTCGGGTCGAGCGTCAGCGCGACGCGGCCGTCGAGCGCCGCGGCGATCCGTGTGAGCGCGTCGAGCCGCGACGCGAGGGCACCTGTCGTATCGAACATCCGCAGCCGTTCCATCGCCGGCGCGAACGGCCCCGCCGCCTCGATCAGCGGCAGATAGGCGGGCGCGAGCGCGGCGACCGCGCCGGCATCCTTGGCATCGAGCCGGTCGCGCAGCGTCGCGACCTGATCGGGCGCGACCGGCAGCGGGCCCGCCGCAAGCGTCGACACCAGATCGGGCAGCGTGAAGTCGATCGACGCACCGCGGACCTCGGCCGCGCCGAGCATGTCGACCGCGACCGCGACGACCTCCTGAGCGGCAGCGACCGAATCAAGCCCGATCAGCTCGCAACCGATCTGCCGCGTCTCGCGCGCGGGCGCGAGCTGCGACGCGCGCAGCTTGAGCACCGAGCCGGCATAGCTCAGCCGCACCGGCCGCGGGTGATGCCCCATCCGCGTGGCCGCGATCCGCGCGACCTGCGCGGTGATGTCGGGACGGATCGCGAGCGTACGCTGCGACACCGGATCGACGAACCGCACCGCATCGTGCAGCCCGCCCGCCTTCAACCGCATCTCGAGCCCATCAGCAAATTCGGCCAGCGGCGGATCGACGCGCTCATAGCCGTGCAGGCGTGCAGCCTCGAGCACACGCGCTTCGAGCGCGGCTGCCGAATCGGCGAAGGGGGGCAGGCGGTCTCGAAAACCTTCGGGGAGCAAAGCAGTCATGCGCGTGCCTCTAACCACTTCGCCCCCCGTTCGCGAGCCTTAGAAGTTGAGACCCATCGCGGTCTTAACCCCCGGCAGCGCGCGCACCTTGGTCAGCAGCTCCGGCGTCACCGCCTCGTCGACCGACAGCAGCAGCACGGCCTCGCCGCCCGCCTGGCGGCGGCCGAGATGGAAGGTGCCGATATTGACCCCCGCCTCGCCCAGCGCCGTCCCGAGCCGCCCGATGAACCCCGGCGCATCCTCGTTCACGACATAGAGCATCGGCCCCGCCAGATCCGCCTCGATCTTGATCCCGAGCAGCTCGACCAGACGCGGCGCCGAATCGCCGAACAGCGTGCCCGCGACCGAGCGCTCGCCATCCTCGGTCCTGACCGAGACGCGAAGCAGCGTGTGGTAATCCGCCTCGCGCTCGGTCCGCACCTCACGCACCTCGAGCCCGCGTTCGCGCGCCAGCACGGGGGCGTTGACCATGTTGACGGTGGCGGTCTGCGTCTGGAGATAGCCCGCCAGCACCGCGCTGGTGATCGGCTTGGGGTTCAGTTCGGCCGCCGCGCCCTCGGTATGCACCGAGATCCGCGTCACCGCGCCATGCGTCAGCTGCCCGACCAGCGCACCGAGCTTTTCCGCCAGCGCCATGTACGGCTTCAACTTGGGCGCTTCCTCCGCCGACAGCGACGGCATGTTGAGCGCGTTGGTGACGCCGCCCGACATCAGGAAATCGGCCATCTGCTCGGCGACCTGGATCGCGACATTGACCTGCGCCTCGGTCGTCGACGCGCCGAGATGCGGCGTGCTGATGAAGTTCGGCGTGTTGAACAGCGGCGACGCCTTGGCGGGCTCCTCGACGAACACGTCGAGCGCGGCACCGCCGACCTGGCCCGAATCGAGCGCCGCCTTCAGCGCGACCTCGTCGATCAGCCCGCCACGCGCGCAGTTGATGATCCGCACGCCCTTCTTGGTCTTGGCGAGCGCCTCGGCCGAGAGGATGTTGCGCGTCTGGTCGGTCAGCGGCGTGTGCAGCGTGATGAAGTCGGCACGTGCGAGCAGCTCGTCGAGCGTGACCTTCTCGACACCGATCTCGATCGCACGCTCGGGCGTCAGGAACGGATCGAACGCGACGACCTTCATCTTGAGCCCGCGCGCACGGTCGGCGACGATCGAGCCGATATTGCCCGCGCCGATCAGGCCGAGCGTCTTCGACGTCAGCTCGACACCCATGAAGCGGTTCTTCTCCCACTTGCCGGCCTGCGTCGAGGCATCGGCCTCGGGCAGCTGGCGGGCGAGCGCGAACATCAGCGCGATCGCGTGCTCGGCGGTGGTGATCGAGTTGCCGAACGGCGTGTTCATCACGACGACGCCCTTCGCCGAGGCGGCGGGGATGTCGACGTTATCGACGCCGATACCCGCGCGGCCGACGACCTTCAGGTTGGTCGCGTGCTCGAGGATCTCCTTGGTCACCTTGGTCGAGCTGCGGATCGCGAGGCCGTCATAGTCGCCGATCATCGCCATGAGTTCTTGCGGCGTCTTGCCGGTGATCTCGTCGACCTCGACGCCGCGCTCGCGGAAGATCTGGGCGGCGCGGGGATCCATTTTGTCGGAAATGAGGACTTTTGGCATGGGATTGCTCCTGGGAATGTCGGGGGAACGGAGGTGCGCGCTCGGTTTTGAAAGTCCGTCCTCACCCTGTCCCGTCACCCCGGCGGACGCCGGGGCCCATGGTTGCGGTCCGCTTAGTGAGCGGATGCTCCGTGTCCATGGGTCCCGGCGTTCGCCGGGATGACGGAAAAGGGCGGTGGGAAAAACGGGCGGCAGTAGCGGGTTTTAGGCAGCCTTGGCGGTCGCGTAGGCCCAGTCGAGCCACGGCCCGAGCGCGACGATATCGGCGGTGTCGACGGTCGCGCCGCACCAGATGCGCAGGCCCGGCGGCGCGTCGCGGTAGCCCGCGACGTCGTACGCCGCGCCGGCCTTTTCGAGCGCGGCGGCCATCGCCTTGATCATCGCCTCGTCGGCACCCTCGACCGTCAGGCAGACGCTCGTCTTCGAGCGCGTCGCCGGATCGGCCGCGAGGTGGCCGAGCCAGTCGCGCTCCGCGACGATCTTGTCCAGAGCCGCGGCATTGGCGTCGGACCGCGCGATCAGCCCGTCCTCACCCAGCGACTTCGCCCATTCGAGGCTGAAGATCGCGTCTTCGACGGCCAGCATCGACGGCGTGTTGATCGTCTCGCCCTTGAACACGCCCTCGGCGAGCTTGCCCTTCGACACGAGGCGGAACACCTTTGGGAGCGGCCACGCAGGCGTGTAGCTCTCGAGCCGCTCGACCGCGCGCGGGCCGAGGATCAGCACGCCGTGTGCGCCCTCGCCTCCGAGCACTTTCTGCCATGAGAAGGTCGCGACATCGATCTTGGTCCAGTCGATGTCATAGGCGAACACGCCCGACGTCGCGTCGGCGAACGACAGGCCTTCGCGGTCGTCGGGGATCCAGTCCGCGTTCGGCACGCGCACGCCGCTGGTGGTGCCGTTCCAGGTGAACAGCACGTCGTTCGACCAGTCGACCGAGTCCAGATCGGGCAGGTGGCCGTAATCGGCGCGCACCACGGTCGGGTCGATCTTGAGCTGCTTGACCGCATCGGTCACCCAGCCCTCGCCGAAGCTTTCCCAGGCGAGCGCGGTGACGGGCTTGGCGCCCAGCATCGTCCACATCGCCATCTCGTACGCGCCGGTGTCGGAGCCGGGGACGATGCCGATGCGGTGCGTGTCGGGAAGCTTCAGCAGCTCACGCATCAGGTCGATGCTGTACTGGAGGCGGGTCTTGCCGATCTTCGAGCGGTGCGAGCGGCCGAGCGAATCGGTGGCGAGCTTGTCCGCGGACCAGCCCGGAGGCTTCGCGCAGGGACCGCTGGAGAAAAAGGGGCGTGCCGGCTTGGTTGCAGGCAGCACAGGCGCACCTGTGGCGGTGGCGTAGGTCGTATCAGTCATGTATCTCTCCTCACAGAGAGCACGCGCGGCGTTGGGACCGCGTGGCCCGTCGCCGGCCCTAACGACGTGGCGCGGCGAGTCAACCATGTCCGCGCATGCGCTTCCGTCGCCACGCTCCCCGTTCGCCCCGAGCGAAGTCGAAGGGCAGCGCCGCACACGCCCACGCCTCGACTCGCCGCAACGCCGCCCCGCAACGCGTGACAAGCCGGTGCCACGCGGGGATGATGGCCCCATGTACCGCGTCCTTTACCCTCTCCTGCTCGCGCTCGCGCCCATTCTCGCGCTCGCCGCCTGCGGCCGCGCCGATCGCCCCGCCGCGCCGCAACAGACCCGCCCCAACCTCTCGGTCCCGAGCAACCGCGAGACCGCGCAATGCCTCGCCGACCTGCGCCAGCTCCACGTCTCGTTCCAGCTCCTGCCCGACCGCGAGACCGGTCCCGGCTGCGGGCTCGCGGGCACCGTCAAGCTGGTCGATATCGGCGTCCCCGTCGCCAACCTCACCGCGGTCCGCTGCGGCGCGGCGCGCGCGCTGATCGGCTGGACGCGCAACGCGGTCGCCCCCGCCGCCTATCAGATGCTCGGCAGCGAACTCGCGCGGATCGACAGCATGGGCAGCTATGCATGCCGCAACGTCGTCGGCTCGGCCCGCAACGCGAGCCGCCGCTCGGGCCATGCGGTCGCCAACGCGGTCGACATCGGCGGTTTCGTGCTGAAGGACGGACGACGGATCAGCATCCTGAACGACTGGTCATCGCCCGACCCGCAGGTTCGCCAATTCCTCCAGACGATCCGCGCCTCGGCCTGCAAGCGGTTCGGGACGGTGCTCAGCCCCTACTATAACGCCGCGCACCGCAACCACCTCCATCTGGAGGACGATCGCGCGAATTTCTGCCGCTAGTACACCGGTCTAGCCCTGCGCCCGGCTTTCGACTAAATCCGCCGAAATGACAGATACCCGCATTCCCTCACGCGTTTTCGCGAACGCCAGCCAGGACGCTGAAACCGCCCGCGAGATCGTTTCCACGCCGCAGACCCAGCATCCGCATTACCGGCTCGCCTTCCAGGACATGGACTTCCTGCTCCGCGAAGATCTCCGCCCGGTGCGGTTCCAGCTCGAGCTGCTCAAGACCGAGCTGGTGCTCGAGGAAGCGAAGATCGCCTCGACCTTCGTCTTCTACGGCTCGGCGCGCATCCCCGAGCCCGCCAAGGCACAGGCACTGCTCGAACTCGCCAGCGACGAAAAGTCGAAGAAGATCGCCGAGCGGCTGGTCGAGAAGTCGAAATATTACGACGTCGCGCGCGAGCTCGCCGCCAAGGTCAGCGTCCTGCCCCGTGACGAGCGCGGCTGGCGTCAGTTCGTGGTGTGCTCGGGCGGCGGTCCGTCGATCATGGAAGCCGCCAATCGCGGTGCCGACGATGTCGGGGCCGAGTCGATCGGGCTGAACATCGTCCTGCCGCATGAGCAGGCCCCCAACCCGTACGTCACCCCGTCGCTATCGGTGCAGTTCCACTATTTCGCGCTGCGCAAGATGCACTTCCTGCTCCACGCCCGCGCGCTGGCGGCGTTCCCGGGCGGGTTCGGCACGTTCGACGAGCTGTTCGAGCTGCTGACGCTGATCCAGACGGGCAAGATCCAGCCGATCCCCGTGCTGCTGTTCGGTCGTCAGTTCTGGGAGCGCGTGGTGAATTTCGACGCGCTGGTCGAGGAAGGCGTGGTCAGCGAGAAGGACCTGTCGATCTTCCGCTATGTCGAAACCGCTAACGAAGCCTGGGCCGCGGTTCAGTCCTTCTATCGCGAGCGTGCCGCGGCCGAAGCCGCAGAAGCCTGACCTTCTGCCCCCTCTCCCCTCGGGGGAGAGGGCCGGGTGAGGGGCTGCCAAACAGCGCATACCCCGCAACAGCCCCTCTCCTCACCGAGGAGAGGGAGCCGCGATTACTGCTCCGTCCGCGCACCCTTGCGTGCAGCTTCCGGATCGACCGATGGCGCACCTGAGGCGGCCGTGCCGGTGTTCGCGATATCCGCGGTATCGCCGCCGTTCTCGACCGCAGCCTCGGCGGCGTTGGCGGTCGCAGGCTGATCTCCAGCGGCAGCGGGTTCTGCACCGGCGGCAGGCGCTGCCGGCAAGGGCAGGTTCGACCCCTGCTGGTTGAGATACAGGATCACGTTCGCGCGGTCCTCGGCACTGCCCAATCCGGCAAAGGTCATCTTGGTGCCCGGCGCGAACTTGCGCGGGCTGGTCAGCCACGCGTTCATCTTGTCGAAGTCCCACTTGCCGCCGACGCCCTTCAGCGCGTCGGTGAAGGCATAGCCGCCCTTGCCCTGCGCGATCCCTTCGCCCAGCGTCGCATACAGGTTCGGACCGATCCCGTTCGCGCCGCCCTGGTTGATCGTATGGCACGCGGCGCACTTCTTGAAGACCTCGGCACCCTTGGCGGCGTCGGCGGTCGGCAGCAGCGACGCGATCGCCACCTCGGCAGCGCCACCGCCGGCACCCTCCTCGACGACGCCCTCGATCGCATAGCCCATCTTCTCGGGGCGCTCGCCGTGGAACAACATGCCCCCCACGATCGACAGCCCAAGCGCCGCACCACAACCTGCGAGCACCCAGCCGGCGATCGTATTGGTCCTGTCGTCCATAAAGCGCACCCACCCCTATTTGATTTAGGACAGCCATAGAAAAGCCTGACCGACACCGCAAGCAAACGCTGCGCCCCGTCTTGCGCGGGCGCCGCGCGCCCTTGATTGCATCCGGCCCGCTGGCTACGCGCCGTGGCGATGGAAAACTTCGCCGCCCCCGCCCGTCCGATCGTCGCGCGGATGACCCAAGCCGCGATGGCGGAGCCCGCGCGCGCGGTCGCGTTTCAGGGCGCGCCCGGCGCCAACAGCCATGTCGCCGCGACCGAGGCATTTCCGGACGGCCTGCCGCTGCCCTGTTTCGACTTCGCCGATGCGATCGACGCGGTGAAGGACGGCCGCGCCGACTGCGCGATCATTCCGATCGAGAATTCGCTCCACGGCCGCGTCGCCGATATCCATTTCCTGCTGCCGGAATCGGGGCTGGTGATCACCGGCGAGCATTTCCTGCCGATCCGCCACGCGTTGATGGGGATCGGACCGCGCGATGGTATCCGCCAGGCGATGAGCCATCCGCAGGCGCTCGGCCAGTGTCGCCACTGGCTCAAGGCGCACGGTATCGAGCCGGTAAGCTACCCCGATACCGCGGGCGCCGCGGCCAAGGTCGCCGAGCTTGCCAACCCGACGATCGCCGCGCTCGCGCCACCCGCCGCCGCCGCGCTCTACGGGCTCGATCTGCTAGCGACCGACATTGCCGATGCCGATCACAACACAACCCGCTTCGTCACGCTCGCGCGCGGCGGCAAGCCACCGGCGGCGCAGGATCCGGCGGGCGGCGACTGGATGACGACGCTGATCTTCGAGGTCCGCAACGTCCCCGCCGCGCTCTACAAGGCGATGGGCGGCTTCGCGACCAACGGCGTCAACATGACCAAGCTGGAAAGCTACCAGCGCAACGGCAGCTTTGCCGCGACCGAATTCTACGCCGATGTGGTCGGCAAGCCGGGCGACGCGAACCTCGACCACGCGCTAGAGGAGCTGGGCTTCCATTCGAAATGGCTTCGCGTTCTCGGCACCTACCGCCAGGCGCGCACACGCGGCTGAGTCACCCCTTCGCCCAGACGGTCAGCAGCGTGTGCGCGATCGCATAGGGCGGCGGCGGCAGGAACGGTCCCTCCTCGCCGCGCAGCACCGCGCGCACCATCTCGCGCGGCACCCACATCGCATCCTCCAGCTCGTTCACGTCGAGCGTGATCGCGTCGTCCACGGCCTCCGCGACGCACGCGATCATCAGCGACGAGGGGAAGGGCCAGGGTTGGCTAGCGACATAGCGGACGCGGCCGACGCGCACGCCCGATTCCTCGGCGATCTCGCGCGCGACCGCCTCCTCGATCGATTCGCCGGGCTCGAGAAACCCCGCCAGCGCCGAATAGCGCCCCGGCGGCCAGCCCTTGCCGCGGCCGAGCAGCGCGCGCCCGTCATGCTCGGCGATCATGATGACGACGGGATCGACGCGCGGGAAATGCTCGGTCGCGCAATTGGGGCATTTGCGCGCCCAGCCTGCGCGGAACATCGCCGTCGCGGTCCCGCACTTCGCGCAGAAGCGATGCCGGACATGCCAGTCGAGCACGCTGCGCGCCGCGGCATAGGTCGCCGCCTCGCCCGGCGCGAGGCTGCCCAGCACCGCCATCAGCGCGGGCGAGCGCATCGCCGGGGCGTTGTCGACCCCCATGCCCGCGAGCAGCGCCGTGAAATGCGGCCGCCCGCTCTCATCGAGCCCGAGCAGGATCGGCTCGGCATCGTCGGGCAGGTCCGCCATCGACGTCCATTCGAGCCGCCCCTCGCCCGTCACGGCGGGCAACAGACCGTCGAGCGCGAGCAGCCGCGCCCGCCAGTCGCCCTGCGCCGCCGCCAGAGCGTCTGCATCGTGGCGCAGAGCATCGGCACGATCGAGCATCCCCCCGGTAAAGCCCGGTGCGACATCGGGCATGAGATCCGCGGTCAAGCTCATCGGCGCACGCCCCCCGCGGATCCGCTTCGCGCGACATCGGCGACCAGCGCGCCGACCACCTCTTTCCGCAGCGGCCATTTCTCACCGGGGAAATAATTGACCATCACCGTGCTCCGGACATGACGGACCGGGTCGACCCAGGCGAACGTCCCCGCCGCGCCGCCCCAGCCATAGGTGCCCTTCGACGCGCCGCCCGGCACGTCGGCCAGATAGACCGACCCGCCCGCGCCGAACCCCATTGCGTTACCCACGGTCGCCGCACCGGTCCCGGTGCCGATCCCGCCGAACGACACGCCCTTGGGCATCAGGTTCGACATGCCGAGCGCGACCGTCTCGGGCTTCATCACCCGCACGCCGCCCAGCGTCCCGCCATCCTGCAGCATGTGCAGGAACCGGTCATAATCGCGCGCCGACATCACCAGCCCCGCGCCGCCATAGGGAAAGCTCGGCCGCTCGGCGAACACCGACGTCGCCGCAGGGTCGAGCGGGGCGCGGTTGTCGCCGACGAACGCATAGTTGGTCGCCAGCCGCTTCAATCGGTCCTGTGGCACCATGAAGAAGGTCGAACTCATCTTGAGCGGCGCGAACATCCGCGTCTGCAGGAACCGCTCGAACGACATTCCGCTCGCCACCTCGATCACCCGGCCCATCACGTCGAGCCCGATCGAATAGCTCCATTTGGTGCCCGGCTCGGCGACCAGCGGCAGCGTCGCTGCGCGGTTCGCGAAGTCCTCGAGCGAGGTCGGGCGCACCTTGGCCATCTGCGTTTCCATCTGCGCATTGACCGACATCGGCAGCACACCGCGCTGCTCATATTCCTTGAGCAGCGGCCCCTTCACATTGATGCTGTAGCCGAGCCCCGCGGTGTGCGTCAGCAGCATGCGGATCGTGATCGGCGTCGTCGCGGGCCGCGTCGCCAGCGACGTGTCGGGGTTGGTCGCGACCGTCATCGTCTTGAACGCGGGGATGTATTTGCTCAGCGGATCGTCGAGGTTCAGCCGACCGTCCTCGACCAGTATCATCGCCGCCATACCGGTGATCGGCTTGGTCATCGAATAGACCCGCCACAGCGAATCGGCGTCGGCGAACGGCCGCCCCGGCTCGTCGCCGATTTTTCCGCTCGCCAGGAACAGGGTCGGCCGGTCGCCCAGCCCGAACGCGCCGACGATGCCGGGCATCTTGTTGTCGCGGACATAGCCGTCGAACAGCCGTTCGAGGATCGGCAAGGCGGCGCGTGCGGGATCGCCCGCGCGTTCGGTGACGGCGATGGGGCCGGGGTCGGCCTGTCGCTGCGCCTGCCCCAGGGCTGCGGTCGCCGCCAGTGCGGCAATCACGCCGGTCGAAATCCAGTGTGCACGCGTCATGCAGGCCTCCCTATCGCGCCCGTATAGCCTGGACGGCCTTGGCGAAAACAGTCGGCAGCCCGGCGGTATCCAGGGTCTCGACGGGCCACCATTCGCCGGGTTGATGCGCCTCCACCCGCGCCACCGCAAGACCGAGTTCGAGGTCGAAATGCGTGAAGCCATGCGTGACGCGGTCGTCGAGCATCTGCCAGTCGGCCTGTGCCGGTGCGGCCTCGAACCCCGGCGGCTGGTCGGTCCAGGGCCCGGTCGGGAGCGCGCGCATGCCGCCGAGCAGCCCGGTGTCGGGCCGGCGCACCAGCAAGACCTGTCCGTCGCGCTCGAGCCAGAAGATCGTCCCGTGACGCTGCGGCTTGGCGGCTTTCTTTGCCTTGACCGGCAGCCGTTCGGGCTCCCCTTGCACAAAGCCGTCGCAGTCGGGGCGGAGCGGGCACAGCAGGCATTTGGGACTGCGCGTCGTGCAGATCGACGATCCCAGATCCATCATCGCCTGCGCGAAATCGCCGGCTCGCATGTCGGGCGTGATCGTGTCCGCGGCGGCCCGGATCGCTGGGCGCGCGGCGGGGAGCGGCGTCGCAATCGCGAACAGCCGCGCGACGACGCGCTCGACATTGGCATCGACCACCACCGCGCGCTCGCCGAACGCGATCGCCGCGACCGCCGCCGCGGTATAGGCGCCGAGCCCGGGGAGCGTCCGCAGCGCGGCCTCGGTCCGCGGAAACACGCCATCATGCTCCGCGACCACGACCTTCGCCGCCTTCACCAGGTTGCGCGCGCGGGCATAATAGCCGAGCCCCGCCCAGGCGGCCATCACATCGGCATCGTCCGCCGCGGCGAGGCTTTCGAAATCGGGCCAGCGCGCGGTCCAGGCGAGGAAGCGCGGGGTGACCGCGGCGACCGTGGTCTGCTGCAGCATCACCTCCGACAGCCAGACGCGATAGGGATCAACCGTCTCGCCCGGCCGGGCACGCCACGGCAGCACGCGACGATGCGCGTCATACCAGTCGAGCAGGGCGACGGGGACCGAAGAGCGCTTGGCGTTCACGCGCCGCCTATGGCATGGGTGGCGCGATGAGCAACCCGCCCGGTATCACCACCGAACAAAAGTCCGCGACCGCGGCCAGCGCGACGGACGTTCCGCCCGCGCGCAAGACCGCCGTCCGCAAAACTGCTGCCCGCAAGCCCAAAGTCGACGCCGATGCGCCGCGCGCCAACCGGTCGCGCGCGGTCGCCGAACTGCTCCCCGCGATCGGCGGCGCGGCGTTCCGGCGCTTCGGCTTCATCCAGTCGTCGGTCGTCAGCCGCTGGCCCGAGATCGTCGGCGAGCGGTTTTCCGGCGTCAGCACGCCCGAATCGATCCGCTTCCCGATGGGACAGAAACAGGATGGCGTCCTGACGCTGACCGTGCGCGGCGCGCATGCGCCGATGATGCAGCACGTCATTCCCGAGATCACCGAGCGCGTGAACCGCTTCTTCGGCTATGCCGCGGTCGCGCGCATCACCATCCGCCAGGGCGAGGTTGCGAAGCCGCGCGTCAAGGCGGCGCCGCCCCCGCTCCGCACCGTTCCCGCCGATCTCGGTCTCAGCCTGAAGGGCATCGCCGATCCCGAACTGCGTGCGGTCCTCGAATCCCTCGCCGCCGGCGTCGCCTCGACGAGCGGCCTTCCCAGGATCAGCTGAATGCGTCTGTTCTTTGCGTTGTTCGGTTTCGCGCTGCTCACCGCGGCCGCGCCCGCCCCGAAGCCCGTGCCAGTCACCCGCACGGCAAGCGGCACCTATGTGCTCGGCAGCCCCGCAGCCCGGGTCAAGCTCGTCGAATATGCCAGCTACACCTGTTCGCACTGTGCCGATTTCTCGACCCAGTCGCAGGCGGTGCTGAAGGGCAAGATGATCGCGTCGGGATCGACCAGCCTCGAATTCCGCCACATGATCCGCGACCGGCTCGATCTCGCCGCGGCGGTTCTCGCACGCTGCACCGGGCCGCGCGGCTTCTTCCCGACATCGGCGGCGATCTTCGCGGCGCAGCCCGCCTGGCTCGAAAAGGGGATCGAGTTCCAGCAGGTCAACGCCGCGCGCATCAACCTCTATCCGCGACCGGCGCAGCTCAAGGCCTATGCCGATGGCGCGGGGCTGACCGATCTGGTCAAGGCACGCGGGCTGTCCGCCGCCGCGATCGACGCGTGCTTCGCGGATACGGCGGAGATCGACCGGATCCTCGCCATCACCGCGGCGGCACCGCCCGAGGTCGATTCGACGCCGTCCTTCTTCATCAACGGCAAGGTCATGCCGCATGGCGGCTGGGCCCAGCTCGAACCCGCGCTGCGCACTGCCGGCGCCCGCTAATTTCGTTGGAGTATCCCGCATGAAGTTCGTCACTGCCATCGCCGTCCTGCCGCTCGCGCTCGCTGCCTGTTCGGGGGGCGATTCGTCGAACACCACCCAGGCCGCAGCCCCCGTCGCCGCGGCGACCGCCCCCGCCGGTCAGAACTGGACCGAGACCGTCGTCAAGACCGACGAGGGCTATCTGATGGGCAACCCCAATGCCCCGATCAAGCTGGTCGAATATGGCGCGCGCTCCTGCCCGACCTGCGGCGCGTTCGGCCGCGAGGCGTTCAAGCCGCTGACCGACAATTACGTCTCGACCGGCAAGGTCAGCTTCGAATTCCGCGACTTCCTCGTCCACGGCGCGCCCGACGTCGCGCTGACGCTGCTCGGCCAGTGCGGCGGGACCGCGCCGTTCTTCCCGATCCTCGAGCAGATGTACCAGAACCAGAACGCCTTCCTCGACAAGCTCCAGACGATGCCCCCGGCGATGCAGCAGAGCCTTGCCAATCTCGCCCCAACCGCGGTCGCGACTAAGCTCGCCGAGCACATGGGCGCGATCGACTTCGTCAAACAGCGCGGCATTCCCGAGGCCAAGGCGCGCGCCTGCCTCGCCGATCAGAAGCAGCTCGAGATCATGGCCAAGCCGACCGAGAATGCGATGCAGTCGGGCACCGTCACCGGCACGCCGACCTTCCTGCTGAACGGCAAGAAGATGGAAAACGTGCTGTCGTGGAGCGAGATGGAAAAGGCGCTGAAGGCCGCCGGCGCGTAAGCCGCATCCCGTCCGGCGGGCATTCGGCAGCCCGGACTGTTTCCTCGCACAGGCGGGGATCCAGTCCGGGCTGCCGCCTTCGCGGGAGAGCAGGAGCGCGCTACGCTCGCCAATCGTGAAGGGAGAGCGCGCGCCATGCAGATCAAACGCCTCCGCATCACCGGGTTCAAGAGCTTCGTCGAACCCGCCGACCTGGCGATCGAACCCGGGCTGACCGGCGTGGTCGGCCCCAATGGCTGCGGCAAGTCTAACCTGCTCGAGGCGCTGCGCTGGACGATGGGCGAGGCCAGCGCCAAGTCGCTGCGCGGTGCGGGCATGGACGACGTGATCTTCGCAGGCACCGCGACCCGCCCCGCGCGCGATTTCGCCGAAGTGTCGATCCTCGCCGAGATCGCCGGCCCCGACGGCGCCGACGAACGTGAGATCGTCCGCCGGATCGAACGCGGCGCAGGGTCCGCCTACCGGATCGACGGCCGCGACGTCCGCGCGAAGGATGTCGGGCTGCTCTTCGCCGACGCCGCGACCGGGGCGCATAGCCCCGCGCTGGTCAGCCAGGGCCGGATCGGCGCGGTCATCGCCGCCAAGCCCGCCGACCGCCGCGCGATGCTCGAGGATGCCGCCGGGATCGCCGGACTCCACGTCCGCCGCAAGGATGCCGAGGCGAGGCTGCGTGCGACCGAGGCCAATCTTGCACGGCTCGATGCGGTCATCGCCGACCAGGACGCACGCGCCGCCGCGCTCAGACGCCAGGCGCGCGCCGCCGAACGCTATCGCCTGCTGTCGAACCAGATCCGCGTCGCGGAGGCACGGACGATCTTCGCGCGCTGGCGGGACGCCGCCGCCGCCGCCGAGTCGGCGACCGCCGACGCCGCGCTGGCCGAGGCACGAGTGGCCGCTGCCGCCGCCGCCGAGTCCCTTACCGCGAAAGCGCAGCACGACGCCGCCGCTGCGGTCGCCACCGCTCGCGCCGCCGCGCTCGCCGCGCGCGACCATGCCGCCGAAAACAGCCACAGGCTGTCCGGCCTGCGGACCGAACGCACCGCGCTCGACCGCCGCCTCGCCGATCTCGCCGACTCGCGCCGCCGTATCGCCGAGGACCGGCTGCGCGAGGGTAGCCTCGCCAGCGACGCCGCCGACGCGCTCGCCCGCCTCGCGACCGAGATCGCCGCGCTCGATGCCGCGATCGCCGCCGCCACCGCCGCGCTTCCCGCGCTCGACGCCGCGCAGGCCGAGGCCGAACGCGCCGCGCGCGACGTCGAGGTCGCGCTGGCGCAGGCGATGACCCGCCATGCGAGCGACGTCGCAGAGGCGCGCGTCGCCGCCGCCGCGCTCGCCGCCGCGCGCGCCCGCGCCGATCGCGCCGCACGCGACGCGGCGCAGATCGAGGCGGCGCACCGCGCACTTGGCGATTCCGCCCCGCTCGAGGCCGATCGCGCCACAGCCGCCGAGGCGCGTCTCGCCGCGCTGGAGGACGCCGCCGCCGCCCGCCACGCGCTCGCGCAGGCCGATAGCGACGAACGCGCCGCAAGTGGTTTGCGCGATGCCGCCGAGACCGCGCGCGCCACCGCCCGCGCCGAACTCGCCGCGCTCGACAGTGAGGCCGCCGCGCTCACCCGCGCGACCCAGCGCGGCGGCCGCGACCGGCTGCTCGACCATGTCACCGCCACGCCGGGGCTGGAGCGCGCGCTCGCCGCCGCACTCGGCGACGATCTGGATACCGACCCCGCCGCCTGGGCAGGCGCGGCGCCCGCGCCCGGCGATCCCGCGCCCCCGCCCGGCACCACTGCGCTTGCCGCCGACGTCGACGCACCCGCCTCCCTCGCGCGCCGGCTCGCGCAGGTCTTCGTCACCGACCGTGACGACGGCCAGCCGCTCGCGGTCGGCCAGCGCCTCGTCACCCGCGACGGCGTGTTGCGCCGCTGGGACGGCTTCGTCGCACAGGGCAGCGGCGCCGCGGCCGCCGAACGGCTCGAACGTCGCAATCGCCTGCACGCGCTGGAGGCCGCGCGCCCCGCCGCCGCCGCCACGCTCGCCGTGCATGACGCGGCGCGCACCGCGATCGACCAGCGGATCGCCACGCACCGCCAAGCCGCCCAGGACGCCCGAGCCCACCTTTCCGCCGCCGAGACCCGCATCCGTGACTCGCAGCGCAGCGAGGATCGCGCCGCCGCCGCGCTCGAGCGCCGCGCCGGACAGCGTGCCGATCTCGACCAGCGCGCGCACCGCGTCCATGCCGAACAGGCCGATGCCGCCGCGGAGCTCGCCGCCGCCGAGGCCGCGGCCGCGGCACTGCCCGACGGCCGCGCCAGCGCCGACGCGGTCGCGACGCTCCACCGCGACGCCGAGGGCCGCCGCGGCGCGGTCGCACAGGCGCGCAGCGACCGCGCCGCGCAGGACCGGCTGCGCGCCGAAACGCGCGAACGCCTCGCCGCCGCACAGGCCGATATCCGCAGCTGGCGTGCGCGCGCGGGCGAAGCCGCAACCCGCATCACCGCCTTGGACCGCCGCGCCCGCGACGTCGCCGCCGATGCAGAGGCACTCGCGGACCGCCCCGCCACCCTCGATGCCGCGATCGCCACGCTCGATACCGAGCACGCCGCCGCGCGCGCGCACGCCGACACGCTCCAGACCGCCGAACGCGCCGCCGAAGCCGCGCTTCGCACCGCCGACGACGCGCATCGCCGCGCGGCCGAAGCGCTCGCCGAGGCACGCGAGCACCGCGCCGGCGCGCTCGTCCGTGTCGACACACAGGAGCAGCAGCGCCGCGAACTAGGGCGGCTGTCGGGCGAGCGTTTCGCCTGCCCCGCCCCCGTCCTGCCCGAACGCCTCGACTTCGCGGCCGCCGATGTCCGCACCCCTGCGGAAGAGAGCCGCGCACAGGACTGCCTGACCGCCGAGCGCGAGCGGATCGGCGCGGTCAACCTCGTCGCCGACCAAGAGCTCGCCGCACTCGAAACGGAGGCGGTCGGCAATGCGGCCGACCGCGACGAGCTGGGTCAGGCGGTCCACCGGCTGCGCGGCTCGATCGGCACGCTCAACCGCGAGGGGCGACAGCGGTTGCTCGCGGCGTTCGAGACGGTGAACGGCCATTTCCAGCGGCTGTTCGCAACGCTGTTCAATGGCGGCAGCGCGCATCTCGAGCTCGTCGATTCGGACGATCCGCTCGAGGCGGGGCTCGAGATCCTCGCCCAGCCCCCCGGCAAGCGGCTCCAGTCGCTGACGCTGTTGTCGGGCGGCGAGCAGGCGCTGACCGCGGTCGCACTCATCTTCGCGCTGTTCCTGACCAATCCCGCGCCGATCTGCGTGCTCGACGAGGTCGACGCGCCGCTCGACGACGCCAATATCGACCGCTTCTGCGACCTGCTCGACCGGATGGCGCGCGACACCGCCACGCGCTACCTCGTCGTCACGCACAATGCGGTCACGATGAGCCGCATGCACCGGCTGTTCGGCGTGACGATGATCGAACCGGGGGTCAGCCGTCTCGTCTCGGTCGATCTTCAGGCCGCCGCCATCCTCGTCGCGGCATAAAGGCGTCACCCGCTGCGAAACGCGAGCAATCGCGCTATAATGGTCGGATGTTCCTCGACGACTCGACGATCTGGCCGCGCAAGGACGATCTTCCGCCGCGCAAACCCGCCTTCCGCCATGAGAAGGCGCTCAGCCGCATGCTCCTCGTCTATGCGCTCGCGTTGATGCTCCTCCCGATCAGCCTTGGCAGCTTCGTCGACATCATCCGCTACGTCGCTGGCCTGTTTGGATAATCCCCCAGACAGTTGATCCGCATCAATCGACAGGCCCTTACGCGGAACGTAAGATGAACGCATGGCCCAGCTCGACACCCGTGAGAAACTCGAGATCCTGGCCGATGCCGCGAAGTATGACGCATCCTGCGCGTCGTCGGGCACCGCCAAGCGCAATTCGAAGGACGGCAAGGGGCTCGGCTCGACCGAGGGCATGGGCATCTGCCACGCCTATGCGCCCGACGGCCGCTGCATCTCGCTGCTCAAGATCCTGCTGACCAACAGCTGCATCTTTGACTGCCATTACTGCATCAACCGCAAGAGCTCGAACGTCCGCCGCGCGCGCTTCACCGCCAAAGAGGTCGTCGACCTGACGATCGCCTTCTACAAGCGCAACTATATCGAGGGGCTGTTCCTCTCCTCGGGGATCATCGCCTCGTCCAATTACACGATGGAGCAGATGGTCGAGGTCGCGCGCAGCTTGCGCGAGGATCATCATTTCCGCGGCTATATCCACCTCAAGACGATTCCCGACGCGGATCCCGAGCTCGTCCACCAGGCGGGGCTCTATGCCGATCGCCTGTCGATCAACGTCGAGTTGCCGACCGCAGGCGGGCTCAAGCGGCTTGCCCCCGAAAAGGACGGCGTCCGGATCGAGACCGCAATGCGCGAGGTCAAGGCCTCGATCGTCGACGGCAAGGATGCCAAAGCCAAGTACAAGTCCGCGCCCCGCTTCGCCCCCGCGGGCCAGTCGACGCAGATGATCGTCGGCGCCGATGCCGCGACCGATGGCGACATCGTCCGCAAGGCCTCGACGCTGTACGACCGGTTCGGTCTTCGCCGCGTCTATTATTCGGCGTTCAGCCCGATCCCCGACGCCAGCGCCGTTTTACCGCTGCAGCGCCCGCCGCTGATGCGCGAACACCGGCTCTATCAGTCCGACTGGCTGATGCGCTTCTACGAATTCCAGCCGCACGAGGTCGTCGCCGCGGCCGACGACGCGACCGGCATGCTGCCGCTCGACATCGATCCGAAACTGGCCTGGGCGCTGAAGTTCCGCGGGTCGTTCCCGGTCGACGTCAACCGTGCCCCACGCGAGATGCTGCTCCGCGTCCCCGGGCTCGGCGTGAAGGCGGTCAACGGCATCCTGACCAGCCGCCGCTGGCGCCGCCTCCACCTTGCCGATATCGCGCGGCTGACCGTGTCGGTCGCCAAGATCCGCCCGTTCATCATCGCCGAGGACTGGCGCCCAGTCGCACTGTCCGACCGCGCCGAACTCCGCCCGATCGTCGCGCCGAAGCCACGCCAGATGGAAATGTTCGCCTGAGACCCCGGTCGGGGCACATACGGTGACGGCTGGTGGATCGGGGGCGATACGCTAAGGTCAGCAATGGCCTTTGGCGTATTCATTCACCGCTCGGACTCGATCTACGACGACAGCCCGGCCGAACGATACCAGTTTCCCGCCCAGTATCTGAGCCGTGCGCAGCCCAGTATCGGCGACTGGATCCTCTATTACGAACCGCGCAAGGTCGCCGCCACGCGCGGCTATTTCGCGGTCGCCAAGGTCGAGCGGATCATCCCCGATCCGTCGACGCCGGCGATGTATCTCGCGCTGATCGAGCCCGGCTCCTATCTCGACTTCGCAACCCCCGTGCCCTTTGCCGGCGTTGACGGTCCAGTCGAACGCGGCGTTCTCAACGATCAGGGGCGGATATCCGGCCGTGCCCAGTCGGCGGTGCGCCCGATCTCCGCTGCCGACTTCAACCGCATCGTCACGCTCGGCCTCGACGACGATGCCCCGCTGCTGCCGCGCACCGGCGATGCCGTGGCCGACACGGTGGACGACGGCCATTGGCACGAGGAGCGCAGCCCGTTCCTGATCGAGGGCGATCGTCCGCGCATCGCCAGCCTCACCTCCCGCATCGTCCGCGACCGGATATTCCGCCGCACCGTCCTGCGCGCCTATGACGAACGCTGCGCGATCACCGGGCTGAAGCTGATCAACGGCGGCGGCCGCGCCGAGGTCGAGGCGGCGCATATCCGCCCGGTCGAGGCGAACGGCCCCGATATCGTCAGCAACGGGCTCGCGCTGTCGGGCACCGCGCACTGGATGTTCGATCGCGGGCTGTTGTCGCTCGCCGATGATCTCGCCATCCTCGTATCGCGCCAGGCCAATGATCCCGACACGATCCGCGGGGTCGTCAACGCGAGCGGCTATGCCACCGCGCCGGCCCGCGCCGCCGATCGGCCGCACCCCCATTTCCTGCAATGGCACCGTGCACACTGCTTCAAGCAGTAACGACGACACGGCGGCGGCAACCCATTCTCGCCAGCGGGCAAAAATCATGCGGGATCGCGCGCGGCGGTGCGTATGTCTGGATGCAGAGGGAGCGGACGATGCAGGATCCTGTCGATGAAGGACTGACCCGGCTGGCGGCGATGCCGGTGCCGCGCGCGCTCGATGGCGTCGAGGCGTCGGTGTTCGAGAGCATCGCGGAGAATGCGCGCAGTCGGCACACCAGCCTCCTGGTCGGGCGGTGGTCGGTCGGTACCGCGCTGGTGCTGGGCTTGATCGGCGGGGCGACACCAATCGGCCATGGCGCGCCGGCGCAGGCGTCGATCCCGATCGGAATCGACGGCGCGCTTGCTCCCTCGACCTTGCTGCTCGGGCAGTGACGTCCGTGGTCCGGCGTGCGGCACCGACGATCGTCCTCGCCTTCCTCGCGGCGATCGCCGGGGTGTTTATCGGCGGCTGGATCCGGACGCCGGGTACAGCGCACGGCACCGAACTCCACACGCTGCTCCACCGCGACGTGGTGCTCGACGCCCCGCAGGAGGCGGCGCTCGACCGGCTCGAGGCCGAGTTCGCGGTCCGCCGCGCGGCCCTGGAAGCGGAGCTGCGCGCCGACAATGTCCGTCTCGCCGCCGCGATCGAGCGCGAGCATGCCAATGGCCCCGCGGTCGCCGCCGCGGTCGACCGGTCGCACCGGACGATGGGCGCGCTGCAAAAGGCGACGCTCGCGCATGTCTTTGCGATGCGCGGGGTGATGCGCGCCGACCAGACCGCGGCGTTCGACCGGGTCGTCGTGCAGGCGCTGACCCCCGCGCATTGATCCCGCCCCGCCCCGACAGGACCGCGCGCCGCACGAGCATCGATCTCGATGCCTATGACGACGCCGCGCTGGTCGCCGCGCATCTCGCCGGGCCCACAGCGGACCGGCAGGCGGCGTTCGCGGCGCTGATGCGACGGCACAAACAGCCGCTCTACCGCCTGATCCTCGCGCAGATCGGCGATCCCGACGAGGCGCTCGATTTGTTGCAGGAGAGCTTCGTCGCGGCGCACGCCGCGCTGTCCCGCTATGACCGCGACCGGTCGCTGCGCGCATGGCTCGCGCGGATCGCGATCAACAAATGCCGCGACTGGCACCGTCGCCGCCGAGTCCGCCATGTCCTCGCCCGCGTGTTGCCGATCGAGGCGGGCGAGCGGGTCGCGGATGGGGCGGCGGATACGGAGACGAACGCTATCGATCGCGACGACCTCGCGCGTACGCTGGCCGATATCGCGCGGCTCCCCGCCACGCTGCGCGAGCCGCTGCTGCTGTGCACAATCCACGAGCTCAGCCAGGCAGAGGCCGCGCAGGCGCTGGGGATCAGCGTTAAGGCGGTCGAGACCCGGATCCGTCGCGCCCGCGCAGCACTCGCCGCCGCGGCCTGATTTGTCTAACGTCATGAGGGGCAAGCCGATCGGCGGCGTATGACCTGACAGACGTGGCCGCTCCCGGCCCGAGGATCCGCATGACCCGACCGACCCGCCGCCAATTCCTGCGCAACGCCACGCTTGGCGGCGGCGCGCTCGCGCTGCCCGGGTTCCCCGCCTGGGCCCAGCCCGTGTCCACGGGGATCGCGACCCCGCTGCCGATCCTGTCCGGCACCGATATCGCGCTGACCGTGGCGCATCTGACGCGGACGATCGACGGCACGCGCAGCCACGCGATCGGCATCAACGGCACCAGCCCCGCGCCGCTGATCCGGCTGAAACAGGGGCAGCAGGTCCGGCTGTCGGTGACCAACAGCCTCGACGAGGAGACGTCGATCCACTGGCACGGGCTGCTCGTACCGTTCCAGATGGACGGCGTGCCCGGGATCAGCTTTCCCGGCATCCCGGCGCGATCGACCTTCACCTACGACTTCCCCGTCGTGCAGGCAGGGACCTATTGGTATCACAGCCATTCGGGGCTGCAGGAGCAGATGGGGCATTACGGCCCGATCGTGATCGACCCCGAAGGTCCCGATCCGATCGTGTCGGACCGCGAACATGTGATCGTCCTGTCGGATCACAGCCCGCTTCACCCGCATGCCATCTTCCGCAAGCTGAAGCTCCAGGGCGGCTATTTCAACTATCAGAAGCAGACGCTCGGCGGCCTGCTCGCGGGCCGGGACCAGCCGGCGGGCGAACGGCGGATGTGGGGCGGGATGCGGATGGACCCGACCGACGTGTCCGACGTCACGGGCGCGACCTATACCTATCTCGTCAACGGGCATGGCCCCGCGGACAACTGGACCGCGCTGTTCACGCCCGGCGAGCGCGTCCGCCTGCGCATCATCAACGCCTCGGCGATGACCAATTTCAACGTCCGTATTCCGGGGCTGAAGATGACGGTCGTGCAGGCCGACGGCCAGAACGTGCGCCCGGTCGCGGTCGACGAGTTCCAGATCGCGGTCGCCGAGACCTATGACGTGATCTTCGAACCCGCCGCGCCCGTCGCCCACACGCTGGTCGCCGAGGCCTGGGACCGATCCGGCATGGCGCGTGCCACGCTGACGCCGCGCATCGGGATGGTCGCTGCGGTTCCTGCGCTGCGCAGACGCCCGCTCGCGACCATGAAGGACATGGGCATGGGCGACATGGCCGCGATGGATCATGGCGCGATGGGCGGCATGGCGGGGATGGACCACGGCGCGATGCCGGGCATGGACAAGCCCGCGCAGGCTCCCGCCGGCGATGCACCGATGCCCGCCATGAGCCACAGCATGCGCGACTTTGCCAACGCGCCGGGCCTGCCGAAGACGCCGACCGTGCAGACCGTCGCGCCGATGCCGATGGATCGCACCGGCGAGCCGCCGCAGGGCCTGAGCGACACCGGTCACACCGTACTGGTGTACCGCGATCTCGTCGCGCTCGACCGCAATCCCGACCTGCGCGGGCCGACGCGACAGCTGCAGATCCACCTGACCGGCAACATGGAACGCTATATGTGGGCGTTCGACGGCGTGAAGCTGAACGAGGTCAAGGCGCCGATCCCGTTCCGCCAGGGCGAACGCGTCCGCGTCACTCTGGTCAACGACACGATGATGGCGCACCCGATTCACCTGCACGGCCATTTCTTCGAGCTGGTGACGGGTCACGGCGATCATGCGCCGCGCAAGCACACGATCAACGTCGCCCCCGGCGGCACCGCGACCTTCGACCTCACCGCCGATGCGGTCGGCGACTGGGCGTTCCATTGCCACATGCTCTACCACATGCACGCGGGCATGATGCAGGTCGTCACCGTCCGCCCCGACAGCGAAGCGGGAGCAGCGGCATGAAGACGCTCGCTCTCTTCCTCGCGACCGTCACCGCCACGCCCGCCGCGGCGCAGATGCACGAGATGCACGGAATGAAGATGCCCGGCATGACGATGCCCGCCAAACCCGCGCCCAAAAAGCCCGCACCAAAAAGGCCGGCACCCAAAAAGACCGCCCCGGCAAAACCCGCAGCACGCAAGGCGGCGTCGGTGCGCGCGCACACCGCGAAGCCCGCTGCATCGGCGATGCCGGCGATGGACATGTCCCCGACAGCCGCCTGTTCGGCCGAGCATGCCGCAATGGGCCATTGCAAACCCGCCGCCACTGGCGCGGCCCCGCCACCCCCAGCCTTGCCAGCCGCCGCGGCCTGCCCGCCCGAACACGCCGCGATGGGCCATTGCACCCCGGCCTCATCAGACGGTCCCGCCGCCCCGGCGGGCACGGACCAGCCCGCCGGCACCGCACCACCCCCCGCCCCGCCGACCACGCTCGCGGCGGCGCGCTTCTACGATTCCACGACGATGACGAAGGCCAATCGGATGATGCGCGACGAGCATGGCGGCATGCGCTTCAGCCAGATCCTCTTCAACCTCGCCGAGGTGCAGGTGCGCAGCGGTCGCGACGGCTATCGCTGGGACGGCGCGGGCTGGTTCGGCGGCGATATCGACCGGCTGGTCGTCAAGACCGAAGGCGAAGGCGGTTTCGGCGACCGGGTCGAGGCCGCCGAAGTGCAGGCGCTCTATTCGCGCGCGCTCGATCCGTACTGGAACCTGCAAGCCGGCGTCCGCCAGGATCTCGGCGCAGGCGACAAGCGGACCTATGCCGCGCTCGGGGTCGAGGGTCTGGCGCCCTATTGGTTCGACGTCGAGGGCACGCTGTTCCTGTCCGACAAGGGCGACGTGCTGGCGCGTGCGGAGGCCTGGTACGACCAGCGCATCACCCAGCGCGCGATCCTCCAGCCGCGTGTCGAGCTGAACCTCGCCGCGCAGGACATGCCCGGCAGCCGGATCGGCGCGGGGCTGTCCACCGCCGAACTCGGCCTGCGGCTACGCTACGAGATCCGCCGCGAACTCGCGCCCTATGTCGGGCTGTCCTGGGAACGGCGCTACGGCGCCACTGCCCGTTATGCGCGCAGCGATGGCGATAGGACCGGCAGGGTTTCGCTCGCGCTCGGTGTGCGCGCCTGGTTCTGACGCGCCGCCTGCCACTGTCGATAGCCCAGCAGCGCGAGCAGGATCATCGCCGCATAGAGCCCCGCGGTCAGCATCAGGCCCTTCACGACGAACATCCCGACATAGACGATGTCGACGACGATCCAGAGCAGCCAGCTCGCACTGTGCCGCCGCGCGGTCCAATATTGCGCGACCAGGCTGAAGCTGCTCAGCGTCGCATCGATCCAGGGCAGCGCCGCGTCGGTATAGCGGCTCATGACGAACCCGATCGCCATCGCGGCACCCGCACCGGCGCAAAGCCCCGCCAGCGCGTGGATCGGCCGTAGCGGTAGGACGGCGACGTCGCCCGCATCCTGCCGCCCGCGCGCCCAATTGCGCCACCCATAGACCAGCGCGCCCGCGAACACCGCCTGCAGCATCATGTCCGCATAGAGCCGCACGTCGAGGAACAGCTTGAAGTACAGCGCACAGGCCAGCAAATTGACCGGCCAGCACCACAGCCGCCGCACCGCGGTCAGCCAGATGCCGAGGAAACTGACCGCGACCGCGGCGATCTCGAGCATCGTCATGAGCCGTTCTCCGCAACGGCGATCCGGCGGAGGAACGCCTGCCCCGGTTCGGACAGGAACCACGCCGCATGGCCGATCAGATAGCCGTCCCAGGCCAATGCCGCCGCGCTCATGTCGCCGAGCACCCCTGCGAAATACGCGACCTCCGACAAGGCGAATTCGAGATGCACCAGCGGCAGCAGCCGGACGAGCGTCGCCCGGTCCTCCGCACCGAACGCGGTCGTCGCCGCATAGCCCGCCAGCAGCGCACACGCCGCCTCGGGCTGGCCGATCGCGGCGTCCTCGCCCTGCCCGAGCGCCAGCCAGGCGACACCGCTGCGTTCGATCGCGATCGCCAGGTCGTGCAGCGCGCAGGTCCGGTCCGCCAGCCCGAAATCGATGACGGTCCGCACGTCCTCCTCCGCCCAGAGCAGGTTGGAGGGATGCCAGTCATTATGCGTCCACAAGGGCGGCTGCGCGGCGAGCCGTGGCTGCAACCCGTCGCCGAGCGCGCTGAACAGCGATGCGAGCTCGCGCTGCCACGGCCGCGCGGCGAGGAAGACGGCGAGCGCCGGCCGCTCCGCGACATAGCGTTCCGCCGCCGCGATCGGGTCGGGATCGGGCAGGATGGTGAAGCTGGCGACCAGCGGTTGCGGCGGTCGCGCCGGCGCATTGAACCCCTGCGACGCGCGGTGCAGCTGCGCCAGCGCCACACCTGCCGCACGCGCCTGCGCCAGCGACAGGAACGGCGTCCAGGAGGGCCGGTCGCGATACAGGTCGACGCCGGCGGCCTTGCGATGCAATTCATAGGTCCAGTCGCCGCGGGCCAGCGCGCCGCTATCGCTGGCGGCGAGCGTCATGAACTCGGGCACCGCAATGTGCGGGCGCAGGTGCGCGATGAACCGGTGTTCCGCGCCCAGCTGATCGGGCGTCCGCATCCGGCGGTGATGCCGCTTGAGCAGGAGCATGCCCTGCCCGGTCTCGATCAGCGCCGCCGCGGAGAAAGGACGCGGCGAATGCCAGTGCACGCGCTCGAACGGACCGGCGGCCGGAAACTGCGCGGCCACGGTCGCGGCTTCCTCGGCGGTGATCGCCGGCCAGCTTGGCGCGGCCATGTCGGTGCCCATCCCGTGGACCAGATGCGCCGCCGGCGAGCCCGCGCCGATCATCGCGCCCGCACCGGTCACAGGCCGCGCGAGATGGTCGCCATGACGGCCGCACCACTCCCGACATAATAGGTCGGCGCAGATCCCGCGATCAGCGTCCCGCCGCGCCCGATCACGTCACGCGCATTGGTCGAGACCGACTGCACGCCCGCCAGCACGCGCGGATCGGTCACGTTGATCGCGTTCAGCCGCAGGTCGGTCCGCTTGCCGTCGAGCATCGACGCCAGATGCACGCCGACCGACAGGTCGAGCGTCGCATAGCCCTTGATGCTCTCGTCGTTGACGAAGGTCGCATATTGCCGCCCGACATATTTCACCGCGACACTGCCGAACAGCCGTCTGTCGTCATAGGTCCCGCCGCCACCGATCTGCACGGTCGGGCTCGAGACCGCATGCCGGCCGCGGGTCGGCAGATAGTCGTCGCCGACCGGCAGGTCGTCGCTGATCCGCGCGCGCAGATATTCGCCCGAGACATAGACGCTGACACCGCGCGCCGGGCGATAGTCGATCTCGGCATCGATCCCGTAGGAGCTCTGCCCCCCGGCATTCAGCGTCGAATTGACCAGCGCGCCGCCGCTATTGATGACCGTCGCCAGCTGGCGGTTTCGGAAATCATAATGGAACCCCGTCACCGATGCGGACAGCGCTGTACCGATATAGCGATAGCCCAGCTCCTGCGAGACCGCATATTCGTTCTTCAGCGCGGTCGTCCCCGCGCTGACCAGCGCACCGCCCGCATAGCTGTCGTAGAGCGTGAACTCGTTCGGCGTGCGGAAGTTCGTCGTGATGTTGGCGAACAGCTGCTGCCGGTCGTCGATCTCGTAATGCACCGCCGCCCGCGGCAGCGCGGCGAAGCTGTCGAGGCGGACGCGGTCCTGCGGGCCGGGCAGGTAGTTGCGCCCGCTGCGCAGCACATTGACGCCCTTGAACCCGATATCGACCGCAAGACGCGGGGTCAGCGTAATATGGTCGGCCAGGAACGCCGCCTTGGTGACGGTCACGGTCCGCTGGTTCTCATAGGCGAGCAACCGGCCGTCCGCGGTCCGGATCGCCTTTGCGCGATACCCCCAGCGATCGGCCGGCGCGCCATCGGCACCGACCGCGGTATAGGACTGGACGACGCGGTCGGTGCCGTGATCGAACCACAGCCCCGCGGTCAGCCGGTGGATGCCGCGCTCGATCGTCAGCGTGTTGACCGTGCCCACGCGGCGCTGGTCGCCGGTATAATTGCCCAGCACCGTCGCAACCCCGTCGACCGCGCCCGGCAGCGCGATCGGATCGGCGAGCGGCTCGATGCCGAGGAAATTGCCGGTCGTGGCAAGCTGCGTCCCATAGGGCGAATTGCCGTAACCGAACTGCAGATAGCTGGTGCTGTCGAGCGTCACCCCCGTGCCCAGCGCCAGATGCACCGGCGCCGATGCATAGAGGTTGCTGAACGGCGCGCGATAGAGCCGCCAGTAATTGGTGTTGCCCGCGCTGTACCGCGCATCGAAGTTGAAATCGCGTCCCTGTGCGCGCCATTCGGCGAGCGTCGGGCTGCGATAGGTCGACGAGTTCGCGTCGTTGAACGACAGCGCCAGGCTCGCGCGGTTGCCGTTGCCCCATTCGCCGAGCAGTTTGGCATCGACATGCTGGCGCGTGTCATGGCCGGCACCGCGCCAGTTGTTCGCGCGCGTGTTCGAATAGGAGACGAAGGCCCGCAACCCCGTCTGGCCGATCCGCCCGCTATCGAGCCGGACGAAGCCGCGCCGCGCCGCATAGGATCCGATCGACAGGTCGACGAGCCCGCGCGGCGCCGCACTCGGATCGTCGAGCCAGAGCGACAGCGACCCGCCCGCACCGCCCAGCGTCGGCGACGCGATATCGACCGCGCCCTGCGCCAGCGCGATGCGCTGCAGATTCTCGGTATCGGCGAACTGCGAGGGATAGGCATAATAATAGCCGATGTCGTTCTGCGGCGCGCCCTCCATCGTCACACCGATCTCGTCCTGCCCCAGCCCGCGCAACGTCAGGCTCGAACTGGTCGACAGGCCGTAGGGATCGCTCGACGCGACGGTCGCGCCGGGCAGGAGGTTGACCAGCTGGAACGCGTTGAGCGTCGGCGCCTGCTTGGTGATGAACGCCGCGGCGATCGCGCTCTCGGACTTGGGCACCGTCTGGTCGGGGAGCAGCCCCTCGGGATCGAGAAGGCCGACGACGCGGATATCGACCGGGTCGGCGCCGTTTCGCGCATCCGCCTGCGTCTGCGCGCCGGCGGGGGCGAAGGCCACCACAGCAGCAAGTGCCACTGCCAGCGCACTGCATGCAATACGGGGCGGCCGGCCCGCCATCAGGTCAAATCGAAGGATCATCACGGTCTTGGGTCCACTCCACACGGAGGGACGACGGACGCGCCGCCAGCCCTCCCTACGCCGGTATCAACCGGATCAGGTTCAGCGGGTCATGGGCTGCAGCCCACCTCTCAGCCGCGCGTCAGCGGCCCCCCGGGGAGCGCGCCGTCTAGGCGGTTCGGCCCTCCGGCGATAGCGTTATTGCCCGTTTGCCCGTCCGCAGCGCCTTCCCGGCACACGCGCGGCAGAATTATATGACAATCCACGCCACCCAGACGCTTGCAGTGGGTGACAGCCGGACCGGTTTGCGCCACACAGGCTTTATGGAGCGTGTGCTGACCGACGTCGTTGCCCTGGAGAATCGGGATCTGGGACGGAACCTTACGCATGGCATGCTCGACCTGCTCGGCAAGGCCATCGTGACCGGCCAATATACGGATCGGCCCTTCCCCACCGAGGCGGAGATCGCGGTGGCGCATGGCGTCAGCCGATCGGTGACCCGCGAGGCGGTCAAGATGCTGACCGCCAAGGGACTGGTCAGCGCGCGCCCGCGACAGGGCACGATCGTCCAGCCATCGAGCAGCTGGAACCTGTTCGACACCGATGTGCTGCGCTGGTTGCTGGACCGCAAATTCTCGGTTGAACTGCTCCAGCAGTTCAACCAGCTGCGGATCGGGATCGAACCCGAAGCGGCGGCGCTCGCGGCGCTGTACCACACCGAACAGGACATGGTCGCGATCGAGGCGGGGCTGGCGCGGATGGCCGCTGCGGAGCGCAGCTATGACGATCCGCTCGACGCGGACATCGCGTTCCACGTCGCCGTCCTGCGCGCGTCGCGCAACCCCTTCTACGCACAGTTCCAGTCGGTGGTCGAAACCGCGCTTCGCACCTCGATCCGCTTCACCAACCGGATCAAGGGGCGCAGCGCGAACATCGCCGACCATGCCGCGGTCGCCGTCGCGATCGCCGCGCGCGATGCCGATGGTGCGCGCGACGCGATGCGACGCCTGATCGGCGACGTTCTCAGCCTGATCGCCGAGGCCTGACACCCGAACCGTCGCGACCCGGTGTACGATCAAGGGACAGCACCGTGCGACGCCGTCACTCGACCTGATCGCGCTTTTCACTTATCGAGACGCGGTGCCCTTGGGCCCGGTGCCGCGAGTCGAGATTTGACAAGCGCCGGAATAGCTCGAAGGACGAAATGCGACCGCGCATCATGCGGGTAGCAATTGAAAACATGACGGGAAACAATGCGAAGGGCTCGAGACGAGCGAACTGCACGGATCGGCAAGGTCGCGCTCGCGGCGGCCATGACCGGCGGTTTGGTGAGCGGTGCGCAGGCACAGACGGTCAACGTCAACACACCCGTCAGCGTGCCCGTCGCGGGCAATGTCGACCGGTTTCGTGTCGTGCCGGTGATCACCAGCGTCTATGACAGCAACGTGCTGCGTCTCAACGACGCGCGCGGGAGCGGGCCGCGCGACAATATCCGCGTTTCGCCGGCGCTGGCCGTCGACCTGAATCGCATCTTCGGACGCACCCGCGTCACCGCCGGCGGCACGGTCGGCTATGATTTCAACACCCGGTTCAGCGGCCTCGATCGCGAGCGGATCAACCTGACTTCGAGCGTGACGACCCCGGTCGGCGCGCCCTGCAGCGTGACCGGCAGCGCGGCGCTCGAACGCGCGCAGTTCGATCTCGGCGACACCAACACCGTGGTGACCGAGAGCTTCCTGCGCCAGGTCTATGACGTCGGCGCGAGCTGCCGCGCCGCGGCGGGCTTCTTTCCCGCGGTGGGCGTCAACCGCGTGTCGCTCACCAACAGCAGCCGCAAGGTTCTGGACACGAACCAGTCGGCGCTGCGCGCGGGGATCGGCTATGGGCGGCCCAGCCTCGGGACGCTGCAGCTTATTGGCTCGGTTGCGAAGATCGCGCGCCCGGGTATCGAGGATCTGACCGGGATCGACGATTCGACGATGATCACCGACGTCCAGCTGGTCTTCGAACGTTCGGTCGCGCCGCGCGTCAGCTTCCGGCTTGGCGGCGGCATCACGCATGCCGACCCCAAGCGCGCGGCCGTGCCGTCCTTCAGCGGCCCGTCGTTCGACGCGCAGGTGACGATACGCCCGGTGCCCCGGTTCACGATCGTCGGCTCCGGCCGCCGTGCGGTGCAGAATCAGAGCTCGTTTGGCGCAACCTATATCATCGCCGACAGCTACAACCTCAACGTGTCCTATCTGCTCTCGGCGCGTAGCACCGCCACGCTGTTCGCTCAGCGCGCGCGACGCGATCCGCGCGGCGAGGATCTGGCGCTCACGCTTCAGCCACCACGCGGCAAGGACAGGCTGAACCTGGTCGGTGGCAGTTATGCATTCGATTTCCACCGGTCGCTGCGGCTCAGCCTGAGCGTCACGCATCAGCGCCGCACGGCCGACAATGCGATTTACGATTATACGGCCACATCCGCATCGGCGGGTGTCACGGCTCGTTTCTAAGGGGATGATGATGAAGATCCGCATGGCGCATTCGCTTGTTCTGCCGTTGCTCATGGCCGCTGCGGCCGCCGGGGCGCAGGTACCAACCGCACGCCCGACACCCGCGCCGGCGGGTGCCGTACCCAACGACGGCTATCGCCTGGCCCCCGATGACGAGGTCGAGGTGACGATTTTCGGCCAGGGCCCGGGCCAGGTGGTCAAGACGCGCGTCAAGAGCGACGGCACAATCACCCTGCCGTTCCTCGGCGCGGTCCAGGTGCGCAACCAGACCGCGCGTGAACTGGCCGCGGACATCGCCGCCCGGCTGCGGAGCGGCGGCTATTTCGTCAAGCCCGTCGTCAATGTCGAGGTCACGCAGTTCGTCAGCAGTTCGGTGACCGTGTTCGGCGAGGTCGGAACCCCCGGCATCTATCCGCTCGATCTGCAGCTGACCGTTGGCATGACGCTCGCCCGCGCCGGCGGCACGCGTGGGACCAGCGCGGACTATGCGATCCTGAAGCGCGTCGGCGATCCGGTCGAACACCGTATCCTCCTGTCGGACCTCAGTGGCGAATGGAGCGCGGCGACGCTGCTCGAGGCGAAGGACACGCTCTTCGTTCCGGTCGCGCCCGTCATCTATGTCTATGGCCAGGTGAATTCGCCCGGATCCTTCCCGTTGAAGACCGGGATGACGGTTCGCCAGGCGCTGGCCCGCGCGGGTGGTCCGACGCTCGCCGGATCGACGCGGAACGTCACGATCTTCCGCGACGGCGAGAAGCTGAAGAAGGTCGATCTCGACGGCGAACTCAAGGCCGAGGACTCGGTCTTCATCAACGAAAAATGGCTCTGAATCAGTGATCGGATTCCGGTGGCCGGGATGTCTCGTTTCATGCGATGCCCTGCGCATTCGTCGTCGCCAGGTCTGTTTCGCAACAGCCTGACGTCTGCGGCCACGGCCTGAGAAGAGGGCGCTCCGGCAACGGGGCGCCCTTTTTCATACCCTAGTGCCCCGCCATGTCCCGTGCCGCCAGCGCCGGCGCACCCCGCTACCCGGGCCAGCCGTCGCGATTCCCCCGGCGTTGGTCGTGTGATGCTTGCACGGGTCACCGGCTTGGGTGATGGGCGTGCCGATGCGACATAACGGCCTGTTCATCGCGCTGGGAGGCGCTGCGCTGGTCGCGACGGCTGGCGTTGCGGTCATGATTGCGCCCGCGCGAACCGGTCTGCCGATCACGCTCGATGCCGCCGCCGACGCCCCCTCCGCGACAGGGCCGCGCAAACCGGCGCATCCGCGCTATACCGGCGTCAACATCGCGACCGGCGGCTTTGCCTCGAAGCGCATTCCCGGGCGCTACGGCTTCGACTATTTCTACCCCAAGCCGCAGGAGACCGCGCCCTTCGTCGCTGCGGGCATGAACGCGATCCGCGTGCCCGTTCTCTGGGAACGGCTGCAACCGCAGCCCAATGCCCCGATCGACGCCGCGGAACTCACGCGGCTCGACGAATCGATCGCGGGGCTCGGCGGGTTCGGCCTGATCATCCTCGACGTGCACAATTACGCCAAATACCGGGGCCAACGGCTCGACCAGATCGACCCGCGCGGCGCGATGCTCGCCGACCTCTGGACCCGCCTCGCCCGCCATTATGCCGGGGACAAGCGTATCGCGTTCGGCGTGATGAACGAACCCAATGGCCTCTCCGCCACGGCGTGGCGACCGATTGCGGAGGCGTCGTTACAGGCGATCCGCGCGACAGGCGCGCGCAATCTGGTACTTGTCCCGGGGACGAACTGGTCGGGTGCCCATTCCTGGACGAAAGGCAGCGACTCGAACGGCGAAGCGCTGAAAACGCTCGTCGACCCGGCGAACAACATGGCATTCGAGATGCACCAATATCCGGATGCCGATTCGTCGGGAACGCATCCGGAATGCGTGTCGCCAAAGGCCGCCGCACAGGCATTCGACTCGGCCACCGCCTGGCTGCGCGCCAACAAGGCACGGGGATTTCTCGGCGAATTCGGCGCAAGCGGCGACCCGAACTGCCTCGCCGCGCTCGATGCGGTGCTCGGCACACTTGACGCGGGCTCGGACGTCTGGCTCGGTTGGACCTATTGGGCAGGCGGCGCCCTGTGGGGGCCGTATATGTACAGCGTGCAACCCGACAAGACCGGGGACAAACCGCAAATGTCTATCCTGATACGGCACAAATCTTAATGATCACAGGGTATAGTGGCCCCGTGGAGCCGTACGGCAATCCTATTGTGCGTTGCAGCAACGTCGCGTACCCGCTCCCCGGATCGGCAAGGCAGATACAAGAATTATGTTGAAGTCATGGATTGCATCGCTGACGCGCTGGCTGGACGGCCGCGGATGGGCCGAGCCCCCCGTGATCGAGCTGACGCATCGCTACACCCCGCCCGCCGCGCCGGTCGTCGACCTGCCCGCGGATCCCGCCCCGGCAAGCACCGCGACGCGGCTGATCGGCGACCGGCGCAGGATCGCGGACACGTTCGACGCCGCACGCCCGGTGCGGACCCGCGGCGAGCTGTTCGGACGCGCGGTCGAGCTCGACCATCTGCTTGCCGCGACGCTCGACTTTCACCAGCATGCGGTGATCCACGGCGCACGTGGCTCGGGCAAGACCTCGCTGGTGCGCGTGCTCGGCGAGCATGCGGATGAATCGGGCGCCGTCGTGCTCTATTTCGCGTGCGAACCGCATGCGACCTTCGCCGACATCATCCGGCTCTATCTCGACGCGCTCCCGCCCGCAGCCTTCGCGCCGGGCGGACAGCGTGCCTTTGCGCAGAAGCTCGAACAGATGCCGGAGAATTTCGGCCCGCGGGCGTTCGTCGATCTGGTGGCAGACCGCGTCACCGCGCCGACGATCCTGATCTTCGACGAGTTCGACCGGATCGAGGATGCGAGCGTGAAGAGCGACGTCGCGGCGGCGATGAAGCTGCTGTCCGACGCGCTCGTGCCTGTGCTGTTCGTGCTGGTCGGGATCGCGCGGACCGTGTCCGACGTCGTCGCTGGCCACCCGTCGCTGCGCCGGCACATGCGGATCGTGTCGCTGGGCCGGATCGGCGCCGACAGCGTCGACGCGCTGATCGCACGTGGCGAGGCCAATACCGGCGTCCGCTTCGATACCGATGCGCGCGCGATGATCGCCGATGCCGCCTGTGGCTCGCCCTATCACCTGCGCATGCTGGCCGGGCATTCATCGCTCGCCGCTGTCAGCAGCGACGCGGATATCGTCACCAAGGCGCATACCCGCACCGGCTTCGTCGATGCGTTCAGCCACTGGGCGCAGATGAACGAACCCGATGCGCGGCTGTTCGCGAAGGTCGTGCTCGGCTGCA
This sequence comes from Sphingomonas sp. BK481, assembly GCF_014194875.1. Classification (NCBI taxonomy): domain Bacteria; kingdom Pseudomonadati; phylum Pseudomonadota; class Alphaproteobacteria; order Sphingomonadales; family Sphingomonadaceae; genus Sphingomonas; species Sphingomonas sp. BK481. Next base: position 167,785 of record NZ_JACIAP010000007.1, on the reverse strand, counting down.
CGCTCGAACAGCGCGATGCGCTCGAGGCCTTGGCCCGCACTGCCGCGACGATGGACGTCGTTTTGCTTGATACCGATCGATATGATCGTGCCATTTCGATGCTAGACCCCGCATTGGTCCGCGAACGGGGCGATGACGGCGAACACGATGGCGTGTATTTCCGTGACAGTACCGCGCCGCAGATGCTGATCGCGCTGTTGATGACTACCCCTGTTTCCACCACGGCGGCCCGGCTTGGCGCACCGCAGGAGAGCAACCTTGCTAATACCCGCTGATCTGATCGCGTCGCTGAAGGCGCGCTGGCGTATCGAGCTGGCGATCATTCTGCTGATCGTCGTGCTGGTCGCGCTCTGGACGGCCGTCACGCCCAAGACCTATGTCGCGCAGTCCTCATTGCTGTTCGACGGTGGCCCGGCCCAGTCTGTAACCGACGAGGCGGCGCCGCAGCAGGATGGCGTGGCCGCGCTCGTCGCGACCCAGGCCGACGTCCTGCAGAGCGAGGCGATCGCCGCCGCGGTCGTCCGCGACCTGAAGCTTGCCGCCAACCCGCAGGTTGCTGACCAGTGGCGTGCGCGCACCGGTGGCACCGGCGACGTCAACGCCTGGTATGGTCGTCAGCTGCTCGGCGGGCTCGAGGTCATACCGGGCCGGACCTCGCGCGTGCTCGCGATCCGCTTCAAATCGGCCGATCCGCAATTCTCGGCCCAGGTCGCCAATGGCTTTGCCACCAGCTACCTAGATGCGCGCCTGCAGCTGCAGACCGATCCCGCCCGCACCTATTCGCGCTGGTTCGAGGATCGCACGCGCGAGGTCCGCACCGCGCTCGAGCAGGCGCAGGGCCGGCTGACCGCGTTCCAGCGTCGCACCGGGATCGTCGACACGACGACCAACAACACCGACGCCGCCCGCCTGACCGAACTGTCCGGCCAGCTGACCGCAGCCGAAGCGGCGGCGGCGGATGCCGGCGCGCGGGCGGGCGGCGGCAGCACCGGGCTCGACGTGCAGTCGGCCGGTGTCGTCCAGGGTCTGCGCACGCAGATCTCGGCCAAGACGGCCGAAGTCGCACAGCTCAGCGCGGATCTCGGCCCGAACCACCCGCAGCGTCAGGCCGCCGAGGCGGAACTGTCGGCACTGCGTCGCCGGCTCGCGGTCGAGACCGGGACGAGCACCAATGCGGTGCGCGTCGCCAGCGGTGCGGCAAGCAGCAAGGAAAGCCAGATGCGCGCCCTGCTGAACCAGCAGCGCGGCAAGATGCTGTCGCTCGCGGGCGACCGCGCCGAGCTCGACGTGCTCCAGCGCGACGTCGATTCGGCGCGTGCGGCCTATGACACCGTGACCCAGCGTCTCGGCACGATGCGGCTGCAGAGCGAAGCGCCGTCGACCAACGTCGTCCAGCTCGACGTCGCGCAGCCGCCGATGTTCCCCTCCTCGCCCAACGTGCCGATGCGGTTGGCGCTCGGCCTCGTGCTGGGCGGAATGCTGGCGGCGGGGACGGCGCTGGCACTAGAACTGTGGCGGCCGCGGGTGCGGACGTCGAGTGGCGCAGCGACGGCCATGGGTGTGCCCGTGCTGGGCTCGGTATCGTTTTCGCAGTCGCGCGTCGCGTCGCTGCTGGGTGGAAGGCAGACGTCATGAGGCTTCGTTCGAGCGAAACGGCAAATGTCGTTCGTCCCGCGGTCGCGCCGGGCGCCGAAGCGCCCAGCCAGCGGCAGCTTCTGGGCAAATTGCTGTCGCTGTCGCCCGAGGCGCATCGCCAGATCGAGCATCGCCAGGCTGAAACCGGGCTGTTGTTCGGCGAGGCGGCGGTCCAGCTCGGCTTTGCGACCGAGGAGCAGGTGCGCCGCGCGATCGAGCTGCAACAGGGCTTCACGGTTCTTCCCGAGGGCGATGAGCGCGTCGATCCGCTGGTCGTCGCAGCATTCGCGCCCGATGATCCCATCGCGGTCACCGCGCGCGACATTCGCGCGATCGTGACGCGCGACGTCCGTCCCGACGGCTCCCCGCTTCAGGGGATCGCGATGATCGGGATCGACGACGAAACGCTGCACACCACCGTGCTCACCGCCAATCTGGCGGTCGCGTGCGCCCAGGCCGGCTATTCGACGCTGCTGGTCGATGGCGGCATCGGCGCACCGCGTCAGCACGGGCTGTTCCGCCTGCCCAACCGCACCGGTCTGTCGACCCTGCTGTCGTCGGGCGGCCGCGTCGAGGCGATCGCCCAGACCACCGCGATCCCCGGCCTGTCGCTGCTGTCGGCGGGTCCTAGCGTCCCCAACGCGTCCGAACTCTTCGACCGGCAGCGTCTCGCCAACACGCTCGATCCGCTGCGCGACCATTATGGGCTGGTCATCTTCGATGCCGGCCCCGCCAGCGCGACACAGCTCGAGGCCTGTTTCGGGCTCGACGCGGCGATCATCGTCGCGCGCCGCAACCGGTCGGATGCGCGCGCGCTGCGCAACGCCGCGGCCGTGCTGCAGGAGCATGCCACCCCCGTGCTCGGCTCGATCCTGATCGATTGAGCATGGTGGGCATGATGGAGATTCGGCGAATCGGCCACATCGATGTGGTCGCCACCGATGTACCGGGTGCCGTTGCACAGGTCGTTGCCGCGGTAGAAGGCGACGGTCCGGCCATCTTCGGCTTCTGCAATGCGCACAGCGTCAACCTTGCGCGGGCGGATCCCGCCTTCGTGACCGCGACGCGGGCGGGCGTGTTCTTCAACGACGGCAGCGGCGTCGATATCGCCAGTCGGCTGCTCTACGGCACACGCTTCCCGGCCAATCTCAACGGCACCGACCTGACGCCCGCGGTGCTCGCCGCGCTGCCTGCGGGAACGGGCGTGTTCCTGCTCGGCAGCCCGCCAGGCGTCGCGCAAAAGGCCGCTGCGATCCTGGCGGAGCGCTTCCCGAACATCCGTATCGCGGGCAGCCATCACGGCTTTTTCAGCGCCGACGAGGCGCCCGCCCTGTCGGAGCGGATCCGCGCATCGGGCGCGCGGCTCGTGCTCGCGGGCATGGGACAGCCGCGTCAGGAAAAATGGGCGGCCGCCAATGCGGGCGCGGTCGGTGCGGTGATCCTGTGCATCGGCGCCTTTCTCGATTTCACTGCGGGCCAGTTCGTCCGTGCGCCGCTCTGGATGCAGCGCGCGGGCATCGAATGGACCTTCCGCCTTCTGCAGGAGCCCCGACGGATGGCGTCACGCTATCTCGTCGGGAACGCGACCTTCCTGGCCGCGACGCTCGGACAACGGATGAAGCGATGAAACAGATGATGCCTCCTCGCCTGCACCGCGCACTCTCGCGTCTGCGGCATGCCCCGCCGCCGTCCTATGACGACCGCTATCCGCGCGTCGACGTGTTCGAATGGCGTCCCGCGGGCAGCGCGATCAATTTCGGCGACCGGCTGGCGACGGTCGTCGCCGAGCGTGTCCTCGCGCTGCACGGCCGCAGCCTCGACGAGGAGACGGCGCGCGACGCGACGCTGTTCACGGTCGGATCGGTGATGCATTTCGCCAAGACCGGCGACACCGTCTGGGGCTCGGGCGTCAACGGCAAGATTCCCGCCGATCGTCACGCTTTCGACGCACTCGACATCCGCGCGGTCCGCGGTCCGCTGACGGCGGCGTTCCTTTCGGAGCGCGGGCTGGACGTCCCGGCGGTCTATGGCGACCCGGCGCTGCTGCTGCCGACGCTGTTCCCCGACCGCTTCAAGCGGCATAGCGCCCAGCCGGTCCTGTTCGTTCCCAACCTCCACGACCTCACGCTCGCGCCGACGCTCGGCCTGCCGTTCGTGTCGCCGCTGCGCGGCTGGAACGCGGTCGTCGAGCAGATCGTCGGCGCCGATCTGGTGCTCGCAAGTTCGCTCCACGGCGTCGTGATCGCCGAGGCCTTCGGCATTCCCGCGCGGCATGTCCGCCTGACCGAGACCGAGCCGCCGTTCAAATATGACGATTATGCGCGCGGGACCGGACGATCCGGCATCGACTCCGCGAACAGTGTCGCCGAAGCGCTCGAAATGGGGGGCGCGCCGCCGATATCCTTCGATCCCCAGGCGCTGCTCGCGACATTCCCGCACGATTTGTGGGAGTGAGTCATGGCTGCCCCCTCATTAGGTAAACAGGTCGGACGCGGCGCAATCTGGTCGGTCGTCAACAGCGCGCTCGTCCAGGTCATCAACCTCCTGGTCTTCCTGGTGACCGCGCGGTTCGTCCCGGTCGCCGATTTCGGCATCCTCGCCACCTGTCTGCTCTTCGTCGAGCTGTTCAAGCAGATCTCGGTGGAAAGCTTCGCCACCGCGATCGTCTCGCGCGGTGCGCCCGACGCCGGCGACTACAACGCCTGCTTCCTGCTGATCCAGATCGGCGCGGTGATCGGCGCGGCGCTGATGCTGCTGTCGGCGCAGTTCATCTCGGAGATCATGCACAATGAGCGGATCGAGTTCGCGCTGCGGCTGACCTCCGTCCTGCTGCTCAGCTCAGGGCTGTCGCGCACGCATGAGGCGTGGATGACGCGCCAGTTGCTGTTCAAGCCGCTCGCGATCCGCTCGATCCTCGCGCTGCTTGTCGGCGGCGGTGCGGGCCTGTTCCTCGCGATGAACGGCTGGGGCCTGACTGCGCTCGTCGTCCAGCAGCTCACCACCTCCTTGCTGTCGACGATCCTGCTCTGGGTCGTCAGCGACTGGCGGCCGAGCCTGCGCGTCGAGCGCGCCAAGCTGCTCGCGACCTGGCGCTATGGCCGCCATGTCGCGATCACCGGCTTTACCAACTTCGCCAACACGCAGAGCGATACCTTCTTCTCGTCCTATTATCTCGGCGCGTCGGCGACGGGCATCTACAACGCGGCCAAGCGCATCCTGCTCGGCCTCAACCAGCTGATGGCATCCGCGCTGTCGCGCGTCGCGCTGCCGACCTTTGCCGGGCTTCGCGACGACGAGGAACGGCTCCGCGGCGCGTTTTTGAACGCGGTCTCGTTCACCACCGCGATTACCGCGCCGATGTTCCTGTCGCTCATCGCGGTCAGCGATCTGGTCGTGCGCGTCGCGCTCGGCGCGAAATGGATGGAGGCGGCACCGATCATCTCGATCATCGCCGGCACCGCCTATCTGACGACAATCGGCCAGTATAATCAGGCGATCATCCTGGTGAAGGACAAGCCGCACTGGCAGACGGTCCTCACCTCGATCTACGCGGTCAGCAACATATCGCTGTTCCTCGTCGTCGTGCGCTATGGTCTCCAGGCGCTCGCGATCGGCTTCACCGTCCGCGCCGTCCTGCTCTACCCGCTCTCGGTCGGCGCGGCCCTCCACCTGCTGAGGATAAAACCGATGGCCTATGCTGCCCGCATAGCACCCTCGCTTGCCGCATCCGCGGTGATGGTCGGGGCGCTGCTTCTGCTGCACCGGACGATCGACGTCCCCTCCCCGCTGCTCGCGCTGGTCATCCACGTCGCGGTCGGCGCGGTCGTCTATGCCGCGGCGCTGTTCGTGATCGGCCGCCGCGACATGCTCGCGCTCATCCGCTTCGCCCGGACGGCGGTGGCCCGTGGCTGATCCGTTGCGCATCCTCGCCTGGCCCGCCGGTGATCCGGGCGACCTCAACCCCTATGTCCGCCGCATGTACGGCGCGTTCCGCGCGCCCGCGGCCTCGGTCACCGCATTCCGTCCGCTGATGCGGCGCATCCCCACCGCGGACATCTTCCATATCCACTGGCCCGAGGGGATCTTCGAAGGCTCGGGCAGCAACAACCCGGCGATCGTCGCGGCCAAGGCCGCGCGTGTGCTGAACGCCGCGCGGGGGATCCGTCGATCGGGCGGCAAGCTCGTCGTCACCGCGCACAATGTCACGCCGCACCGCGACCTGACCGGCTGGCGGCACCGGGTCTGGCACGCCTATCATGCACGGCTCCTCGGCCAGATCGATCACCTGATCGGCCTGTCTGCCGCCTCGCTCGAGCGCTATCGCGCCGCGCATCCGGCGATCGCCGCGGTGGCGGGGACGATCGTTCCGCACCCGCATTACCGTGAGGACTATCCGGCGATCCCTCGTGCCGAAGCGCGCGCGGCCTGGGCGATTCCCGACGGTATCTGGGTGCTCGGCATGATCGGGTCGCTCCGTCCCAGCAAGAACTTGGTCGAGGCCGCCGAGGCGTTCCTCGCGATCCGCCGGCCCGATGAGATGCTGCTGATTGCCGGCGATGCGGGCGATGACGACATCGCCGCGCGGCTGACCGCGGTCGCGGACCGGTCCGACGGGACGATCCGTATCGTAACCGGCCCGCTCGACGATGCGCGCTTCGCCTCGGCGATCGCCTCCTGCGACGCCTGTCTGATGAACCAGACATCGACGCTCAACTCGGGCACGGCGCTCGTCACGCTGTCGCTCGACCGCCCGCTGCTCGCCCCCGCGGTCGGCACGCTGCCCAGCCTGGCGGCGGAGATCGCCGGCGGCTGGGTCACGCTGTTCGATCCGCCGCTCGCGCCGACGGCGTTGCGCGCGAGCATCGACACGCTTCGCACCAGCCCGCCGGGCGGCCGCCCCGATCTGGAGCCGCTCGATCCGATGCGACTGTCCGAGGCAATGCTCGCGCAATTCAAGAAGGTGGCGTCGGGCTGACCTTGGGCGCGAAGCCCTTCGCATCGTCGATCTTCGCCGCCTTGCGCAGCGCCGCCTGACGCTGGCTGGTTCCCGATCGCAGCTGCGTGGTCGCCAGCCAGCTAGGCCTCGACGTTGCGCCCGCTCAGCCTCTCCCGCAGCGCCGTGGTCGTCGTCAGGGCAGTCCCAGCGCGAGAGCGGGGGCAAGATACTGCATTTGCCCGAGACGATGAGAAAATCTAGAAGGACCGGGCATAGGGATCGCCTCTGACGGAATGTGGCGCCGGCCGGGTTCCGGGCGGCTTGGGAAGTATATCATGGAAACAATTTACGATTGGCTGAGCGTCGCGGTATTTGCGGGCCTGGCGCTGCTCTATCTGCAACGCTCGATGGAGGATGAGCCGGTCGATACGGTGTGGCATTATCTGCCGCCCGCGATCGCCTGTGCGCTGAGCAACTGGCTCGGCAACGAAGGCTATGCGATCCCCGCCGTGCTCGTGCTTGCGGCCAGTGTCGGCTATATCATCTACGTGCTGCGCCCATCCCTGCCCGGGCGCTGATCCGGCCGGCCGGACGCGCCGGCCCCGGCAGCAGTGGTCGATCATGGTAGAACAGGATCTGCATTACCCTAAACCCGCCGCTAACCAGGTTTGAAGAGACCTCCTTTGCATCGGCCGAGTGAAGGATCGGGTGCCAACGGAGAATTTCCAATGCCCCTGATCCACGACGCGCATCGCGCCGTCGCGTCCGCCGCGCCGGCCCCGGTCGCTCGCCCGCATGCCCTGAACCGCGTGCTGCCGCGCTCAACTTATGATGGCGGTCGACCTGCCCGCATCGGCGCCGCCCTGCGCGGCATGGTCGGCATCGCAACGCTGGCGATGCTCGCCGCCTGCGGATCCGCAGTCGAAGCGCCCGAACAGGCGGGGATCGTCGTCGTGAGATCGGGGGCCGGACCGAGCGAACCCGGTATTGCGGTTGCAGCAGCGGCACCGCCTGCACCGGCGACCGGCGCCGACGCGGGCACACCAGCCACCAGCGATACCGACGATGCGGTCATCCCCCCCGACACGATGCGGGACCCGGATCATATGCAATATGCCAGCCTGGTCGAATAACCCGACTGGCCCTTGGCTTAATTAGACAGGCGGCGCACCGATCGGCGCGCCGCCTGTCCCGGTCGATCAGCGGCCGACCGCGTGATAGGTCAGCCCGGCCTTCTCGACCATGTCGCGCGGATAGATGTTGCGCAGGTCGACGAGCACCGGCGACGCCAGCAGCGACTTGACGCGCTTGAAGTCGAGCGCGCGGAAGATGTCCCATTCGGTCACGATGACAAGCGCCTCGGCGCCCTCCATCGTCTCATAGGGACCGGTGCAATAGGTCACGTCCTTGATGACCGCCTTCGCCTGCTCATGACCCTCGGGATCATAGACGTTGATCGTCGCGCCCGCATCCTGCAGCGTCTGGATCAGCGCGATCGCCGGGCTGTCGCGCATGTCGTCGGTGTTCGGCTTGAAGGTCAGGCCGAGCACCGCGATCGTCTTGCCGCGAACGTCGCCGCCCACGGCGGCGATGACCTTGCGGCCCATTGCGCGCTTGCGATTGTCGTTCACCGCGACGACCGCCTCGACGATGCGCTGCGGCGCGTCGTGATCCTGCGCGGTCTTGAGCAGCGCGAGCGTGTCCTTGGGGAAGCACGAACCGCCATAGCCCGGGCCGGCATGCAGGAACTTGGAGCCGATGCGGTTGTCGAGGCCGATGCCGCGCGCGACATCCTGCACGTCCGCGCCGACCTTCTCGCACAGATCGGCGATCTCGTTGATGAAGGTGATCTTGGTCGCGAGGAACGCATTGCCGGCATATTTGGTCAGCTCGGCAGCACGCCGGCTCATCTCGACGAGCGGCGAACGACCAAGGGCGAGCGGACGATAGATCTCGCGCATGACCGCCAGACCCTTTTCGTCGTCGCTGCCGATCACGACGCGGTCGGGACGCTTGAAATCGTCGATCGCGGCGCCTTCGCGCAGGAATTCGGGGTTCGACACGACCGCGAAGTCGGCATCCGGATTGACCCGGCGGATGATCCGCTCGACCTCGTCGCCGGTGCCGACCGGGACCGTGGACTTGTCGACGATCGCAGTGAAGCCGTCGATCGCGCCGCCAATTTCCTCGGCGGCGGCATAGACATAGGACAGGTCGGCATGACCGTCACCGCGCCGCGACGGCGTACCGACGGCGATGAAGACCGCGTCGACACCCTTCACGCTCGCGGCAAGATCGGTACCGAAGCGCAACCGCCCGGCCTCGACGCCGCGCGCCACCAGTGCATCCAGACCCGGCTCGTAGATCGGCATGATGCCGTTTTCGAGCGCCGCGATCTTGCCGGCATCCTTGTCGATGCAGATCACGTCATGTCCGAAATCGGCGAAACATGCGCCCGACACCAAACCAACGTAACCCGATCCCACCATCGCTATGCGCATTATAATCCCTCAGACGATGTTGGTCCCTACGATCGTCGTACGGACATTGATATTCGGCGGAACTCCTAGAAGATGAACCGCCGGCCATCAATAAGGTGGTTCACCTGATGCGGCGGGCCGGTACGCTGCTCCACCGATCCGTGCCGATACCGATCAAACGCCGATATCCGAGGGGGTTGGCGGGCCGGCCCGCGCCCGCGGACGACGCGCCAGCCCCGCCCATTTAATCCGCGACGATGCGGGCGTCAGGGTAGTTTTCGGGACGAAGCACGCGGTCGGCGACCTCGGTCCAGGTCGAGAAATGCCGCGCGGGCACCTGTCCCGCCAGCGCCAGTGCCTTTTCGGTCGCCGCGATCATCGACGCCGGATCGTTCGACACATAGCCCGCGCGGAACGGGTTCGTCCCGACCGCGAAATCGGGGCAGACCGCGGGGATCTGCAGATATTCATATTGTCCCAATTTCAGACTCGACTCGGCAAGATACTCGACCCCCGGCGCCAGCCGGTAGGGGGCGATGCCGATGCTCGCATGCTTGATATAGGGCAGCGTGGCGCGGAACGGCATTTCCTTTTGGACGAACACGTTGTCGGGCCCCTTGAAGCTCTTCCCGCAGCCGATCACGTGGAAATGCACATCGGGAAACTGCGGCGCGACCGCATGGAAGAAGCTTTCGTCGAACAGCATCGACCCGACCGCTACGGCATTGCGCTGCGCGGTATAGGGCGACGGCCCGACGGTCTCGAAGTCGGCGGGATCGATCCCGAATTCGGCGCGGTACAGGCGATCCTTCGCCCACAGGAAATCCGACACCATCTTGGTCGACCGCAGGCAGACATGGTCGATATGCCGCGCGTTCTTCACCAGATGACGGCGGACATAGGGATGCGCGCCGACGGTATCGAGCCGGTCGGTGGCGTAATAGATGATCTTGGCGGTCGGGTTTAGCCGCTTGATCCGGTCGATGAAGATCGCCGCGACGCTCGATTCGATGACGATATAGTCCGCCGCCTGGAATGCGCCGTCGATATCGGCATTGGGCAGCCTGGCGAACAGCGGAAACAGCTTCGCCATCACCGCATCGGCGACCGCATTGTTGGTCGCAAAGGGATGCAGCGGCGTCCGCCAGAGATAGCAATTGACGCCGTCCACCTTGTGCCAGGCATTGGCCTGGTCCCACAGGAACAGGCGCGAATCGCCCTTCTTCTTCGAGATCAGGCTGAACCGGGTCGAGATGAACGACACGTCGCAGCCATCCTGCGCCAGCGCATGCGCGACCTGGTGGATGCTGGCGCGCTTGGGCGTCCGGTAATCCTGAAATGCCGACAGGATGACGACACGGGAACGCTTTGGCTGCGCCGGCGCTGGCTTATCGGACATGCATGACACTCCATCGACTTTGGGCTGGACGGTTGGCCGTAATCAGACAAAGGGGCTGGCAATCTGGATCACGTTGGGAAGCCGATGCACGTTCTTCACGTCGTTCGTCAATTTTATCCGGCCATTGGCGGGCTGGAAGACGCCGTCAGCAATCTTGCGGTCGCGCTCAAGCGGGACTGCGGAATCACGACGTCGGTGGTCACGCTCGACCGGCAGTTTTCGCGTCTCGACGCGACGCTGCCGCCGCGCGACACCTATCAGGGCGTGCCCGTGCAGCGGATCCCGTTCCGCGGCTCGACGCGCTATCCGCTCGCGCCCACCGTGCTGCAGCATCTCGGCCAGGCGGACATCGTCCATGTTCATGCGATCGATTCGTTCTTCGACGGCATGGCGCTCACCCGCCCGCTCCACCGCCGGCCGATGGTCGCCTCGACGCATGGCGGCTTCTTCCACACCGATTTCGCCAGCCGGCTGAAGCTCGCCTATTTCGCCAGCGTCACGCGCGCGTCGTCGCTCGCCTACGACCGGATCATCGCCTCGAGCGAAAGCGACGCCGCCCGGTTCAACCAGATCGCCGCGAGCAAGACGGTGACGATCGAGAATGGCGTCAATATCGGCAAGTGGCAGGGTGCAGGGTCGCCACAGCCGACCCGGACGATGATCTATATCGGCCGCTTTTCCTCGAACAAGAACATCACCGGCCTGATCGACCTCGTGGCCGCGCTCGGCCGGCTTCACGGCGACTGGCGGCTGATCATCGCGGGCGGCCCGGCCGACGTCACGCCTGCACAGATCGAGGAGCATATGCGCCGGACCGGTACCGAACGGGCGGTCACGCTCGTGCCGTCGCCCAGCGACGAGGGTATCAAGGCGTTGATCGGCGAGGCCAGCTATATCGGCTCGGCGTCACGCTATGAAGGCTTCGGGCTGAGCGTGGTCGAAGGCCTGTCCGCTGGCCTGACCCCGATCGTCAGCGACATCCCGCCCTTCCGTCGGCTGGTCCGCTCGTCCGGCAGCGGCATCCTGTTCGACATCGACGATGTCGAGGCTGGTGCGGGCCGGATCGAAGCTGCGCACCGCGATGCGAGCGCTGCCTATGAGTCGAACCGCGCGAACAACATCGCCGCGAGTCTGGCCTATGACTGGCGTAGCGTCGCGCGGCAGTTCGCCGATGTGTATGAAGATGTCCTGCGGAAACGCGGCGTGCAGGGCTGAAAACGTCGGGATACTTGGCCGCGTATTCCGGGGCGATTCGCCGAGGAGGAGCGTATCGTCGCTCGGCATCGATCACGATGCCCACATCGCCAAAGCCGAGTTTACCGCGAGCGTCCAAGGCCTGGTGCTTCGAGCAGGTCGGGCCAACGCTCAAGCCTGAGGATCACCGCAGCCCTACGGCGAAGGCGAATCGCCATATCCCGGGCGCCCAAACACTTTGGCGATCCGACGGCCGGGATCGTCAGACACAGGCGGACGCGAAATGGCGACCGCCCATGTGCTTGAAATCAGGCCAGGAAAAACGCCATCAGGACGATCAATGCCCAGAGCGCAACGCTGACCGCGAGGCCAGTGATAAGACCGAGCACGGCCGAGGGGATTTCGGGATAGGATGGGGCCTGGATAGCCGGGCCGGGAAGCGCAGTCATGAACACTCTCCTCAGCGGTCGTTTCAACCGTCTTGTCTCAACATGGGACAGGGGTCATAAATAATCAATACTAATATCTAGACTAGCGCAAAATTAGCTAAGATCCTGAAAATCTTGTGCGTTCAGCGGGTCGACGAGGCCGGCAAACGCCCCCGGAGCAGGGTTGCAACGCGCAGATCACCACACCGGCGTCAGCTGCGGTTCAGAACGATGAAAGTCCGCGCAGCAGCAGCGTCGCCAAGGCCCAGCATGCGCAGCTCGCCACGACCAGCAGGATAAGCCGCACCGGCGCTGCAAAGCGCTGCGGCGGGGCCAGCGCCGCACCCGCGGCGGGCATGGGCACCACCGCGCTGTCGGGAATCAACGACAGGACCGCAGATTCGCAGATCGTGTGTGTGAAGGCCGACTGGATCTGGTCGTTCGTCAGCAGGGGCTGGAACGCACAGCCATGCGCCTCGCCATCGCGCCATGCGATCCGCGCGGTCGCCTGCCCCGCACCGGCCAGGCCGACGCGGATATGGGCACCGACCGGCAGGACGCTGGCGCTAGAGAATCGGAAACCGCCTTCGGACAGATCCTCGACACGAACGTCGATCGCCCGCGCATCGGCCGCACGGACCGTGCTCGCGCGCGCTATTGCCGCACGACTCGGCTTTCGCCGGCGCTCGGCCACCGGCTCGATCGCCGTCATCTCCGCCCGCACGCTAGATGATCCAGGCAAGGACACCAGCGAGCGCCGCGGCGAAGACCGCCACGCCGGCGATGGTCGAACCGGCCCGGATCGCGCGTTCACCCAACGAGGCGGGCTCGACCGGAAGGAGCCAGTTCTCGTAGTCGATCCGGTCGCCGGCCAACGGGTTGGCGGCACGCGGGTCGACGACCTGAAGCTCGGCCGCGAGCGGGTCTGCGACGGAACGCGCCCCGTCGAACGAATCCGTCGTAGCGCCGGAAAGCGGATCGCCGCCACGAAACGCCGCATGTGGCGATACGGGGTCAGCCAGGTTAGCAAGAGGTGCGTGAAGGGGCATGACGACACCATGCCATACTGGTGGTTAAGAAAGCGTATGTTAAATTGCTGTCGCGGCATTTTTTGTACGTGTTTTACGGTGCACTAGAACGCGTTGCGGTGCACAACGACCCGTACCGTAGACACGAGAATGCCAAAGTCGCGCCACACGGACCAGCCCAGGATATATTCCAGATCGGCCTGAAGGCGCTGCGTCAGATCGTCGCGACGATGCGTCGCACCGCGAAATCCCCGCACCTGCGCGAGACCGGTGATCCCCGGCTTGAGCGCGTGGCGGTGCCAATAGCGTTCATCGACCTCCCAGAACAGCTGCTGTCCCGCCAGCGACCCCAGTGCATGCGGTCGCGGCCCGACGATGCTCATCGATCCGAGCAGCACGTTGAGCAGCTGCGGCAGCTCGTCGACGCTGGTCGCGCGGATCACGCGACCGACGCGCGTGATCCGGTCGTCGGTGCGCGACGCCGAAACGCTGCCGCTGGCGTCCGACTGCTCGACCCGCATCGATCGGAACTTGAACACCTTGAACAGCGCGTTGCCCCGCCCGACGCGATCCTGCCGGAAGAAGACCGGTCCCCGGCTGTCGATCTTGATCGCGGCGGCGGTAATCAGCAGCAGCGGCAGCACGACGATCAGCGCGGGCACCGCAAAGGCCAGGTCGAACGTCCGCTTGATCATCCGGTTGCGCGTGCTCAACGGTCCGACCGCGACGACCAGCGTCGACCGCCCGACGAAAGTGTCGAGCCCGATCGCGCCGACCTGGTCGATTTCGTTCGAAATAATCTCGCCGCGAATGCCCGCCCCCTTCAGGAGCATCGCCCATTCGCGCTCCTTGTCGGGCCGACAGGCGATCACGACGCGGTCGACACCACGCAATTGACGCGCGAGTCGATCGAGCATCATCGGATCTTGCATGTTCGGGCGAAGGTTCGCGGCCCGCGTCTCGACGACTTTGCAATGTGCAGGCACCGCGAATTCGACGTCGTCCAAGATCACCAGATCGGTGGTCACGTTGCCGCCAATCGTCAGGCGGACAAACCGATCGATGACCAATCGAAAGACTGCCAGAAGCACGAAGCTGCCGAGCATTCCGATGCTGATGACGCCCCGGGATTCCGCCTGCACCGCCCGAAAATAGTAGGAGATGAACAAAAAGCTTGAAAAGGCTAGTAAAAGCGCCGTCGCCGAGCGCATGATGCCGGCCCGGGCCTTGCGCAGCACGTCGATCGAGTAGGCGCCATTGTTGAACGCCGTCAGCACATATATCGGCGCCGTGACGATGACGACGTTCATATGCGACGTAACAGCAAAACGGCCATATTTTGCAAATATACCGAGCTCGAATGCAGCAACCACCGCGAGCAGATCAGCAAACACCAACAGGATATAAAGAGCGATGCGCAGTTGGTGACGATGCGAGGTCGAGCCAATACGATCGAACACTGCACCGCGCGTGCCGGTAACTTTAGTATTTTCCACAGTGCCAGCTCCCTGCCCGCCACAATCTCGACTTATGCTCAGCAGGGCCAAGGCTCTGCCATAGGCGGTTTGAAGAAACCAGAGCCGAGATGCGCGGCTCATCCCATCGGGGCGCCACCCGGTCGGCACGCACCGCGCCGCCTGCGCAACGCGGCCCGCCGTCGCGATGCCACCGCCACCACCTTGCCGTCGCGTCAGCGCCCCCAGCAAGCGCGCAGCACCGCCCAGCAGGCCGGTGCGGCTACCCCGGCAATGGACTGAAACCGGTACGACCGGACTCCCCCCTTGGCGCAACATATCCCTCTATAGCGGACAACCGGCGCCGGCGGGCCGTCCCATCCCGGAACATGCCCCCCATCATAAGAAAAACCGCGCCGCTGCCGCCCGCGATCAGCCGCCGCCCGTAGCCGCGACACGCCCCCGAGCGCGGAACCAATCGCCGCGCAAGGATTGATCGCACGCTCTTTCGCGCTAGGGGGCGGCGGGATGAAACGGACGCGCGCGATCCCGCGTTGTACAATCCAGTACATAAAAAGGTTCGAGACAAGCATGCCAGAGGCTTTTCGTGCGGCGCGCGACGCGCTCGCCTTTCTCGAGGCACATCGTCTCGCACCGGTGGCTGAAAACTATACGTTCGCGCTTGCCGTGGTCGCCGATCCCGGATCGGACCTGGCGCGCGCCGTGGCGGCCGAGACGGATGGCGGCCTGAGGCTGACCGCACGCGCGCTTGAAACGCTCAGCGAACGCCATCTTGCGATCAAGCGCGACACGACCGCCGAACGCGACAGCGCGGTCACCGCACGCGCGAACCAGCTTGGCGCGCTGACCACCGATGCGCAGACGCTGACGCGGTCGCTCAGCCACGACGTCAGCGCGATGGCGAGCGAGGCGGAGAACTGGCCTGATGCGACGCTGCTCGTGACCCGGCTGGCCGATGCCGAACGCGAGCTGGCCGAGCTGCGCCGCGACGTCGCCCGGCTCCAGTCCGACCTCGGCTCGCTCGGTACGGCGCGGCACGATCCGATGCGCGACGCAGCTACCGGCGCGCTGACGTCCGAGGGCGCGCGGCCGATCTTCGCACAGCTCGCCGAACAGGCGCGAAGCTATGTCCTCATGATCTTCAGCGTCGCCGATCTCGCCGGGGTCAACGAACGCTTCGGCCATGCCGTCGGCGACAATGTGCTGAGCGCCTTTGTCGCGAACCTGCGACGGGTGTTCCCCGACGAGGAGATCATTCGCTGGACCGGCAATGAATTCGTCGTGGTCGTGACCGACGTCGCCCTGACGGCGGCCCGTGATCTTGCCGACGAAGCCATCGCCGCGTTCGAAACCCGCCGCCTCAAGCTGCGCGGCAGCGGCGCATGGATCGGCCCGGTCCGCGCGCTCGCGGGACTGGTGGTCGGCCAGGGCGACGACCAGGACGCCGCCCTGAGCCAGGCCCGCGCCGACCTGCATCGCGCCGCAGTCCGGGCGCTCAGCCCGGTCGAGCCCTGATCAGGGCCGACCGGCGCGACACCGTCAACCGGCGGACACGGACCGATAAGCCCCGAGAAACGGCTACCGGGCGCCATGCCCCGTCATCATCGTGCGGACCGTCCGCGCGATGATGAGCATGTCGAGCCAGGGCGAGAAGTTCTTGATGTAATAGAAGTCGTAATTCAGCTTCTGCTTTACGTCCTCGATCTCCGCGACATGGCCCTGGTTGACCTGCGCCCAACCCGTGATTCCGGGACGGACGATGTGCCGATACCGGTAAAACGGAATGTCCGCCTCATACCAGTTGCCAAGGACCTGCGCCTCGGGACGCGGACCGATCCAGCTCATCTCGCCTTTCAGGACGTTGATGAACTGCGGCAGCTCGTCGAGCCTGGTCTGACGCAGGAAACGCCCGACCTTGGTCACGCGCACGTCGTTGCTCTGCGTCATCGCGGCGCGCAGCGCGTCCTGCGACTGCGCCCCGCCGGTCGTCATCGTGCGCAGCTTGTACACCATGAACGGCTTGCCCTGAAACCCGATCCGGGTCTGCCGGAACAGCGCGGGGCCCCGTGAATCGAGCTTGATGGCGATGCCGCAGATCACCAGCACCGGCAGCAGGATGACGAGCGCGACCGCGGCGGCGATGGAGTCGAAGATATGCTTCAGCGTCATATAGGCCGACACCGGTGACAACGAGCCGAAGTTATTCTCCGAGATATGCTCGAGATCGACCTGCCCCGTCAGCGATTCCTTGAGATGCTTGATATGATAGACCGGGATCCCCGACAGCGCGAAATCGGCGAGCGCGCGCTCCCATTCGTCGGGCATGTCCGCGCGGAGATCGATTGCAACGGCATCGATCAACGCCTTCTCGTTCTGGGGATCGGACAGCTTGACCCAGGCCACCAGCGTGCTTTCTTCGATCCCGCACCAGTCGCCGAACGGCGCCAGCCCGACCCGGAACCGTGTCTTCCGCGCATAGGTGATCGTCGCCCAGTAGAACCAGGCGATGCTGAGGCTGTAGCCGCAGATCAGCATGAAACGACTATACTCGATCCTCGACACCACCAGTATCGACACGACGATGCCATAAGCGATCGACAGCGAGGTAAAGATGTTGCTCGACTTTTCGACCCCCGGATAGGCGACGAAGTTGCGGACGAACCAATAGCCGAGTGCCGTCGACGCAAGCACGACGAACAATGTCTGCGTATGCAGCGCGACCGACGCGCTGTCGTCGAAGGACAGCAGGCGCAGGAGATATGGAATCACCCCAGCGACGATGAGACCGCCCGACAGTTGATACCGCGGCAGTCGCAATGCATAGGGACGCTGAATGCGAAAAAAGTCCATATTACCGATCGCTATTTAGGCTGTAAGGCCGCATCCGGGGCAGGAAAGGCGGCTGGCTTCCAGGACAGTGGATCTTGTTTTGATGCGACATTCGCGAGAAAGCCCTGTCACACGCCGGCATCGAGTGATGCAATCGCTTTGCGGTTCATTTCGTCGCGCTCGCGGTCGACCCACCAGCCCCATTTCGAAAAATACCGCGACAGGTTGACCACCTTGCTGATGAGGCGCCGATACCCGCCGCCCTGGCTGCGATATTCATGTTCCACCATCGCGGTCGGCACAAACATCGTCCGGTGCCGCTGGGCGATGCGGCGCGACAGGTCGGCATCCTCGCCGTACATGAAGAAGCGCTCGTCGAAACCCTCGACCTCGTCGACCACCGACCGGCGCAGCATCATGAAGCACCCCGACAGGAACGGAAACTGCGCGACCGAATCATAGGTCCACTTCCGGAATTCGTAACGGTCGTTGCGTGCCCTGGTCCAACCGGCGTTTGCAAAGAAGCCGCGCCCGAACACATCGAGCGGATGCGGCAGCAGCCGGCACAGATGCTGGATCGATCCGTCGGGATAGCAGATCCGCGGCATGGCAAGACCGACATCGGGGTGCGCATCCATGAACGCGATCAGCTCCGGGAAAACCGTCGCGCCATAGGCAAGGTCGGTGTTGAGCACCGCGTGATAGCGATCGTCCTTGCTCAGCGCGAACGCCAGATTGTGGCCGGAGCCATAGCCAAGGTTGCTGTCCGGCCGGATCACCGCGACGTTCGCACGGTCGTCGAACGCCAGGACGAGCGGTTCGGGACTGTTGTCGACGAGGATGATCCGCGCATCGGGATTGGAGGCGTAGACCTGGTCGATCGCGCGTTCGACTTCGGCGATCTCGGTCTTGTACAGGACGAAGGAGACGGTCAGCACGGCCATCTTACAATACGCCCACGCTCATCGCGCCGGGCGTATCGGCCGCGACGTCGAGCGTGTACCAGAGGCGGCGGTAGCTGCCGATACCGGCGCCCGCCTTCATGCCGATGGTCAGCAGCTTGTTGGCCACGCTGGCGACCAGCTGGACCTCTCCCGTCGGCGACCGCGCAAGCGCCGCGGCGCCTTGCGTCGAGACCGCGATATCGATCGGCACCGCGACCCGCTTGATCGGCTGCGTGTCGCCGGTGTCGAAGAACATCTCGAGCGTGCCATAGACGCGCCCGCCCTGCCCGCCAAAGTCGACCGTGAACAGGCCGCGACCGACCTCGCCCGCCGCGAACCGGCGTGACTCCAGCTTGACGCTGCGCCCGCTACGCTCGCTCCACAGCGTGCCCGCGCCACCCAGTCCGTCGTTGCGCCCCTTCATGAGCATGTTGCGCGGACCGGGTGTCGGCAGGTCCCAGTGATTGTCGTCGAACACGATCAGATCGTCGGCGCAGTCGAAATGATAGGGGCCCATGCCCTTCCCTGCGGCGCCGGTTCCCGTGATCTTGCAGCCCCTGAAGACGACCGTCTTGGCACCACGGCTGCGCAACAGGAACTCGTGGGTGTTCTCGAAATACACGTTCTGGAAATGGATCGCATTGGCATAGGCGCCACCGGTCTCGATATCGATCGTCCCGCGCCCGGGGGCGCCGCTACCCTCGATGCTTCCGCCGAACATCACGAAGCCGTCGACGCCGCGCAATCGGATCGAGGCATCCGAATGATCGCCCAGACGCGTATTGTCGAGGTGGATGGAATTGCAGGGGAAACCTTCGACCGACACGCCGTATTTGCCGTTCATGAGATGGCAGTCGCGGATCACCGTCGTCTGCATGCTGCTGAACGTGATGTTGCTCTCGGACTGGAGGTTGGTG
Organism: Sphingomonas sp. BK481; assembly: GCF_014194875.1. Classification (NCBI taxonomy): domain Bacteria; kingdom Pseudomonadati; phylum Pseudomonadota; class Alphaproteobacteria; order Sphingomonadales; family Sphingomonadaceae; genus Sphingomonas; species Sphingomonas sp. BK481. Next base: position 148,520 of record NZ_JACIAP010000007.1, on the reverse strand, counting down.
GTCACCCCCTGGATAACGATCCCGGCAACCTCGCGCGTCGCGCGGATCTTGATCGCGTGCGTACCACCATGAAAGGTCAGGTCGCGGATCGTCGCGTAGAGGAACGCGATCGGATCCTTGTTGACGAGCTGCGGCGCGGCGAGCGGATGATACTGGTTGTCGATGATCGTACCGTTGCGCGATTCGCCCCGCAACGTGACGTGACTCGGCAATTGAATGGAGTCGGAAATAGCGAATCGCCCGACCGGAATGGTCGCGGTGCCACCCGACGCCTCGATCGAATTGATCGCCGCCTGAATCCCGGCCCAGTCGATCGACTGGTCCAGCCGCTCGACGAACGGGTACACCGCCTGTGCTGCGGCCAGTGTCGGGAACCGGCTCGACAAGGGATGGAATTGCCCGTCACCGATCGCCCCGAAAGCGCGGGCGGATGCGCCCTCGATAAGCGAGGTCTGAGTCGCCGGCTTGGCTGGCGGCGCCTGCGCGCACGAGGGGGCTGCGACGATAGCTGCAACCCCGACGCCCGAAGCACGCAGAAGATCACGCCGGGCCAGCGCCGGGTGGTTTTGATAGCGAGGGGGAGTCAGTGGGATGTTCCTTACTCTTGTATCGCGCACCGCGCTTGCCCTAACGACAAGGCTCCTCAAGTCGAGAGCCGCTCGTGATACCTGTCTTTCCGCTACGGGCTGTCGTCGTCCTTTACCATCCCGATGACGGCGCGATCGATATGGTCCTCGCGATCGCAAGTCATGACTATGCGCCGGTCGTAGTAGCGAACGCGATCGATTCTGCAAAGTTGGCGCGGCTGCGCAGCGCGGGGATCGACCTGATCGTCAATGCGACCAACATCGGGCTGGCCGCAGCGTTCAACCAGGGCATCGACCACGCGCTCGCCTCGGGTGCCGCGCATGTCATGCTGCTCGATCAGGACACGCGGCCCGCACCGGACATGGCGACACGGCTGCTCGCGCTGGCATCGCGGGTCGAGGCGTCGGGCCGGCGGCTCGGCTGCATCGGTCCCGTGCCGGTCGACCGCAAGATGCCCGATGCCCGCACTCTGGCCGCGACGATCACGGGCGGTGTCCGCGACGCCGATCTGGCCGAGGTCGCGACGATCATCTCGTCGGGGATGATGATCCCGCGCGCCGCGATCGAAGCGGTCGGCGGGATGTGGGACGAGCTGTTCATCGACCAGATCGACCATGAATGGTGCTTCCGCGCCAGCGCCGCCGGACTTGCCGTCATCGCCGCGACATCGGTGCCCATGCCGCACGACATGGGCGACCATGGGATCAAGCTGTTCGGCCGGTACAAGCCCGTTCATCGCTCGCCGGTCCGCCATTTCCACATCGTACGAAACACCTTGTGGCTCGCGCGATGTTCCTTCATTCCGCGCCGATGGCGTTTAGCAGAAACGGTCAAATTGGCCGCCCGCATCCCCAGCTACATTCTGTTCAGCTCGGCACGCAGCCAGACGCTGCGCGCGGTAGCGCGCGGGGTTTTCGACGGAATGACCGCGCCCCCGGGCAGGACATTGTCGTCGTCGCCAGCGCGGATGAGCGCCAGCTCTACTTCCTGACGTGGTTCGCGATCGCCTTCCTGACGATCGTCCTGCACATTGTCGTCTCGGACGAGATCGTCTTCGCAGATGCCGTCCAGTACCTCACCTATACCGACAATCTGTATTTCTACAGGTCCGGTGACTGGTTCATCTTCGAGCCGTTCTCGAAGATCATGCTGCTGTTGCTGCGTGCATCGACCGGCAGCACCGAGACGACGGTCGGCTATGCGCATTATGTGATCAGTTTCGTCTATCTGTTCGGAACGCTGGCGATCTTTCGTCCGTCCGAAGCGAACTGGCGCGGGCTGATCATGGCCTTCGCCTTGTATGGTTCGCAACTTGCCTTCGTGACGATCCGCGCGACACCGGCGTACATCATCGCATCGGTCGCAGTCATGCAGGCCATTCGCGGGCAGAACCGGGCATTCCTGTTTACCGGACTGGCGATCTTCTTCCACATCTCTGCGGTGCTGGCGCTGATCCCCATCTTGGCGCTCTTCTTCAAGTCGAAGCTGACCTGGCTCAACTTCCTGCAAAAGCCGCGGGCGCTGATCATCACGTTCATCCTCGTCGGCGGGATCTTCGTCGCGGCCGGGTCGGCGATCTTCTCCGCAACGAGTTCGATCCTGAACAGCGTCCCGTTCCTCGGGAAGTATCTCGTTTTCGCGGTCGGCATGTCCGATGCGGGGGGCGTCGCCAGCATCACCTCGCGCTTCGCCGTCGGCCACTTCGTCCTGCTGGTCGCGATCACCATCTTCCTGGTCGCGTTCCTGCTGCTCAACGACCAGCGAACGCGCAGCGTCTCGATCTTCCTGATCGTCTCCTACGCCTTCTACGTTTTCACCTTCTTCGCGTTCTCGCCGATCGCGGCGTTTCGCCAGACGCCGTTCTGGGTGCTGCCCGCGTTCAGCATCTTCCCCTGGCACAAGGTCGGCTGGCGCAGCATCGGCCACTTCGTCTTTCTTGCTGTTGCGGGCGGAATGTTCGCCTTCCAGTTCAGCCGCGTCATCTGACGGCGCGCGCCGCGATCGCTTGGCCGCTCAGGTTCGATCGGCGTGCCCGCCAAACAGGATGGCGAGCAGTCGGCGCATGGCCTTGATCGTTTCGCGAACCTGCTCACCGGACCCGCTCAACAGGCCATGACCGATGCGACGGACAGGCTCGACCAAGAATATCCCGACGCCGACGATCGAGCGCCCCAGTATCCCATAATGCTTGCGCGCATAGACCAGACGGCTTTCGAACAGATAGGACAGCGCCTTGGCACGCGCCGTCCGACTGGTACCTCCAGTCCGGTGAAACACCGATTCCGACGCGAGATACTGGATCGCATAACCACGCTGCTGGACGCGCAGCGACAGGTCTAGGTCTTCGTAATAGACGAAGAACGTCTCGTCGAAGCCGCCGATCGCATCGAACAGCGCGCGCCGGATCATGAAGAACGCACCCATGACGTGCGGCACGGTCGAGTCATGCTCGTGATCGAATTCGACCAGCTCGACCGGCTTGAATGTCGCGGGCCAGAATTTCGAGAGCCCCGCACTCAGATTGAGAAACGTCATTGCTGATGGAAGTCGCGCACAGTGATTCGATGTCGTGCCGTCCTCGCCGACCAGCCTGATGCCGCACACGCCGATCTGCGCAGACTCCGGCCGCTCCATGAACGCGACGACGGAGGCAAGTGTCGGCCGGAGAAAGCGCGTATCGGGATTCAGGAACAGAACATAGTCCGAATCCCCCCCCGCCGTACCGAGGTTGCACGCGGTACCGAAGCCGAGGTTGCGCCCCGGCTCAATTAAGCGGACCCGTGCATCCGTCCGGCAAAAGTCCGCAGAGCCGTCTACCGAGGCGTTGTCGACGATCGTGACGGATCCCAACAGAGCCTGCTCATGCAGGAACAGCGACTCGATACAGTCTTTCAGCTGAGACCCAGCATTCCAGTTCACGATGACGATATCGACTGCTGGCAAGATGTTCACCCGAATTTCTGAGGACGGCTCGCCAGTGCGATATAACTGGCGGAGCCGCAACCCACAGCGCGGTTGCTTTTGGCGGTCGAGCGGCTAAGAACCCCGCTCGCCCGAGGAGCGGACGCGCGTCCCGCGCCGTGTTCGCCTTGCGCCCGGAAAATCAATGAGGTCTACGATCCATGTCGTCGGAAAGAAAAGTCGCCCTGATCACGGGTGTTACCGGGCAGGACGGCGCATATCTGGCCGAGCTGCTGCTTGAGAAGGGCTATATCGTCCATGGCATCAAGCGCCGCGCCTCGCTGTTCAACACCGCGCGTATCGATCACCTGTACCAGGATCCGCACGAAGACGGCGTCCGGTTCTTCCTGCATCATGGTGACCTGACGGACTCCACCAACCTTATCCGCATCATCCAGCAAGTACAGCCCGACGAGATCTACAATCTTGCCGCGCAAAGTCATGTTGCGGTGTCGTTCGAAGTCCCCGAATACACGGCGGATACGGACGCGCTGGGTACGCTGCGCATTCTCGAAGCGGTCCGGATCCTCGGCCTCGAGAAGAAGACGCGCTTCTATCAGGCCTCGACGTCGGAACTCTACGGTCTCGTTCAGGAAACCCCGCAGACCGAGCGCACCCCCTTCTATCCGCGGTCGCCCTACGCCGTCGCCAAGCTCTATGCCTATTGGATCACGGTGAACTACCGCGAGGCCTATGGCATGTATGCCTGCAACGGCATCCTGTTCAATCACGAGTCCCCGCTGCGCGGCGAGAACTTCGTGACGCGCAAGATCACGCGCGCGCTGGCCCGCATCAAGCTCGGGCTGCAGGACTGCCTGTATCTCGGCAATCTCGACGCCAAGCGCGACTGGGGCCATGCCAAGGACTATGTTGAGATGCAGTGGCTGATGCTGCAGCAGGACGAGCCCGAGGATTTCGTGATCGCGACCGGCGTTCAGTACAGCGTGCGCGAATTCGTGACCACCGCGGCTGCCAAGCTCGACATTGCGATCCGCTGGGAAGGGACCGGCGCCTCCGAAAAGGGCTATGCCGCAGACGGGCGTTGCCTGGTCAGCGTGGACGAGCGCTATTATCGCCCCGCCGAAGTCGAGACGCTACTCGGTGACGCGTCGAAGGCGCACGCCAAGCTCGGCTGGAAGCCCCGCATCGATTTCGACACGCTCGTCACCGAAATGGTCGAGGAAGACCTGCGCGCCGCCCAGCGCGACGAACTGATCGTCCAGCACGGATTTCGCGCGGCCGACTTCCACGAGTGAATGATGCGCGGCCGTGATGACATCATAGTCGGCATCGGCGCAACCGGCATCACGATGGCGGTCGGCCTTGCCGTGGTGCCGGTCTATATCCGGATTCTCGGTGTCGAAGCCTATGGGCTGGTTGGCTTTCTCGCGCTGCTCCAGGGCTCGCTGCAATTGCTCGACATGGGCCTGAGCCCGACGGTGAGCCGCGAAGTCGCACGCGCCGGAACGACCGGACACTATGCGGCGGCGATCCCGCTCTTTCGCACACTCGCGCGCCTGTATCTCGGCGTGGGACTGGTCATCGGCATCGCGCTTGCCGTCGCGGCGCCGCTGGTCGCGAGCCGCTGGCTTCACCCGGACGCGCTCGATATCGGCGTCGTCACGACCAGCATCGCGATCATGGGGCTGATCCTCGCATGCCGGTGGCCAGTCGGCATCTATAGCGGCGCGCTGATCGGCGCGCATCAGGTCCGAACCGTGAGCCTGATTACGCTGGCATTCGCCATCGTCAGCCAGATCGGCGGCGCCATCGTTATCGCGATCGTCCCGCGGATCGAGATCCTGTTCGTCTGGCAGGCCATCGCCGCGTTCATCCAGCTTCTGGTGTTCCGCACGATGACGTGGCGCCGGTTGGGATCGGAAGCCCGCGGTTCATTCGAACTCCGGACGCTTTCGACCATCTGGCGCTTCTCCGTCGGGATGAGCATTCTGACCGTGCTCGCCGTGACGCTATCGCAACTCGATCGTGCGATCGTCAGCAAGCTCGTCTCGCTGCAGGCCTTCGGACTTTACGCGCTCGCCAGCGTGATGGGGCGTGCGCTCTACGGCCTGATCAACCCGGTCTACAACGTCGTGTATCCCCGGTTTACCGCTATGCTCGAGCGCGGCGAGGATGACCGGCTGGCAGAGCGGTATGGCGAGTGGACGTCGCTGTTTTGCTCGTTCTTCTTCCCCGCGTCGATGGCGATCATCATCGCCGCTGAACCGATCGTCCGCTTGTGGACGGGAGACGCCGTAATCGCGCGTGAGGTCGCGCCGTTGATCGGACTGATCGCGGCCGGATCGGCGTTGCACGGCGCGATGTATTTTCCCTTCGCCGCGCAGGTCGCATCGGGTGACGCGCGAACGCCGGTCATCATCAATTTGATGCTGGTCGCCCTCTATGTCCCGCTTCTGCTCGTGTTCGTATCCATGAAGGGGATATTCGGCGCGGCCCTGGCCTGGTGCGTGCTGTTCGCGCTCTACGTGCCGCTCGGCACCTGGATTACTCATCGCCGGATTCTGCGATCAATCGCGCTGCGGTGGCTGTTTGGCGACGTCGGCATCGCATTCGCGATCAGCCTGGCCATTGCCGCGGTGACCATTCCGCTGTTGTGGCTGACGCCGATGCACGATGTGACCAGAATACTAGTCGCGGGTGCCAGCGCCGCGGTAGCAACCGGTGTGTGCTTTGCCGCGACGGCGCTGCGCTATGTTGCGGCGCGCGAACAGGCTGCATCGCTCCTGCGACGCCTGAGCTTTTCTTGAAGGAACGCCGATGACCTATTATTCGCAGTTCGGCGAAGACCGAATCCTGGAAACCATGTTTGCGCCGGACTATCGCGGCCAGTGCGTCGAGGTCGGCGCCAATGATGGCGTCTACGGCAGCACGACCTTGCGCCTCGAGCAGCTTGGGTGGTCGACCGTCCTGGTGGAACCGAACCCGGCATTGGCCGCAAAGCTGCGCCAGGAACGCAAGGCGCAGGTGTTCGAATGTGCAGCATCGGATCAGGCCGGCACCGCCACCCTGCATATCGCGGAGGGTGCACCGCATGCCGACGGGGTATCGCTTCTTGCGACGAACGAAGCCTCGGCCGCCAAGAAGATCGCGCGATTTGGGTTCGAGAGCAGGCCGATCGACGTTGCGGTCCGAACGATGGACTCGATACTGGCCGAAGCAAAGGCGACCCCGGGCATCGATTTCATCTCGATCGACGTCGAGGGCCATGAGATGAGCGCCCTGCGCGGGCTCGATCTCGATCGCTGGATCCCGACGATCCTGCTGATCGAGGACAACAGCGAGGGCACCGACCTCACGGTGCGCCGGTATCTCGCCGGCAAGGGCTATGTTCCGTTTCGCCGGACCGGCGTCAATGACTGGTATGCCCGTGAGGACAATCATGACCTGGCTTCGACCGATGCGCTATCTGACTATCAGCGCGCCACGGACGATATCCGCCGGGCCTATCGCCGCGGCGCGCCGCTGCGTCTCGCACGGAAAGTCCCCGGCGCGACGATGATCGTACGCTGGCTGCGTGGTCGATGACCAGCACGCCAGTCCTGACGATCGGCATTCCAACCTATAATTTTGGACACATCATCGGGGAAACGCTGAGCAGCATCACGGCTCAGCTTCCCGATGATGTCGAGATACTGATCGTCGACGGAGGATCGCGGGATTCGACGGAGGCGGTCGTACGATCATGGGCGGATCGATGTCCCGCCATCGTCTATCATCGCAAGGAAACCCGCGACGGCATCGATGTCGATATGGCACTGGTCGTCGAACTGGCGCGCGCGGACTATTGCTGGTTGCTGAGCGCCGACGATCTCGTCGAACCGGGCGCCGTGCAGACGGTCCTCGGCTATATTGCCCGCCGACCCGACGTCGTTCTCCTGTCGCACAGCAATTGCGACGCCGTGATGAAGACGATCCAGCCCCGCCATCCCGTACTTGCCGGCGCAACGCGGACGATCGCCGTGCGGGATCCGTCTTCCCAAGCCGCGTATTTCAAGGACGCGCTGACGTCGGAAGCACTGTTCAGCTTCATCTCCGGCCTCGTGGTGCGCCGTTCGACATGGAACGTCGACCGCGATACCGCGGATCTTCGGTACGGCAGCTGCTGGGCGCACGCGGCCCGCCTGCTGTTGCAGATGCGGCACCACGGACTGCAGATCGCTTTTGTATGCGATCCCCTGGTCCGTCGTCGCGGAGAGAATGACTCGTTTGCCGACCGTGGCATCGTGCCGCGTTACGCCTTGGCCATCGACGGCTATACGTCGCTCGTCGGCGACATCTTTGGCTACGACGGTATCGAATATCGCGAAACGCTCAGGATACTGCGAAACGAGTTCACGATCGTCATGTTCATGTATGCAAAACAGGCCGCGGCGCGCAAACCCGAGCGGGAAAGCTTGCAGGATCTGGAACGACTGTTCGACAAGATTTATCCCCGTTCGGCAGAGTTCGCGCTTGTCCGGCTGGCCTTCCGGCTACCGGCGACGACATTCATTTCGGCGTTCGAGGCGGCGAACGCGGTCCGCCACCGCGTACTGGGCCGTACCGCATGATCCGTCTTTCAATCTGCATCGCCACGTTCAAGCGTGCCGACATGATCGGGGAAACGCTGGACTCGATCGTCTCGCAGCTCGAGGACGGCGTCGAGGTGGTCGTGCTCGACGGCGCGTCGCCGGATAACACCGCGGACGTCGTCGCCGCCTATACTGCGCGGCACCCCGCCGTGCGCTATGTTCGCGAGTCGACGAATTCGGGGATCGACGCCGATTTCGACAAGGCGGTCGGCCATGCCCGCGGCGCGCATTGCTGGCTGTTTTCGGACGACGACACGCTGGTCCCCGGCGCGATCGCGGCGGTGCTCGCCGAACTCGCGACCAGCGATCCCGATCTCGTCGTGGTCGATGCCGAAGTTCGGGATCGTACCCTCGATACCGTCTTCGAACGGCGCCGGCTGAAGTTCGACGGGCGCAGGACCTATGGTGCGGCGGACGCCGATCGCATGCTGACCGATCTGGGCGACGCCCTGTCGTTCATCGGCTGCGCGATCGTCCGGCGGTCGACCTGGCTGTCCCGTGCGCGCCAGCCCTATTACGGCTCGCTGTTCGTGCATGTCGGCGTGCTGTTCCAGCACGGACTCGACCGGGTAACCGCGCTGGGCCAGCCGCTGATTCGCATCCGCATCGGCAATGCGATGTGGACCGCGCGCGGCTTCCATATCTGGATGTTCCTCTGGCCCGATCTGATCTGGAGCTTTCCAGGCTTCGCCGACACGGCAAAGGCCGACGTCGTCGTCCGCCACCCGTGGCGCCAGCCGCAGAAGCTGCTCGTCTGGCGGGCCTACGGCGTCTACGGCACGAAAGAGTATGACGAACGGCTCCGGCCGAACATCACGTGGAAAGACAAGCTCTGGATGTATCCCATCGCCATCCTGCCGGGCGCCGCCACCCATGCGCTGGTCGTCGCGTTGCTGAGCGCGCGCGGCCATGCACAGGCGTCGAGCGTCTACCAGCTCGTCGAGGGCAGTCGCTTCTCCAATCGCTTCAGCCGCTGGATCGCCGCACGTGGTGGCTACGGCACCGAACGGCCTGCGTCGCATGGGTGAGCGTAGCGCATTGATCACCGGTGCGACCGGTCAGGACGGGCGGCTGCTGACGCGGCACCTGCTCGCCCGGGGATACCGGGTGACGGGCACGTCGCGGCACGCCAACCCGGGCGATCGCAGCGTCGAGGGCATCGACCTGCGCCGCTGTGGACTGACCAGCCAGGACGAGGTGAACGACCTCATCGCCGAAATCCGCCCCGACGAGATCTACAACTTCGCCGCATTCTCGACCGGCTCGGGGATGTTCGACGATCCGGTCGCGATGGGCGACGTCAACGGCCAGGGCCCCGTGCGGATCCTCGAGGCGATCCGGACTATCGCGCCGGCGACGCGCTTCTGCCAGGCGTCGAGCAGCGAGATGTTCGGCGCGCGGTCCCCTGCCCCGCAATCCGCCGAGACGCGGCTCGATCCGCGCAGCCCGTACGGCGCCGCCAAGCAATATGCGCATGCGATGATCGACGCCTTCCGCGACCGACACGGCATCTTCGCCTGCTCGGCAATCCTGTTCAATCACGAGAGCGAGCTTCGGCCGACCAGCTTCGTGACCCGCAAGATCACCCGCGCCGCGGCACGCATCCAGGCCGGGCTCGACGATCATGTCATGCTCGGCGACCTCGATGCGCGACGCGATTGGGGTTATGCCGGCGATTATGTCGCGGCGGCCTGGACGATGCTGCAGGCCGAGCGACCCGCGGATTATGTCGTCGCGACCGGGCACACGCACAGCGTCCGTGACTTCGCCAGGACGGCGTTCGACATCGTCGGCCTCGACTACCAGCAATATGTTCGACTTGATCCACGCTTCAGTCGGCCTAGAGCCGGCGTCGAGCTGGTCGGCGACCCATCCGCGCTGCAGGCGCTTGGCTGGGCGCCATCGGTCAGCTTTCACGAGTTGGTCCGCCGCATGGTGGAAGCCGACGTCATGGACCTAGATATTCTCACCACAAGTCGCGAGGACTGATCGCCGATGTACCATAAAGCCAACGCATGCCGCATTTGCGGCAACACCAACCTCGAACTCGTGCTCGACCTCGGCGAGCAGATGCTGACCGGCGTTTTCCCCGCGAGCACCGACCAGGACGTCACCACCGGTCCGTTGCAGCTCGTCAAGTGCTTCGGCAAGGACGGCTGCTGCGGCCTGTTGCAGCTCGCGCACAGCTATGATCTCGGCGAGATGTACGGCGACAATTACGGCTATCGCTCGGGTCTGAACGCCAGCATGGTCGCGCATCTCAAGCGCAAGGTCGCGCATATCCGCTCTATGGTCGAACTCGCCCCCGGCGACCTGATCGTCGACATCGGTAGCAACGACAGCACCACGCTCCAGGCCTATGGCGATGTCGGCCTGACGCTGGTTGGCGTCGATCCGACGGGCACCAAGTTCCGCGAATATTACCCCGACTATGTCGACCTCATCCCCGACTTTTTCTCGTCGGCGCTCGTCAAGGAGCGGTTTCCGGGTCGCAAGGCGAAGGTCGTCACATCCTTCTCAATGTTCTACGACCTCGAGGCGCCCATGGAGTTCATGCGCCAGGTCCACGAGATTCTGGCCGACGACGGGGTCTGGGTGTTCGAGCAGAGCTACATGCCGCTGATGCTCGAGACCAATTCCTACGACACGGTCTGCCACGAGCATCTCGAATTCTACGCGCTGCGCCAGATCCAGTGGATGGCGGAGCGCGTCGGTCTGCATATCGCCGATGTCGAGTTCAACGACGTCAACGGCGGCAGCTTCTCGGTGACCGTCCGTCGCGCCAAGGATGGCGAGGCGATCGATCCGGCCGTGCAGACGATCCTCGACCGCGAGGCCGCAGCCGGTCTCGACACGCTCGAACCGTTCAACGCCTTTGCCGAGCGCGTTGCGGCATCGCGCACCGCACTGCTCGAATTCCTCGATCGCGCGCGGTCGGAGAACAAGACCGTCGCGGCGATCGGCGCGTCGACCAAGGGCAATGTGCTGCTGCAATATTGCGATCTGACCCCCGACCGCGTCGTCGCCGTCGGTGAGGTGAACCCGGAGAAGTATGGCAAGTTCACGCCGGGGACGTTCCTGCCGATCGTCGCCGAAACCGATCTTCTCGGTCAGTCGCCCGATTACCTGATCGTGCTTCCGTGGCACTTCCGCGCGTTCTTCGAAGGCTCGGCTGCGTTCAAGGGACAGACTCTGGTGTTCCCGCTGCCACAGCTCGAGACCGTGACCGTCGGCTGATGTCGGCAGGCGGAGCGGGGCGTTTCGCGCCCTGCTCCGCCACAGTTTCCTACGATCGACCGGAGACGCAAATCCGGTCCGGGCCCCCGGCACTCAGCTTGCCGACGGCCACGTCCCAGGCATTCAAACAGCCGCTAGGTGATCCGGGACGGATAACGCCGTCATATGGCGACCAGCCGCCCCCTGCCGCCACGCCCGGCGCTTACCGCGGCCGCGTCAGGCGCCGTTTCCCTTTATGCAGTACAGGCGCTATTGCAGCGCCGGCAGCGAGCTGCGCTCAGCCGCCGACGCGGTCGATGGCGACGCCGTCGACCCAGGCCGCGGCGCGCGCGCCATTCGGATCCTGCCGCATACCGAGCTCGAGCCACTGGACGGCGCAGCCATTCGGCACGCTGACCATCCCGGCCACGCGACGTGCCTTGGGCTGCGTATCGACCGTCAGGAGCGGGGTTCCGGCATCGGCGCAGGTCATCGTCATGTACGGGCGCCCCGCAGGCTCCCCCTCGATCGCGCCGACCTGTGCCGCGAGCCGATAGCGGCCGGGTGCCAGGAACAACAGCTGCCGTGCCGCGCGCGCGCCGTCGCCGCGCTCGCTGATGATCTCTAGTCGCCGACCCGGACCAAAGGATGCAACCGCAACGGTCAACGCGCCGTCGCTGTCATATTGCCAGTCGAACGGCGGCACGCCGCCATCCTTGTCGAAACCGCCATTGCGCAGGCGCTGCGTGACCTCGCCCGGTGCGACCAGGCCGTACAGATGGCGTGCGATCGCATAGTTGCCGCCAAGCGCGCTGTTGGTCGCCTGCGACGCGACGATGTCGCTGTCGGGAAACGCCTTGCCGCCCTTCGCGATCGCGGAAAACAGGTCAGCCTGCACCGGATAGGGCGTCGCGGCGTTCACCATGTATGCCAGGAACCGACGCCGCCACATCGGCGCGCGAAGCAGTTGCTGACCCAGCACCTGACGGATCTGCGGCTCGGTGCTCGCACCGACGAGGACGGGGAACAGCACCGCATCATAGGCGCTCGAGATGCGGAGGAGGATGTCATAATGAGCCAGCGCGCCGAGGATGTCGCCACGACCGACCGCAAGTTCGATCAGCGCCAATTGGGTCGGTGCGTCCCGCCGGGACAGCCGTTCGGCGGTTTCGAGCAGTTTGACCGACAAGGCCGAACCATCCGGCGCGGTCAGTCCCAGCACGCGCCACGATGCCGGCAGCGTGGCATCGCGGGCGAGCGCGGCGCGCGCATAGCGCCGGGGCTCGCTCGGGTCGCGGAGCTGCCCGTCCTCGACCAGCAGGCTCGTATCCGCCATCCGCGACAGCGCACGCGCATCGCCGGGAGCGAACTGCAGCGCGATGGCGGGACGCCGGTTGCGAAGCCCCGCCGCGACGCCTGAACAGACGACCGCTACCGCACTGCCGATCAGAACGACCAGCCAGAGCCCGATCACCCAGCGTGGCCACTCCGATGTCTTTGGCAGGGTCAACGATAACGAACGCCGTTTCGGCATCAGTCGTCGGTCCTTCTGCCATAGCCATAGCCATAGTCGTAACCATAGCCGTAACCGCCATTGTTGAGCGGCAGCTTGGTCATCACCGCGCCCGTCAGGCGCGCCCGTGCCTGGTGCAGACGATCGATCGCGATCAGCGCGAGGCGTGCCTTGATGCCGCGGGCCTCCATCACGAAGACCGTGCTCTCGGCGACGCTGGCGATGATCGGCGCATCCGCCAGCCCCATGACCGGCGGGCAATCGATCACGACGCAGTCATAACGCTCGCCAAGCTGACGCAGCAGGTCGGTGAACAGGTGGCCACGCAGCAGTTCGGCGGCGTTGGGCGGCGACTTGCCCGCGGTCATCACGTCGAAGGACAGCCCGTCGACCTTGTTGATCGCCTCACCGACATCGACCAGCCCCGACAGGACGGCGCTGAGGCCGATCTCGTTCGGAATGGACAGGTCGGCATGCAGCGACGGCGACCGCATGTCGGCATCAATCAGCAGCGTGCGCGAACCGGACCGGCCGATGACATAGGCAAAGGCGTGCGCCGTGGTCGACTTGCCCTCTGCCGGCCGGGTGCTGGTAACGGCCAGCGATCGCGGCAGCCCGTGGTCGGTCGAGAACAACAGGCTGGCCTGGATCGACAGATAGGCTTCCGTGAGCCCCGATTTCGGATCGCGAAGATCCTCCAGCGGGTGCGCGCTGCGGACATTGGGGACCCCGCCGAGCATCGGCAGGCCGATGCGCCGCTCGAAGTCCGCCGGATCGGCGATCGTCTCGTCGATCTGCTCACGGGCAAAGGCCAGTGCGAGACCGCTGAGAATACCAAGGCCAAGCCCGGCCAGCAGGTTCAACAACGGCCGCGGATAGGACGGACGCGTCGGGATCTGCGCGGTGTCGATCACCGAGATGTTGTTCTCGCTCGAACCCGCGGCGACACCGATCTCCTTCAGACGCTGCAACAGGCCGTCATAAAGCTGACGGTTCGTGTCCACCTCACGCTGGAAGATGTTGTACTGGATGCCGCTGCGGCGCTGGTCGAGGAACTGGACCCGCAACGCGTCGACCTGCTTCTGCAACAGGTTCTCACGCTGCTGCGCATCGCGGTACACGTTCTGCAGTCCGCCGGTCACCCGCGACTCCTCGCGCGACAGGCTCGCGTTGATCGCGGACAGCTGCGCCGACAGCGCCTTGGCGGGCGGATAGTCGGGCGAGAACTGCGTCATCAGTCGGGCGTAATCCGCCGACAGCTCGGCGCGACGCTGGCGCAGGCTGTTGATCGTCGCGTTGCTCAGCTGCTCCGAACTCGCGCTCGACCGGCTGCCTTCGATGCGGCTCTCGGCACGGATACGATCGGCAGTTGCCTCCGACAGCGCGGTGTTGAGCGCGCCGAGGCGATCGACCGTCAGCGAGCGCTCGGCGACCTTGCCGGATGCGTCCGATGCACCGATCGGCAGGCTGACGATGGCCTGGTTCTGCGCATAGCTGACGAGCTGGCGCTCGGACTGTTCGAGACGCTGGCGCAACTGGACAAGCCGACCCTCGAGGAACGTACGTGCATAGGCGGTCGCATCGTAGCGACGCTCGAGATTATACTCGATGAAGCTGGTGCCCCAGGTGCTCGCGACCTGCGCGGACAGCGTCGGGTCGGGGCTCGTCCATTCGATGTTGACCAGACGCGACGTGCGGATGCCCTCGACCGACACATTGGCGGTCAGGATATGCGCTGCCGCATCCTCGCGCGCGGCGCGCGACAGGCTCGACCGGCCGTTGGTGAAGCTGTCGGCGATCGTCGATGCGCGCATCGTCTCGAAAAACTGCTGGTTGTCGGCAAGGCGCAACTTGCGGACGACCCGGTCCGCCATCGCCCGCGACTCGAGGATCGTGTACTGCGTCTGGTAGAATTCCTGGTCGGCGGTGCTCGTTTCCGGCTCCACATTCTCGACATTGTTGAGGATGCGCGCACCCTCGCGGTTGATCTCGATCTGCGTCACGGCCGTGTATTTCGGCGTGGCGAGCAGCGTGATCAGGATCGCCGCCGCAAGGCAGACGACGATGGCGCCGACGATCGTCCATTTCCGACGCACCGCCATCATCAGATACTGGGTCAGCATCGGCGTCCGGCTGGTGGTTACCGCCAGATGCTCGTCACGGCTGGCCACGGCAAAGCCATCGTGCGAATTCGATTCGGAAGCATTCATGAAACGCTGCTCCTACAGACGCTGAAGCAGAACGACGATCGGCGTAACCAGCAGAGGCGATGCCTGCAGGATATCGCGGAACAACCGTCGGCTCGAAGAATCGCCGACCGCGATCACGTCGCTCGCGTAGATGTCGGGATCGGGATAGGTGCCGCGGCGGATGGCTTCCAGATTGTAGAGTGCCGCCATGTCCTGGCCGTTGATCGTACGGAACACGACGACTTCCTCGAGATTGGCGACGTCGCTGGCGCCCTTGGCGAGCGCGATCGCGCGGAGCAGCGTCATCTTGCCCATGATCGGGAACTGACCCGGCTGCTGCACCTGCCCGTAGACGGTGACGCTCTGGCTGGTCGTTTCCTCGAGGTTCACGGCGACCTGCGGCGTGCGGATATATTGCGCGAGACGCGTCCGCAGCAGGGCGCTGAATTCCTCCAGCGTCAGGCCGGCGCTCTTGATCGTACCCGCGAGCGGCAGCGAGATATTGCCCCCCGAATCCGCACGAATGGTCTGGTTGAGTTCGTCGACGCCAAAGACGCTGATCTTCAGCTGGTCGAACGGCGCGATCCGATATTCGCGTGACGAGCGGACGATATCACCCCCGGACGGCGCGGGCAGGTCCGTGTCCTTGGTCACGACCAGATGCGAGCCGGGCATCAGGGGCGGATCGTCCCGGACGCACGCTGTGAGGGAGGACGCGGCAAGGACCGCGATCAAAAAACGCCGCATCACTATATAAATTCTCGCTTGTTGAATGGCGCCGCGTTACCCCATGTGGTCAACGGTGCCAAGGGCCACTCAGGCAATTCCAGTCTCGTCGCGCTCGCCGCTCGCCCATGTCAGGAAGAGAACCGCAAGGACACCGAGGAACGGCGTCCGCATTGGATAATCGACGAGCGATCCGAGCATCAGCAGGATCAGCCCCAGAACTCCAACCTGCGACAGCACGACGATCAACGATCTCCTGCGCGACGATACCAGAATACTGCTGCGGCGGGCGAGCCAGACCAGTAGACCGATCATTAGTAGCGCAGCCGGCAGCCCGCCCTCGATCAGGATTTCGATGGGCTCGCTATGGGCATGATTGAAATATGTCGGACGAAGCAACGTGTTGGATTCGAATCGCCGGAACACTGCATCGAAGGTGCCGAATCCTGCACCAAGCGGGAAGAATGTCTTTGTCGTTTCAACCAGCGCCGGCAGATTGGCAGTCCGCAATTCCGTCGTGCCAATGGTCGAGCGCGTTTCGAACAATCGCTGCACGACGACCTGACGCGACGACATGGCCCCGACGGCCAGCGCCAGTCCGGCGACGGTCAGCCCCGCCACCGGAATCGCCAGGCGCTTCCACCCGATCTGCCCCGCGATGAGGCTGCGCGCGAACACCGCGCCCCCCGCCGCGAACGCGATCAGGCCGGCCACCAGTCCCGCCCGCGATCCGGTCACGATCAGCACCGGGAACAGCAGCAGCACCGCGCCCAGCATCGCCGCGACACGCGGCAGCGCACTGCGATGCTCCGCTAGCTGCCACCGGCCGAATATCAGGATCATGCCGATCGCGAGGAACAACGCCTGGTGGTTGCGATTGGCGAAGAACCCGACCCCGGTCCCCTCGTTGTTGTGCGGATAGACGTAATAGCTGCCCGACACGAGCTGGAGCATGCCCAGCAGCGCGGCGATCGCCAGGCAGGCAAGCAGCGTATCCAGCACCCAGCGGCGACCGTCATCGTTCAGCACCGCGAACAGCAGCGCCGCCGCCAGCAGCGGGAACAGCGCGAACAGGCTGTTCAGCGTCAGGTCGGGCGACATCGACCACGGCCGCCACTCGTCCGCCAGCCCGACGGTGGTCAGCGCATCCCGGTAGAAGCCATGGCCCGGCATGGCATTCCATAGCGCCGGGGGAAGCGGGATCAACTGCGCCGCCATCAGCGCGCCGAACGCCAGAATCGCCCATGCAAACGGACGCGCACGGCGGCGATCACCCGGCGTCATGCGCACCAGCGCATAGCCGATTACCAGGATCGAGACGAGGCGAAGGACGACATCTGCGAGAAGTTGAAACTTCGAATTCCCGCCGAACAGGAAGCAGATCACGACGAACAGGCAGGCGACCCAGGCATCGGCACTTGGCCACGATAGGGTCTTTGGACGCGATCCCCGACCGCGTGATCGGCCACGCCCGCCGGCGTCGTACGTATGCGCGGACCGGGAATGACTAGCCACGCTTGCTCCAATGCTCAACTTCACGGGCGCCCAGTGCTACCGATATGGAAAATGCGCCGATAGCGCACACTCATGTCAGCCGCAAACGCGCGCCGGTTACCCTAAAAAACCTGATGCATCGCATATCCTGCATTGCCGTTCGTCAAGCAAGTTTCTATCCGGTCGGCCATGACAGATGGCCCCGTTCAGTTGATTAGACCGAAGCGCTACGGCGATGCACGGGGTTGGTTCACCGAGGTTTACTCGGTTCCAGCCTTTGAGAACCGCGGCATCAGCTGCAGTTTTGTGCAGGACAATCACTCCTTGTCCGTGCCCGTCTTTACCCTGCGCGGTCTTCATTTTCAGACGCCGCCGCGGGGACAGGACAAGCTGGTCCGCTGCATCCGCGGGCGCATCTTCGATGTCGCCGTCGACATCCGGCGCGACTCTCCGACCTATGGCCAGTGGGTCGGGGCCGAACTCTCGGCCGAGAACGGCGATCAGCTCTTCATCCCGATCGGCTTCGCGCACGGCTTCCTGACGCTCGAGCCCGATTGCGAAGTCACGTACAAATGCTCGGATACCTATGCGCCGGATCATGACGGCGGCATCCGCTGGGACGACGCTGCGATCGGCATCGACTGGCCGATGCCCGCCGGATCGACGCCCGAGCTTTCGGCCAAGGACACGATCCAGCCCCTGCTCGCCGATTTCGACAGCCCTTTCCCCTATGACGGCCGCCCGCTCGCGCCCCTGGCCTGAAGGATAACATATGCGCATTTTCGTCACCGGCGGGGCCGGTTTCATCGGGTCGGCGCTCGTCCGTCATCTGATCGAAAACACCGACCATGAAGTGCTCAACTTCGACAAGCTGACCTATGCGGGCACGCTGACGACGGTCGAGCGCGTCACGGATTCCAACCGCTACCACTTCGTCCAGGGCGACATCTGCGATGCGGACGCGGTCCGCGCCGCGATCGCCGGGTTCAAGCCCGACGTGATCACGCATCTCGCGGCCGAGAGCCATGTCGACCGCTCGATCGACGGCCCCGGCGCGTTCGTCCAGACCAACGTCGTCGGCACCTTCACGATGCTGAGCGAGGCGCGCGCCTATTGGCTGTCGCTCGGCGACAACGCGAAGGCGGCGTTCCGCTTCCACCATATCTCGACCGACGAGGTGTACGGCTCGCTCGGCGAGACCGGGCTGTTCACCGAAGAGACGCCCTATGATCCGCGTTCGCCCTATTCGGCGTCGAAGGCGGGGTCGGATCACCTCGTCAGCGCCTGGGGCCACACCTTCGGCCTGCCGGTGCTGATCACCAACTGCTCCAACAATTACGGGCCGTATCACTTCCCCGAAAAGCTGATCCCGCTGATGATCGTCAAGGCGCTCGCGGGCGCCGACCTGCCCGTCTACGGCAAGGGCGATCAGGTCCGCGACTGGCTGTATGTCGAGGATCATGTCCGCGCGCTCCACGCGGTGTTCGAAAAGGGTGAGCCCGGCCGGACCTACAATGTCGGCGGAAACAACGAGAAGCAGAATCTCGAGGTCGTGAAGACTGTCTGCACGATCCTTGATCGCCTCCGCCCGCGCGCCGATGGCCAGCCTTACGCGACGCAGATCACCTATGTCGCCGACCGCCCCGGCCACGACAAGCGCTATGCGATCGACGCGACCCGGATCAAGGACGAGCTCGGCTGGGAGCCCGCCGAGACGTTCGAGACGGGCATCGAGAAGACCGTCGCCTGGTATCTCGACAACCAGGACTGGTGGCAGGCGATCGTCGCCGAGCACAAGGCCGACCAGCGTCGCGGGCTTTCGGTATGAGCGATGCTTCCGCAGCTGGCGGTATGAAGCGGATCCTCGTCACCGGCGGCAACGGCCAGCTCGGCACCGAGCTCAAGCGTTATGCCTGGCCCGAAGGCTGGGCGGTCACCGCGATCGACATCGACGAACTCGACCTGCGCGATACCGCGGCGATCGCCGCGATGGTCGCGGGCGGCCATGACGGCGAGCCCTGGGCCGCGGTGATCTCGGCCGGCGCCTATACCGCGGTCGACAAGGCGGAGAGCGACATCGTCACCGCCTGGGCGGTCAACGCGATGGCCCCCGCGGCGTTTGCCGAAGCCTGCGCCAAGGCCGGCATCCCGATCGTTCAGGTCTCGACCGATTACGTCTTCGACGGCGCGCGCGAGGGCGCGTGGGAGGTCACCGATCCGGTCGCGCCGCTCGGCGTCTATGGCGCGTCCAAGCTTGGCGGCGAGCTCGCGGTCCGCACCTCGGGCGCACGCCATGCGATCGTCCGGACCGCCTGGGTGGTCAGCGCGCACGGCAACAATTTCGTCAAGACGATGCTGCGCGTCGGCGCGACCAACCCGACCCTGCGCGTGGTCGACGACCAGCATGGCAGCCCGACGTCCGCGGCCGATCTCGCCGCGGCGCTCGCGACGATCGCGATGCGGCTCGTCGAGGATCCCGCCGCTCCCACCGGCATCTATCATTTCAGCAACGCCGGCGCGGTCACCTGGGCCGGCTTCGCACGCGAGATCTTCGCGCAGAGTGCCGCGCGGGGCGGGGCCAGCGCCGAGGTCGATGGCATCCCGACCAGCGACTATCCGACGCCTGCGACGCGCCCGGCAAACTCGCTGCTCAGCCATGACGCGATCACGCGCGACTATGGCATCCATCCGCCCGCGTGGCAGACCGCGCTCGGCAACATCCTCGACGAACTGCTCGGGGCCCCCAAGAAGGACATCTCCCAATGAAGGGCATCATTCTCGCCGGCGGTTCGGGCACGCGGCTTCATCCGGCAACGCTCGCCGTGAACAAGCAGCTGTTGCCGGTCTACGACAAGCCGATGATCTACTATCCGCTTTCGGTGCTGATGCTGGCCGGCATCCGCGACATCCTGATCATCTCGAGCCCCGAATATATCGACAATTACCGTCGCCTGTTTGAGGACGGATCTGCGTTCGGTCTCGCCATCTCCTATGCCGAACAGCCCCGGCCCGAGGGCCTCGCCCAGGCGTTCACGATCGGCGCGGACTTCATCGGCGACGACGATGTCGCGCTCGTGCTCGGCGACAACATCTTCTTTGGCGCGCACCTGACCGACCTGCTGGCGAGCGCGGTCGCGCGCAAGGGCGGCGCAACGGTGTTCTCCTATCGCGTCGACGATCCCGAGCGCTACGGCGTGGTCGAGTTCGGCGAAGGCGGCAAGGCCGTCAGCCTCGAGGAAAAGCCGGCAAAGCCCAAGTCGCACCATGCGGTCACCGGCCTGTATTTCTACGACAACCGCGTCGTCCAGTTCGCGCGCGACCTGAAGCCCTCTGCCCGCGGTGAGCTCGAGATCACCGATCTCAACCGCATCTACATGGAAGCGGGCGACCTGTTCGTCGAACAGATGGGCCGCGGCTACGCCTGGCTCGACACCGGCACGCATGACTCGCTCCTCGAGGCGAGCGAGTTCGTCAGGACGATCCAGAACCGGCAGGGTATCCAGGTCGCCTGCCTCGAGGAGATCGCGTTTCAGCAGGGCTTCATCACCGTCGATCAGGCGCGTGCACGCGGCGAGCTGTTCCAGAAGACGAATTACGGCAAGGCCATCCTTCAGGCGATCGCTGGCGACTGAGCCGTTCCGGCCGCGATCGGCTGCCGTGACGGCGCGGCGTCGGTCGGCACGCGACCATTCGTGGCATAAGTACCTGCGCTAGCGTGATTCTATCGGCTGGTTCACGCGTTCCAGCGTGATGAGTACTTCGCACCATGGCCGCTACGCCTATCGCCCGATCGTCGACCGCCCGGACTATGACTGGCCCGACGGCCGCCGCCTCGCCATCTATTTCGGGGTGAATTACGAGGTGTTCGATTTCGGCGGCGGGCTGGGTCCGGAACTGGCCCCCGCGCAGACCGACCCGGACGTGATGAACTATGCCTGGCGCGATTATGGCAACCGGGTCGGGGCGTGGCGATTGTTCGATCTGTTCGATCGGCTGGGCCTGCGCACCACCGCGCTGCTCAACGCCGACGTCCTCGATCGCTGCCCCGGGCTCGCCGAGGCATGCCGCGACCGCGGCGGCGAGATCGCGGCGCATGGCGGCACCAACGCGACCGCGCAAGGATCCCTTGCGCACCCGCACGAGACCCGGATGATCGCCGACGTGACCGAGCGGCTGGCGACACTCGGGGTGCGTCCCACCGGCTGGCTGGGGCCGTGGATCTCGGAGAGCGACGCCACGCCGGACCTGCTCGCCGAAAACGGCTATCGCTATGTCCTCGACTGGGCACATGACGACCAGCCGACCCGGCTCGCCACCTCTCATGGCGGACTGCTCTCGATTCCCTATTCGCAGGAAATCAACGACCTGCCCGCGATCATCGCGCGCAAGCAGGAGGCGACGACGTTCGCCGCCATGATCCGCGACGGCGTCGAACAGCTGCTGTCCGAATGCGACCGGCGTCCGCTCGTCCTGGGCATCGCGCTCCACCCCTATATCATGGGACAGGCACACCGCGTCCCCGCACTGGCCCGCGTACTGACCGAACTCCGCGCGGCGAACGATCCGCGCATCTGGTGGACCACCGCCGGCGACATCGCGGCGCATGTCGAGGCGAACGGGCTGGCCGCCTGACCCCGCACTCACTCAGGCTTCACGACCGCCGCGCCACAGGCTCTCCTTCAACGGGCCGATCAGATAGTCGAGCGCGGACCGTTTCCGGAGCGGGACGAGGATCTCGGCGGGCATGCCCGGCGTCAGTGCGCCGGGCCCCTTGAGCGCGACGAGCGTCCGATAGCTTTCCGGCAGCAACGACGCCTCCGCCCGGAAGAAGCGGTTGCCGGTCCGCTCCTCGGTAAAGCTGTCCGCCGACACCGTGTCGATCCGGGCGTCGAGCGCGGGCATCGCGCGGTCGTGGAATCCGGTGAAGCGGACCTGCGTCGTCTGGCCGGGGCGCATGTCGTCGGCATCGTCGGGCGAGACCTGCACCTCAATCACCAGCGCCCTGCGATCGGGGACGATCTCCATCAGCGTCTGCCCCGGCGAGACCACGCCGCCGATCGTGTAGATCGTCGGGCCGACGATCGTGCCGGCGACCGGCGCGCGCACCATCGAGCGGGCGAGCTGTTCGCGCGCCGCGAGCAATTTGGGTTGCAGCTCGTTCATCCGCACCAGCAGATCGCGCAGGCTCCCCTCCACCTCCTCGATCTGGCGACGATCGACGCCCGCGGCCGACAGTTCGGCTTCCCCGATCGCATCGCGCGTCTGGAGGATCTGTGCCCCCAGCGCGCCATGCTCGCCGTCGAGCGCGGCCTGCGTACGCTCGAGCGCGCGGATCCGGTTGATCGAGGCAAAGCCCTTGGCGGCGATGACCCGCATCCCCGTCAGCTCGTCGTCGAGCAGCGCGCGTTGCCGGCGGTTCGCCACGATCTGTTCGCCGAACCCGCCAATCTGTTCGGCATTGGCGTGGGCGCGCCGCATCCACACCGCCTTCTCGGTCTGCGCGGTCCGCAGGCGCGCCGCCAGCAGCAACCGCTGGCCGCGCAGCGCATCCTCCGCCAGCACCCGGTCCGCCGCCGGCAGCGCGCGGAACTCGACCGGCTCGGCCATCACCGAGCGCCGGTCGCGTTCGGCGAGCAGGCGTTCGCGCTGCGCGAACAGCATCATCAGCTCGGCGGTCATCCCGCGTTCGAGCGCGTGCAGGTCCGCCGACGCGATCTCCAGCAACACTTGCCCGCGCGCGACCTTCTGGCCTTCGACGGCGCGCAATGCCGTGACGATGCCGCCGTCGCGATTCTGCACCGCCTGCCGCTTGCCCGACACGATCACCGCGCCGCGGGCATAGACGCCGGCGTCGAGCGGCATCATCGACGCGCCCCCCAGCAGCCCGATGAAGAACAGCGCCGCGACGCGCAGGCCGCGCCGGATCTCAACCCGCGCCGAATCGTCGATCATGCTCATGACACCGCCCCCTTCAGTCCGACGACATTGCCGCGGCTTCCGCCGGCGCGACGCGCCAGCTCGGCCAGAACTTCCTCGCAGGGACCTTCGCAGTCGACCGACCCGGCGTTGAGGACGAGCAGCCGATCCGCGGCGGCCAGCACGCTGGTGCGGTGCGCCGCGATCACGATCGTCGCGCCGCGCTGGCGACTGGTCTCCAGCGCGCGCATGAGCGCCGCCTCGCCCTCCGCATCCAGCGCAGCATTGGGTTCGTCGAGCAGGAGGATCGGCGGGTCGTCGAACATCGCCCGCGCCAGCGCGATCCGCTGCCGCTGCCCCGCCGACAGCGCCAGCCCGCCGCGCCCGATCGGACAGTCATAGCCACCGGGCAGCGACAGGATCAGCGCGTGGCACCCCGCGACCTTGGCCGCGTCGATCACCCGCCGGTCGAACGAGACCGGGTCCACCGCGTTCGGATCGACGAACCGGGCGATGTTCTGCGCCACCGTGCCCGTCAGGAAGCCGGGCTCCTGCGGCACATAACCGCGGTACCGCGCGAGCCGCTGCGCATCCCAGAGGATCGAGTCCGCGCCGTCGAGCAGCACCTGTCCGGATTCGGGCGCGATACCCCCGGCGAGGATGCGGATCAGCGTCGTCTTGCCCGCCCCCGATGCCCCGACGATGCCCAGCATCTGCCCCGCCTGCAGATCGAAGCTCACGCCCTTGAGCAGCATCGCCGCGCCATCGGCGCTGCGCGTGGTGATCTTGCGCGCGGTGATCCGGCCGAGCGGCGCCGGCAGGACGGTCGCGGGTGCCGCCGCCGCGTCCGTGTCGAACAGCTGCTTCAGCGATTTCAGCGCCTCGTTGGCGCTCTGCAGGTTCGACCAGCCGCCGATCAGCAGCTCGACCGGCTGCAACGCGCGGCTGAGCAGCACCGAGGCGGCGATGATCGATCCGACCGAGATCTGCCGCTGGACCGCGAGGATCGCGGCGAGCCCCAGCGCCAGCGACTGGAGGAACAGCCGCATGAACTTGGCGATCGCGGCATAGCGCGCGGTCGCCATCTGCGCCGCGGCCAGCGCCGCCTGCCCGTCGCTGCGTTCGGCGATCTGCCGGTCGACCATCGCCCGGCCCATGCCCAGCGCGCGGACGAGCTCGGCCTGCTGGGCGATATCCTCCTGGACGATCGCCGACCGGGCATTGGCGGTGTGCGCGACGCTCATCAGCCCGTGCGTCCCCCGCTCGGACATCCATGTCAGCACCGCGAGGCACGCGCCCGCGGCGATGATGAACAGCCCCAGCAGCGGATGGATCAGCACCGCGGCCAAGACATAGATCGGCGTCCAGGGCGCATCGAAGATCCCGACCAGCGTCGGCGCGGTGATCACCTGCCGCAGCGTGTCGAACTCGCGCATCGCCTGTGCGGTCGTCGGGTCGCGCTGCCGGGTGTGGCCGCGCTCGATCAGCCGCGCCAGGATCGCTCGCGACACGCGCTGGTCGAGCCGCAGCGACACCTTGACCATCAGCCGCGACCGCAGGGACTCGAGCACCCCGATCGTGGCGATCGCCGCCCCCAGCACCAGCGTCAGGATCACCAAGGTGACGACGCCCCCGGTCGGCACCACCCGGTCATAGACCTGCATCATGTACAGCGTCGGCGCGAGGTACAGGATGTTGACCAGCGCGCTGAACAGCAGAGCGGCCACCACATGCGACCGGCACTGCCTGACCGCGTCACGTACCGGCAGTGGCAGCCGGTCCTCGAACATCTGCATCATCGATCAGAACCCGAAATCGCTGTGGTCGATCGTCGTCGCGTTCACCCCGGTGAGCGTGATCGTCTGCGTGCCGATCGTGATCACCGTGTTGACGCCGACCTGCGAGATCAGCACCTGCGCCCCGAAATTGGCGGCGGTAATGCCGCAACCCGAAACATCGAGCAGGTCCTGTCCCCCGGCCGCATCGAAGTCGAAATCGACCACCGTGTCATTGCCCTGCCCGGTGGCGAAGACGAACACGTCGTCGCCCGTGCCCCCGGTCAGCCGGTCGCTGCCCGTGCCGCCGACGAGCCGGTCCTGCCCCGCACCGCCCAGCAGCTGGTCGTTGCCCCCCAGCCCCTGCAACAGGTCGTCGCCGTCGAACCCGGACAGGATATTGCCCGCGCTATTGCCCGTCAGTGCGTTCGCGCCGGCATTGCCGTTGCCGTGCACCCCGGAAGTGCCCGTCAGCGTCAGGTTTTCGAGCCCGTCGGCCAGCGTGAAGGTGATGCTGCTGGTGACGAGATCGACGCCGTCCCCGTCGGTCTCGTCGACGCTGTCCCCCAGAGTGTCGACGATGTAGATATCGTCGCCGAGACCGCCTGCCATCACGTCCGCGCCGGTGCCGCCGTCGAGCGTGTCGGCGCCGCCACCGCCGAACAGCTGATCATTGCCGGCCATCCCGCGCAACGTGTCGGCCCCCTCCATGCCCGACAGGATGTTGACGCCGGCATTGCCCGTCAGGATGTTGGCATCCGCGCTGCCCGTCGCATCGATCGCCGCCACCCCGCTCAGCGTCAGACGCTCGACCCCGGACCCCAGGGTGAAGGACACGCTGCTGGTGACCGTATCGAGACCGTCGCCGCCGGTCTCGTCGACGACGTCGCCGATGTCGTCGACGACATAGCTGTCGTTGCCGCGGCCGCCGGACATGATGTCCTGGCCCGTGCCGCCGTCGAGCGTATCCGTGCCCGCGCCGCCGAACAGCTGGTCGTTGCCGGCAAAGCCCGACAGCGCGTTGGCGCCGTCATTGCCGGTGATGACGTTATCGGCGGCATTGCCCCGCCCCGCGATTCCCCCCGTCCCGGTCAGGGTGAGGCGTTCGACGCCGGCGCCGAGCGTGTAGGTGATGCTGCTAGTGACGGTGTCGATACCGTCGCTGGCGGTCTCGTCGACGATGTCGCCGGTCGTGTCGACGCTATAGAGATCGTCGCCGTCGCCGCCCGTCATGATGTCCGAGCCGGTGCCGCCGTTCAGGATGTCCGCGCCCGCACCGCCGTTCAGCCGGTCGTTGCCCGACAGCCCGATCAGCGTGTCGTCGCCGTCGAGACCCGTCAGCGTGTTCGCCGCACCATTGCCCGTCAGGATGTTGGCGGCGGCGTTGCCCGTCGCGCTGGGCGAACCGCTCCCCGTCAGCGTCAGATTCTCGACACCGGCGGCGAGCGTGAAGGTCACGCTGCTCTTGACCAGGTCGACGCCGTCACCGTCGGTTTCGTCGACGACGTCGACGACATTGTCGACGGTATAGATGTCGTCGCCCGTGCCGCCGGACAGGAGGTCGGCACCGATGCCGCCGTCGAGGTCGTCCGCCCCGCCGCCCCCGAACAGCTGGTCGTTGCCGGCCAGCCCGCGCAGCGTGTCCGCGCCGTCGAGACCGGTCAGCCGGTTCACCCCGGCATTGCCCGTCAGGACGTTCGCATCGGCATTGCCCGTCGCGTTGATCGCCGCACTGCCCGTCAGCGTGAGATTGTCCACCCCGGCCGCCAGCGCGAAGCTCACGCTGCTGTTGACTTGGTCGACCCCGTCCCCGCCGGTCTCGTCGACGGCGTCACCGACATTATCGACCGTATAGGTGTCGTTGCCGAGCCCGCCCGCCATCGCGTCCGCACCGGTGCCGCCGTCCAGCCGGTCGTTGCCGCCGCCGCCGGTCAGCCGGTCGTCCCCCGCGAGCCCCGCCAGACTATTGTCCCCGTCATTGCCGGTGACGATGTTCGCGACCGCGTTGCCGGTGGCGTTCAGCGCCGCGTTTCCAGTCAGCGTGACGTTTTCCAGCCCCGTCGCGAGCGTGTAGCCGATGCTGCTGAGGACGGTGTCGGTCCCGTCGCCACCGCTTTCGCTGACGACATCGCCGGTGCTGTCGACGACATAGGTGTCGTCCCCCAGCCCGCCCGCCATGGTGTCGGCGCCCGCTCCCCCATCAAGGAAATCGGCACCGGCGAGCCCCGTCAGCGTGTTGGCGGCACCGTTGCCGGTAAGCACGTTGTCGCCGCCATTGCCGGTCCCGCTGATCCCCGCAGAGCCGCCGAGCACCAGATTCTCGACGTTCGCGCCCAGCGTGTAGCTGATGCTGCTGGTCACCGTGTCGGTGCCGCCTTCGCTGCCCTCGACGACCGTGTCGCCGCCGTCATCGACGACATAGGTGTCGTCGCCCAGCCCCCCCGCCATCCGGTCGGCCCCGGCCCCGCCGTCGAGACTGTCATTCCCCGCCTCGCCGAACAGCCGGTCGTCTCCGTCCAGCCCGAGCAAAGTGTCATCGCCGCCGCGCGCGAAGACGAGGTCGGCGTCCTCCGTGCCGGTGAGCGCGTTGGCCTCCTCGTCGCCAAGGATCGCGTAATCGGGGATCGCGACCGCCATCGTCGCGTCGGAATAGACCACCGCCTCCGGCTGGTTCGTCCCCTGCGTGCTGAACCCGCGATTGTCGGTATAGTTGGTCGCGACGCGCAGCGGCTGGCCGATATCGTCGACCGTGACCTTGTACGTGTCGTCGGTCGCCCCCGCGATATCGACCCACGTCCCTTCGACCTGACGCTGCCACTGCCGCGCAAAGCTCGTCGTGCCGTCATAATCGATGAAGCTGCCCGTCGTGACTTTCAGCACCTGATCGATTTCCGGCTCGACGTTATCGATCCCGAAGCTGCCGACATGCTGCCGGTTGATCTCGGCGACGCTGTCGGCGAACTGGATCCGCTCGACATTGCGCAGCATGTCGCTGCCCTCGTCGCCGATATTGTCGACGACGCTGACCCGCCCATCGGGCCGCAGCGTGATCGTGAAGTTGGAGCGGTTGCCGATATAGACCGCGGTATCCATCCCCGACCCGATCGTCGCCGCACCCGTGGCATAACCGTTGACGGTCTCGCGGTAGACGATCTCGCGCGACGCGACGAGCTGGCCGGGGTTGATCGTGCCGTTCAGCAGCCGCGCCTGGATCTCCGTCAGCGAATCCGCGCGGAACAGCTCGGCGCCCGACCCGTCCTTGTTTTCGCGCACGCTGATGAAGACGTGCATATAGGCGTCGCCGTCGATGATGTCGTTGCCCGCGCGCCCCTTGATGACGTCCGCGCCGCCGCCGCCGATCAGCAGGTCGTCGGTCGTGCTGCCGTCGATCACCAGCGCATCGACATCGTTCGCATCCCAGGTCTTGAAGCTCAACAGCTCGCGCAGCCCGGTGATCAGCCGGACGCCGTCCTCGTACAGGTTGTTGCCGAGGATCCGGGGATTGTCGTCGCCGAGCAGGTCCGGGAAATTCGCGCCCGTGCTGACAAGGCCAAGCGGGATCTGCCGGCCGGTCAGCGTGTCGGCATATTTCCAGCCCGACAGCGCCTCGACCAGGTCGTTGCGGTCGCGCAGCGTGAACGCCTGCTGGTTGACCGCGGCACTCAGCCCCAGATCCGAATTGGCGGCGGTCGTATCACCCTGGTGGATGACCCAGTCGAACCCGGCCATGCCGTTGTTGCGCTGGATCCCCGCCCCCTGGATCATGATGTCGTCGCCGCTCTCCCCGTCATAATCGGTGTCGTTGCCGCCGCCGTTCAGGATGTCGTGGCCGATGATCGGGCTGTTGAAGAACAGGTTCGAATTCTCGCCCGTCACGCTGTCGAAGCCGTCGCCGCCCTCGATCCAGTCGTCGCCTTCATTCCCCATCAGACCGTCGCTGCCGCTGCCGCCCAGCAGGAAGTCGTTGCCGCGGCCGGCGAACATCTCCTTCGCGTCGGTGCCGCCGACCATGAAGTCCTGGCCTCCGCCACCGAACATGATGTCGAGCCCGGAGCCGCCGCTGACGACGTCATTGCCCTCGCCACCGCGCAGGAAATCGTCGCCGAACGGATCTTCGATGATGTCGTCGCCGTCACCGGCATAGACCTGATCGGATTCCGTGCCCGCGTTCAGGTAATCGTCGCCGCCATCGCCCCACAGCGTGTCGATGCCCTTGTCGCCATAGAGCCGGTCATTGCCCTCGGTCCCGCCGAGCACGACATGCTCGCCCCCGCTATATTTGAGCATCCCGCCATCGTCATGGCCGTCGCCGTCGACGTCCTCGCCCGGGGCGATCCGATCCACCTTGGGATCGAACGCCTGCTGGAAACTGTCCTCCCAGACCGGATCGAACGTGCCGCCCGCCAGATACGTGCCGTCCTCGCCGATATTGGTGACCTGCGGCGTCAGCGGATCGAGTTCGAGGATATAGTCCGCGGTGTTGAAGATCTGGCCGTCGACATGCGTCGAATGCACGTCGCCAAGGTCGGAATTGCGCATGACGAGATCGGCGAAGCTGCTCTTCTCCAGCTCGTTGAGCATGTTCATGCCCTGGGTGCGGCTGAGATAATAGAAGCGGTCGCCGTTCTGCAGGCTTTCGAGCTGGTGCTCGAACACATAGTTGAACGTCGAACCCAGCATCCCGCCGAATTCCATTTTCTCCTCGGCCAGACCGCCGATCCACAGATCGACCAGGTTCAGCCCGGTTTCGTGGCTATTGACCCCGTCGACGATGCTCGGCGCCCAGTTGCCCTTGCTCTGCAGGAAGTTGAGCCGATCGGCCGGCGCCTGCAGCACATGTTCCTCGACGCCCATCGCGGCATTCGCATGGACGACGATATCCGCGCCGCCCATCACCAGCAGGGTCGCGGCGGCGCGCTTGCCCTCCAGCGTCGTCTCGCCGGTGATCAGCGGATGCGTGCCATAGGCGGCGACAAAATTGACGATCGACAGCGGGTTCTTGATGTTCTGCGCGAAGTCGAACCAGCTCGTATAGGGTTTGAGCTGCGAATCGTTGGTCGAGGCATAGAGCTGCGCACGCACCACGTTGAACGCCGCGACGCCGGCATCGCGGCCGCGCGCGATGTTGAGCGCGGCGAGGTCGAGCGGCAGCCCGACCAGGAAATTGCGCAGCGAATCGGGCACGAACTCGTCGATCTCGCTCCCCTCGACGCGCGTCATCCCGCGGATGATCGCGCCGGCGGCGATTTCGGCATCCTCCTCGCCGGTGACGGGATCCAGACCCGCTTCGCCAAAGGCCTGCGGGTTCAGGAACGCCTCGACCAGGCTCAGCGATTGCGTCGACAGCGTCGGATCGGTGATCTCGATCGTGTCGGTCAGCATCGAATGGCCGAACCGGTACACGGCGTGCGCGAACTCCGCGGTGATCGCAGGGTCGATGTCGGCGGTGTTGCTGAAGATGAACGGATCGATATTGGGCTGGATCCGGCGCGCGAATTCCTCGAACACCAGATGCTGATACTGCATCTCGGTGCTGAACCGCCCCGCCTGGAACAGCCTCTCGCCATCCCAGTCGAGCGCGGCGATCGCCTGCGTCTTCGCCGTCCCGGTCAGCGCCTCGATCGCATCGAGCTCCGCCTGCGTGATCGCGCTGCGCGTGCCGTCCGCGGCGGGCCGCAGCCATTCGTTGACGATGGCAAGGTCACCCGATGCGATGATCGTCAGCTTGTCCGCCTCGACCACGCGGTTGTGCTCGGAATGGAAGACCGTGTGGACCGCGGTCAGCCCGATATTCTCGTTGCCGCGGCCATCGCCCGTGACGAAATGCGCGTCGAGCATCTCGTCGTCATAGGTCAGCGGGTTGTTGTCGTCGGCGATCAGGTCGCGCGCGTTGATCACGCCGTCCAGATTGACGTCACGCAGGTCGTCGAGCGTGATCACGTCGTCGCCATCCACATCGACGATCCGCCCCTCGCCCGCGACCAGGTCGGCCTCGTCGGACACGCCGTCGCCATTAAAGTCGAGCAGGTCGGTATCGGCGGTCTGTCGCACCGCGGGCGTCGCCGGATTATGGTCGAGGTCGACCAGCACCGGTTCGGCATGATGCGCGATGTCGTTGAGGAACGCGTGGCCGGTGAAGTACGCGTTCGCGGGCACCGCGACGCCCTCGGCCGTCCCCTCGAGCAGCGTGCCGTCCTTCAGCATGATCTGCGCATAGCCGTTCGCGCCGGGGATGAACCGGCCGTACGCGTCGGTCAGCAGCAGCGGCACATTGTGCACGTCGTAATCGTCGAGCCGGATGCCGAGCATCGTCAGCGCCTGCGCCTTGGTCTCGGCCCAGTTCGCCATCCCGCCGATCGCGCCGTCGAGCAGCCGCCCGGTCGAGATCGCATGCGAATCCTTCACCCCGTCGCCATCCGAATCGACCGAGAACTTGTATTCGCGCAGGAACACCTGATGCGACGCATGCGACGTATAGGTCTGGTTCTGGTCGATGAACGGCGTCGTCGTGTTGACCGTCTCGGTCCCGCCGACGACCGGGTTGCCGTTGGCGTCATATTGCGTCGACCGGGTCAGCGGCATGAAATTGG
Source organism: Sphingomonas sp. BK481 (assembly GCF_014194875.1). Taxonomy (NCBI): domain Bacteria; kingdom Pseudomonadati; phylum Pseudomonadota; class Alphaproteobacteria; order Sphingomonadales; family Sphingomonadaceae; genus Sphingomonas; species Sphingomonas sp. BK481. Next base: position 116,960 of record NZ_JACIAP010000007.1, on the reverse strand, counting down.
GGCCGCCGGGGACATAGAGCGGATCGTCGGGCTGCAGCGGGATCAGCACCGTGCCGTTGCCGCCCTTGGTGATCAGGTCGAGCCCATGATCGAAGAACTGGCCGAAGAACGTCATCCACGCGTTGAACGACGGCGACAGGCCGATGTCCGGCGACAGGTTCGGGATCGACGCCAGTTCCTCGTTGGTCGGGATATAGCCATCGGGTGGCGCGTCGCCGCCATGCGCATCGGCATAGGCCGCCTGCGCATGCGCGTTGACGTACCAGGCGGCGATCGCCGCAGGATTGGTGTTGGTCATGTCGGCGATCAGGTTGCTGATCAGCCGCGGATCGGCATCGACCACGCTGCCCGGCGTGCCGTAATCGGTGTTGGTCAGGACCGGCCCGCCGGGCCCGGTGCCGAACGTCGCGCCGTCGTTCAGATTGCGGAACACCGGCGTCGTCAGCCGCGGCAGCAGCTGGTCCGCCGCGCCCAGCACGGCATTGCCCGGCAGCAGATTGTTGTAGCTGCCATCGACGGTCCGCAGGCCATAGGGGATCAATTGCGCCTGGGGACCCAGGATATCCGCGAGTGACTCGCCGGCGGCATTGCGCTCGCTGATCCTGATCTGCGCCAGGATGAAGTTCAGATCTCCCAGATCGACGGTAAAGTCACCAGACATGATGCAATTTCCCCTCTGAATGACGAAACGCGAAACGTCTCGAGCGATCGTGATCGGGTCGTGATCGAAGACCGGCACACGTCGTGACGCCAACCTTCCATTCTTCGTTCGGCGGGATAAGGCCCATGAAGGACCTACGCCGGCCCCTGGCAGCCTAGGCCCTGTCCTAGGCCGAACGGCCGGGTTCGGGGCCGCTTCGCCTGGCGATGGACCCGAACACGCTTCGGATCCCGGTCTGTGCGAGGTCGAGCGGGGCCATGCGCGGCGCTACCCCGCCGCCAGTGAGGGGGGGCTCGTTCCGGCGGCGGGGTCCCGATCCGGCGAGCGAGTCAGCCGGTCGAGACGATACTGGACACTAGAGCCGCCGGGTCAGCCCCGGCGGCGTGCCAGATGACGGATCATGTCCTCGAGCGCGACCGACGGCTGGTCGTGCATCGCATAGCCCGCGACACGCGTGTCGGGCGCGAGGACATAGATGAGCGAGGAATGGTTGATGCTGTGCCCCATCTCGCCGGGCCTTGGTGGGATGTGCTCGCGCGCGACGTTGAACGCCTGCGTCGCGGCGTTCAGCTGCGCGCGCGTGCCGGTCGCGACCACCAGCCGCCCGTCGAACTTCTTGGCCAGCGCGCGCATCGCGGCAATGCGGTCGAGCTCGCCATGACCATGATGCGGCGGCGCCTGCAGCGCCATCGCCGCCGCCGCGCCCGGCCGGCGGAATCGCACGACGCCGAGCGGCGGTACGTCGATGTCGACGAACAGCGCACGCGCCGCGATCCCCGACTGGCGCAGCCGTTCGGCCGTCTGCACCATCCGCGGAATGGCCATCGGGCAGCTCGCGCGGCAGCGGCTGTACCCGAAGAACAGCAGCGTCCAGCGATCGCGAAAGTCCGAAGGCCCGATCGGGCGGCCTGCGACATCGGAAAAGTCGAACGCCCCGCCCAGCTGCGTGGGCATTGCCGCATGCGTCGCATGGCCGGGACGTGCGGACGGGGGAGCGGATCGGGTCGGGAATGTGGTCATGATACGACAATCTGCGTCTTGGCCACGCCGCGGCCATTGTCCTGGACGCGGCGGGTGATCCAGTGGAGATATTCGATCGTTGCGCCGATCGGCCCGCGCTGAGTCGCGGTGATCAGGAAATCGAGCCGAGCGGCGCTGGTCAGCTCGATCGGCGTGCCCGCGGGAACGACGATCGGCGCATTCCAGTTTTCCTTGCCCAGCCGGTGCCCGTCGCACGACACGCAGGTCACCGGCACCTGGAACGTCACCCGAAGGATCGAGTAGCTCGCGTTGAGCAGCCGGATGAGGATGGTCTCGCCGACCCGCGCCTTGGCCGCGACCCGCTGATCGGTCATCGTCTTGGTCGGGAACACGCCGTTGATCAGGAAATATCTGGGCTCGAACCGGTTCAACCCGACATTCTCGCCGCACATGCCCGCATCATGGTTGTTGCTCAGCACATTGTGCCAGCGCGCATCCATGTCGTCGCACACCCAGAGCCGCTCGACCTGATAGCGCTGGTACGGCGCATTCGCCATCGGCGACGAATAGAGATAGCCGGGCCCTTCCGGCGGATCGACGATCAGCCCGCCGAACATCCCCATCTCGAAATGCAGCGGGGTGTTGCGGTGGCAGTGATAGAAGAAGGTGCCGGGGCTCGACGCTTTCCACTGATAGGTGAACTGGTTCGCCACCTCGAACGACACATGGCCGACGCCGTCATGCATCGTCGTCGGCTCGATGCCGTGATGGTGGATCGTGTGCGCATGCTTGGCGGTGAGCAAAGTGACATGCACGATCTGCCCCTGCCGCACGCGCATCAGCGGCGAGGGATAGGGCGATTTGATGCCGCTCGCCGGATCCTCGAACGCCCAGTAGCGCAGCCGCACCTCGTCGGGCGCGACCAGGGTGCCGCTGGTCGTCACCTGCCGGACGAAGCTGATGTCGGGCGTCAGCCGGTCGGGCGTCGGCAGGCTCGCCTTGAAGACGTTGCACCCGAACGTCTGGAAATTGGTGACGCCCTGTGCCGCGGTCTTGGTCCAGTCGATCCCCGACGGACTGATACTCTCATCGCCCATGGTCATTCCCCATCGTCTCGACCGGATCAGAAGGCGTAGATCGGGCTGGTCATCGTCCAGTGCGTGACCAGTCCCTGCGGATAATTGCCCCCGCCCGCGGTCTGCGACATCTCGGTGTGGCAGTGCATGACGTATTTCAGCGGGAACGGCTCCTCCCTCGGCGGCCAGACCGGCACGTCGGGCGGCCGCTCGAACGGCAGGATCATGTCCTTGCGGTCCATCGGCCGCATGACCCACACGTCGCGTTCATAGACGTTGGTCTCGCAATAGGGGACGCCGCTCGCGTCCGCCTCGGTACATTCGAACAGGTGGTTGCCGTGGATGTGCGCCGAATGCGTGCACAGCCCGGCATTCATCACCCGGAGCAAGGTCGGTTGCCCCTGCTTCCCGACCGGCTCGATCGCCTGCGCGGCGGCCCTGTCGACGCTCGCCGTGGTGTCGTGGACCGCGGTGTCGAACCCGCTCAGGCCGTTGATGTGGAAATAATCGGGCAGGAACGCATCGATCAGCGCCTGGCCCGATATCCGGTAGCCCGCCGCAACCCGCGCGTTGATCGCCGAATCGGTCTGCGAGAACAGCCACAGCTTGTCGCGGGCCGGATCCCCCGCCTTCCACCGCTCGCCGGGAAAGCGCGGGTGCCGCCCGAACGCATCGAACACCGCGGCGATCTGCGGCGTGTGCATCGCGCGGCTGAACGGCGTGGCCGAGCCCGCGACCGTCGTGCCCAGCGCAGGGTCGACGATGAAGGCGCCGTGCAGCCCGAGGATGCGGTTGAGCGGCGGCTCATACGGATCGTGATAGAGATAGGAGCCGCCGACTGGCGCGACGAAGTCTGGCACCTGCCGCGTCTGGCCGGGGGGGATTTCAGAGACCGTCGCCTGCGGGATGCCGGTGATCGCAAAGCCGTGCGGGACGAGGTCGTTGTTCGTGACGCTGATCGAGACGGGCTCGCCCTCGCGGTACCGCAACACCGGCTGCGGCTGGCCGCTTTCGTGGAAATAAAACACCATGTAGACGATCTTGCCGTCGATCATCTCCTTCTCGACCGGCTCGATGACCAGCCGGAGCGACTGCGCAAGATCGGACGCCCCCGACAGCGACATCGGCGTCGGCGTCGGGCTGCTGAGCGGCGTGTCGGTCGGCGTGATCATCTGCTGCGCCGTCGCCGCGAGCGCCACCGTCGTTGCGCCGGCCCCAATCTTCAGAAAGTCCCGGCGCTCCATCGACTATCCCCATGACGTTCGCGCAGCGCAATATCTGCCCGATTTCCCGGTATTTAGGTGCCAGACGCTGCTGCAGGATCAAGTAGGCCGCTCGGTCTAAGACCATGGACGATGCGGGGCCCGGGCGGGTCGCCGCGCGACATGGTTGCAGGCCGGGTCAATAGGCCTGCGCATGCACCGACGCGACCGCACCGGTCCGGTTGTGCACCCCGAGCGCCTTGAACAGCCCCGACAGATGCACCTTGATCGTCCCCTCGGCGAGGTTGAGCGCATGCGCGATCTCCTTGTTCGACGCCCCCCCGACGAGCAGTTGCAGCACCTGTTGCTGCCGCCGGGTGAGCGCGCCCTCGGCCCGCACCGAGTCCGGTTCGGGTGCCGACAGGTCGCCGACCATGTCGGGCAGGTAGATGTGACCCGCGGCGACCATCCGCACCGCCTTGGCGATCTCGTCCATCGGCATGGATTCGAGGATATAGGCGTGTGCACCCGCGCTGATCAGCGACAGGATCTTCATCCGCTCGCGCGTCTGCCCGACGACGATGATCCGAAGGTGCGGGTAGGACAGACGCAGCCGGCGCATCATCCCGTGACCCTGGCCGTTCAGAACATCGGTATTGATGACGGCGAGCTTGGTGCAGTGCGCCCTCAGGAGATGCGCCTGGACGCTGCTCCAGTTCGATGTCGTCAGAACCGTATCGGCTAGATGCTGCTGGCTGAGAATGCTCGATATGGCGTAGCGGAATATTTCGGCATTGCTTGCGACAATAGCGTTGGATCTATCCAATTCATCATTGCGAATGATCTGCTCATTCATGACGCCCCTCCATTGGATTTTTTTGTAATATTACGCGATAATCTTACCAAAGCTGCCTAGACCATTGGCCGAGGCTGCGACCACGCCGGGTCTTAGGCAAGTCCGTACGGATACGGACCCCAGACAGTCTGTTCAGGCTTGGCACACCATGCCCACCACACCGGCTTTGCTTCAATTTGAGACGGTTGCACTGCACGAAGACCCCGGCCCGTATCTGGAAACCCCTATGCGGAAAGCGTAGCATTTTGGTTCTTTCCGGCGGATTCGAATTTGGAGCGATCGTGCAGCGGCTATGGGCCATCGTCGACCAGCAGGAGACCGCGTCCGACTGGCGCTGGAACCTGCTGCAGGGCGTGGGTTTCGGCAGCGCCGCGCTGGTCGCCACGGCGGTCGGTCGGCACCTGTTCGGGATCGACCTGCCCTTCACCTTCGCGCTGGCGGCGATCGCGATCGGCGCCGTCCTGGGGGGTGCGCTGACCGCATGCGTGGGCGCCGCGACGACGATTCCCACCGCACTGGTGTTCAGCGCGCACCATCCGCTCGTGACGCCGCTGAACACGCTGGTCGTGACCGGTTTTGCGATCATCCTCGCGCTGTTCGGCGGTCGCATGACCCTTCTGCGCCAGCGCGCCGGCCTCGCGCAGGGCCGGTCGCACCAGCGCGAACTCTGTCTCCACTCGATCTTCAACACCACGCCCGCGGCGATGCTCATCGTCGACGCGGCGGGCGACGTGCTCGCGATCAACCGGAGCGCGCGCGGCATCCTCGGGATCACCGACCCCGATACCGGACGCCTGCGGCTCGCGGACCTGCTTCCCGGCCTGCCCGACCTGTCCGGCGACACCGCGACCGCGCACGAGCTGTGCCGCGCCGATGGCACGCGTCTCGCGCTGTCGCTGTCGAGCGGCCCGCTGCCGTTCGCCGCGACCGGGCTGCGCACGCTCCATCTCCGTGACGAGACCGAACAGGTCGCCGCCGCCGAACGGCTCGCGCTGTTGCAGGCGGAGCTCCACCAGCTCGCACGCGCCACCGCGCTCGGCCAGCTCGGCTCGGCGATCGCGCATGAACTGAACCAGCCGCTGGCGACCGCCGCGAACTTCGCCACCGTTGCGCAGGCGGCGCTGGCGCGCGGCCGCGACGTAGGCGAGGTCGGCGCAGCGCTCGACGGCGCGGTCCAGGAGATCTTCCGGGCGGCCGCCGTGCTCAAAAGGCTGCGTCGGTTCGTCGAGCGCGGCCCGTTACAGGCGCAATGGGTCGATGCGCGCGACATCATCGCGGAGGGGGCGACGCTCGGCATGCTCGCGGTCCGTCAGGCCGGAGCGGAGCTGAAGGTCAGTATCGCACCCGATCTCGGCGAAATGTGGATCGATGCGATCCAGATCCAGCAGGTCCTGCTCAACCTGATCGCCAATGCGGCCGATGCGGTGTCCGACACGGCGACCCGCGTGATCGACCTGCGCGCCGTCTCGGGGCCTGACGGGCAGTGCACGATCACCGTCTCGGACACCGGCCCCGGCATCGCACCCGGCCAGGAACAGGCGATCTTCGCCCCATTCCGGACCAGCAAGCCCCATGGCCTCGGTGTCGGGCTCGCCATCTGCCGCGCGATCGTCGACGCGCATGAGGGGACGATCACCGCCTCTACGAACAGCGGCGGCGGCGCGACCTTCCGCATCTCGCTGCCGCAGCGTCCTGGTGCCGGGTCCAGTGGAGAAATGGTCGCCCATGCCGCGTGACCGACCGATCTACATCATCGATGACGAGCCCCAGATGTGCCGCTCGCTCGAAATGCTCCTCGCGCTGGAGGAGTTCGAGACCCGCTCCTTCCCCAGCGTCGAGGCGTTCATGCTCGACCTGCCGCGGCTTCCGCCCGGGATCATTCTCAGCGACGTCGCGCTGGGCGGCCTCAGCGGGCTTGAGCTGTTGCAGACCCTCCCTTCGCTCGACCGGTCGGACCCGGTGATCCTCGTCACCGGTCATGCGGATATCCCGATGGCGGTAGCGGCGATGAAATCGGGCGCCGCCGACCTGCTCGAAAAGCCGTTCGAGGCGCAGCGGCTGCTCGGCGCAGTGGCGGCGGTCCGCGACCGGATCCTGCAATCGACCCTGCTCGAGCAGCGCCTCGCCTCGCTCTCGCACCGCGAACGCCAGGTCCTGCGCCAGATCGTCGAGGGGCTGACCGCGAAACAGATTGCGACGCGGCTGGATATCAGTCCGCGCACGGTGGAAACCTACCGCGAGCATCTCATGCGCAAGACGGGCGCGACCAGCCTGGCGCAGCTCGTCCGGTTCGCGGTCGAGGCGCGAGTCACGTGCGTGCCGTTGTAAGAAACAGGTGATCTTAGGCTATGCTTAACCCCGCCGCCCCATAGCGCTGTCGCAGGGAGACCGTGGCTATGGTACTGGAACAATACAGTTTTGATAATGTCGCGCTGCCCGAGCTCGACACGATGCGCGTCGAGGACCGCGACACCCTGCCGTTCGGGGTGGTCGGGTTCGAAGCCGACACGCTCGTCCAGGTCTACAACGCGACCGAGGCGCGGATGTCGGGCCTTGATCCCGCGACCGTGATGGGCGTGCCGTTCTTCGATGCGGTGGCGCAGTGCATGAACAATTTCATGGTCGCGCAGCGGTTCGAGGACGAGCCCGAGATCGACGACATCGTCCCCTATGTCCTCACGCTGCGGATGCGCCCGACCAGGGTCCGGCTGCGTCTGCTCGCGACACCCGGCATTGCGCGCCGCTATATCCTCATCGAACGCTAAGCCGCTTCGATGAGCGATAGGTCGAGCGAGGAAGAGCTTCTCGAGTTTCTGTACGCCTGCCCCGTCGGCCTGATCGAGTGCGACAGCAGCGGCACGATCGCGATGATGAACCCGCACGCGATGCAGCATCTCCTGCCGCTCGCCGGGGCCCGCGATCCCGGTAACCTGTTTGCCGCGCTCGAACATCATGCGCCCGAATTGCGCAGCATCGTCGCGGCCTATGCGCCGGCGACGGGCCGGATCTGCGACGGCCACCGGATCTTCGTCGATCTCGCCACGCGTCGCCGCGGTACCGCGCCCAAGGTGCTGGCGTGCACCCTGGTCAAGCTCGGCCCCGATCGGCTGATGGCGACGCTGTCCGATATCAGCGAACAGGTCGCCCAGGAGGCGCGGCTGCGTCAGGCGGATACCTGGTTTGCCACGCTGCTCGACAGCGTCAGCCATTATGCCGCGCTGACGATCACCCCCAGCGGCGAGATCCAGTCCGCCGACGCCTGCTTCGCCCGCCAGACCGGACACGCCGCCGCCGATGTCATCGGACGCCACCTCGCCGAGATCGGCGGAAGCGAGGCGAGCGGCGGCGATCTTCGCCTCGACGAGCAGCTGCTGATCGCGGCGCGCGAGGGCTGGCATCTCCAGGAGGGATGGCAGCAGCGCGCGGATGGCGAGCGCTACTGGTGCCAGCGGCTCGTCGTCGCGCGGTCCGAGCGGGGCGAGCCGCGCGCCTCCGGCTTCTCAGTCATCCTGCGCGACGTGCCGCGGCGTGGCGAGGCGGCGGCGGACATGCGCCGCCTGTTGAATCATGATCACCTGACCGGCGCCGCCAACCGACGGCATTTCGGCGAGGTGCTGAAACGCGAACAGCGGCACTGGCGCGAGCTGCGGCAATCGCTGTCGCTGATCGTTCTCGACCTGGATCATTTCAAGGCGGTCAACGACACGCATGGCCACCCGGTCGGCGACACGCTGCTCCGGCGCGTTACCGATGTCTGCACCGCGCTGGTCCCGCCCTGCGGAATATTCGCGCGGCTCGGGGGCGAGGAGTTCGGCGTCCTGCTGCCGCGCTATGACGAGGATCAGGCGGCGGCGCTCGCCGAGGCGATGCGCGCGGCGATCGCCGGAATCGCGGTCGACACGCCGCGCGGTGGCTTGCACGTCACCGCCAGCCTGGGCTGCGCCACGCTGAACGAAACCGACGGTTCGATCGATGCGCTGCTCGCGCTCGCGGATGATCGCCTCTACGCCGCCAAGCATGCCGGGCGGAACCGGGTCCGCTCGCGCGAGACCGCGACCGCGTGACCCGGCCCGGACTGTCGCGCGCCGCGGTACACCGCATCGCCTGCGCGGTCGTCGCGACCGAGATGGCGCGGCTCCGCGATCCCGCGCCGCCGGCCGTAACACGGGGCGACTGGCCCGAAGCCATGCCGATCGGCGACGAGGGCCTCGGGCTCGATTCGATGGAGCAGCTTGGTGCGCTGGGCGCGCTGGCGGAGGCGTTCGACCTCGACGACGACACGCTCGGGGATGGTCCGCCGCAGACGGTCGGCGCCTGGACCGACTGGATCCTGCGCGCGCACGCTACGGGCCCCGGCCGGATCGCGGTGCGGACGTCCGGCTCGACCGGCAGCCCGCGCCTCTGTATCCACGCCGTCGCCGACCTGCTCGAAGAGGCGGCCTTCTTCGCGACACGGTTCGCCGACCGGCGGCGGGTCGTCGCACTGGTCCCCGCCGATCATCTCTACGGGCTGGTCTGGACCGCGCTGCTGCCCGACGCGCTGGGCGTTCCCGTCGTCGTGCGGACGGTCGGTACACCGCTGTCGCTGGAAGCGGGCGACCTCGTCGTCGCGGTGCCCGACCAGTGGCGCGCGCTGTCGCGGATGATGCGCCACTGGCCGGGGGATGTCATCGGCATCAGTTCGGCCGGGCCGCTCGACGACGCCACCGCTGCCGTGCTGCTCGCGGCGGGGCTTGCCGGGTTGGCCGATATCTACGGCGCCTCCGAAACCGGCGGTATCGCGATCCGCGCGCTGCCCGCGCTCGACTACGACCTGCTGCCCCGCTGGCAGCTCACGGCCGCCGACCCGGATGACTGGCGGCTCGTCGACCGCGACGGCGGGCACCACGACCTGCCCGACCATGTCTCCCGTCTCGGCGAGCGCATCATTCGACCGATCGGTCGGCGCGACGGCGCGGTCCAGGTCGCCGGATTCAATGTCTGGCCCGGGCGTGTCGCCGGCGTGCTGCGGACGGTGGAGGGTGTCGCGGACGTCGCGGTGCGGCTGCACGGCAATGGCCGGTTGAAGGCGTTCGTCGTGCCGCACCCCGGTCAGGACCCCGCCCGGCTGTCCGCGCGGATCGAGCAATTCGCGGCGAACCGGCTCACCGATCCCCAACGTCCGAAAGCCTATCGCTTCGGCACGGCGGTGCCGCGCACGGCCTTGGGCAAGCTCGAAGACTGGGGCTGATGCGGCCCCGACAGCGTCTAGCGCCCAGTCAGCGCATAGCCGCGGGTCTTCTCGCCGAGCGCGGCGTAGATCGCCGCCTGATCGAGGAGCATGTGGCGCTGTTCGTCGGTCTCCGCAGCCGCGGCCGCGGCCAGCGCGTCGATCGTCAGCCGCTCATAGTCGGGGGTCGGGTCTTGGTCTGGCATGGGTCTGCCGTTCATTCCTCTTCACGATGTCCCGTGACGATAAATGGCCTGCCTCCGGCCGCAACCTGCTTAAAACGCTGCTTAACCGGCCAGAGAGGTTGCGCACCTCCGGGCGCCGTCGCACGGCTGCGGATACTATTCCGGCATCGCCATCGCGGATTCCCGCCGTCACGGTCGCCGTCACGGCCGGGTAATCTGAGTTAAGATTCTGACCCATATAGACGCGTGACAACAAACCCATCCTGCCACATCGCGCGCAGCACTGGATCGCGAATCTCGTCATAGGGGCAAAGCGCGAGATGGCCGACCGGATCGCTGGCGGCGATACGGCCGTCATTTCTGGCTTTCAAACAGTCTCTTGCGAAATCCGGCATCCTGCGGCCCCACTGCTGTCGTCGCGTCGTCCGACCCATGGTCAGATCGTTACAAAAAGGGCAATGGCTTGTCCCAAACCGACACAGCGCCCCGCGCCGCACGGGGACACGGTTCGCCACGCCGCGAGCCGCACGGTCCGCACTGTCTCTACAGAAGCGACGATCGCGGCCGACGCTCTACGCAAGTACAGCCGGACCAGCGAGACTCACCCGACGGCCGGACGCGGCAGATGAACCAGCAACGCCCGCCATCGCTCGCAAGGATGTTCGCCAAAATTCTGAGCCTGTACGTCCTTCGATATTGCCGCACCGCAGCAAAGTCTGTGCGCATTGCAGCGGTGACTAACCGCGCCAGCTTCTGACCTTCCCCACAACCGCCATCGCAAGGAAAAAGCGCCCGACCACCATTGTGCAGTGATAGCGCTATCGATATCATCCCGAAAACAGACAAGAACGGGAGAGCGGATATGCGCATCGGATGTCGCGGCAACGAAGTCGTTCGAGGGGCAAGACGTCGTCTTGCGTGGCTGGTCGGCCTGACGATCGCAGTCGCCCCGCCCGCGCTGGCGCAGTCCTCCGACACGATGGCGTCGATCGCCATCCCCGCGCAGCCCGGCGCGATCGACCTGGGCACCGGGAAACTCCCCGGGGCAACCGCCCCCGAAGCCTGGCACAGCCAATATGGCAGCGTGTTCGCGCGCAACGTCACGGTCGCGACGCTGACCCCCGTCCTGCCCGATCCCGCCAAGGCCAACGGCACCGCGGTGATCGTCGCGCCGGGCGGTGGATTCCGCACGCTGTCGATGGAGAATGAGGGGTGGGACGTGGCGCGCGCGCTCGCCGCGCGGGGCGTCGCCGCGTTCGTGCTCAAATACCGGCTGAATCAGACGCCGGCGGATCTCGAAACCTTCGCGCGTCCCGCCCCCGCGGGTGCCCCCCCGGGCGCAATGCCGCCACGCCGGGATCCCGCGGCGATGATGGCAGGCCTCGCGCCGCAGATCGCCGATGCGCGCGCGGCGTTCGCGCTCGTCCGCAAGCGGGCGGGCGAATGGCACGTCGATCCGGCCCGCATCGGCATGGTCGGCTTTTCGGCGGGCGCGATGCTGACGATGGCGACGACCATCGCCGGGCAGGACGCGAAGCCCGCATTCATCGGCAACATCTACGGCCCGCTCGCCGCGATGACGGTGCCCGCCGACGCACCGCCGATGTTCGTCGCGCTGGCGGCGGACGATCCGTTGTTCGGCAATGCCGGCTACGGGCTGATCGACAGCTGGCGCACCGCCAAACGCCCGGTCGAGTTCCACCTGTTCGAACAGGGCGGGCACGGCTTCGGTATGTATCCAAAGACCACCACGAGCACCGGCTGGTTCGACGAATTCGCGCGCTGGATGGCGATGCACGGATGGATCAAGCCGGCGTAATAACCGCGCCCCTTACGACGCGATCGCCGCCTCCAGCGTCTGCAGGAACCGCGCCGGCGCCTCGACCTGCGGCGCATGACCCAGCCCCTCGAGGCGGATCAGCCGCGCGTCGGGGATACGTCGTGCCGCGGTCACCGCCGCCTGCGGCACGGTCTGCACCTGCGCCCGCCGGTCGGGTGCGGCGCGGTTCGCCCGGAACGCGGTCAGATCACGGTCGCCGATGATCAGCCGCACGGGCATCGCCAGCCGCGGCAGTTCGGCGGCGACCGGCTGGGTCTGGATCATGTCGGACAGCCGCGCCTGCGCATCGCGCACCACATCGCCGTCGGGACCGGCATATTGCCCCGCCAGCATCGCCACCCAGCGATCATAGGCCGGGCGCCATTCCCCGTGATAATAGTTGCGCAGCTGATACGCCTTGATCGACGCGGCATCGGTCTTCGCCTCCTCGGTCCGCAACGCGCCGAGATCGGTATAGGGCACGCCCTGCGCCAGCGTGTCGTTCAGCCCGAGCGGATTGACGAGCACGAGCCGCGACACGCGCTCAGGGTGGAGCAGCGCGAACCGCGTCGCGAGGATCCCGCCGGTCGAATGGCCGACCAGGATGACCTTGCCCGCCCCGGCCCGGTCGAGCAGCCCGCGGGTCAGTTCGGCCATCGCGTTGAAGCTGTACTGATAGCCCTTGGGCTTGGACGATTTGCAGAAGCCGACCTGATCGGGCGCGATCACGCGGTAGCCCGCACCCGCCAGCCCGCGCGCGGTCTCGTCCCAGGTCGCGGCACAGAAATTCTTGCCGTGCAGCAGCACGACCGTCGTGCCGTTTGCGCGCGCGGTCGGTGCGAGGTCGAGATACGCCATCCGCACCGCCTGCCCCTGCGACGATCCGTCATACCAGCGCAGCGACGCGGGATAGGCAAAACGCTCGAGATTGGCGCCGAGCGGCACGGTCTGGGCAAGGCCCGGCGTGGCGGAGACGGCGAAGGCAGCGATGGCGGCGATCGCGGCGGGAATTTTGAAACGGATCATCCGCCTCTAACGACCGGCCGCGGCCAGGTGTCCCGTCCTACAAGCCCGGACCGTCCGCGTCATATTTGAGTTCGAGATACCGCCCCTGGATCGCAATCTCGTCGAGGCTGCTCCGCCCGAGGCATTCGCCGGCGCGCGCGAGCTCGGCATCGATCAGGCGCAGACCGTTGATCAGGTGATCGTCGGGCGTCCGGCCATCCGCCTGCATTTCGCGCCGCGCCGAAATGCCGACCATCCGCCAGCTGTCGACCAGCGCGGGCAGCTCGACCGCGACCAGCTTGCGGATCGACGCCGCGGCCGGGCTGCGCGGATCGAGCCGGGCGAGGCGCGGCGCCAGCGCCTCGAACCGGCTGCCCAAAGCATCGGCGAGCCGCAGCGCGGGCAGCGGCATCCCGCGGCGTTGCGCGGCGAGCCAGATCCCCGCCTGCTCGGCGAGCCCGGCCAGCCCGGCCTCCACCAGCGCCTCGCGTCCCGGCGCGCGCGGATCGGCCTGCGCGACGATCACGATCACCAGCAGCAGCATCAGCGCTGCGGCGACGGCAAGCGCCAGCATCGCCGGCAGGACCGCGGCGAGCGCCGCGCCGCCGAGCAGCGACACGATCGCCGCGAGGACCAGCCGGACCATCAGCCGCTTCTGCCGACGCGCCCGCGCATCGCGCTCGCGCCGCGCCTGCTCGCGGCCCTCGGGAGACAGCCGCCGGAGCAGCTCTTCGGCCTGGGTGAGCCCGACATCGGCAAACCCTGCCGCGACGCTGCGGGCACGGTCGATCATCGGGGCGCGCTGACCGCTATTGTCGTCCATCGCGCGAGGATGCCGGTCTTTGTGCGCCCGGTCCAGACCCGCGCGGCGCGACAGACGCACCCAAAGTGGTCGCAGATCGCCACCAAATTGATCTATGCCAATTACGGCGGCCGGTGCGATGGAACGGTTCCGCGCCTGCATCGTCCGGTAGGGGTCAGTTTCGCGAGGCCCCATGACCCCACCCACCTTGTTGTTTTTACACGCTCTTGGCGCCAGCGCGCGCGAATGGCAGCAGGTCGCCGATCACCTGTCCGATCATGACTGCGTCGCGCTCGACCTGCCGGGGTTCGGTGACGCCGCCGATAGGGGGCATGCTGATGTCGGGACGATGACCGACTGGCTGGCGCAGGAAATCCGCGCCCGCGACCTCACCGCCTGCGTGCTCGTCGGGCACAGCATGGGGGGCAAGATCGCCACGCTCGTCGCCGCGCGCGCCGCCGCGGGCGAGCCGGGTCTCGCAAATATTCTCGGCGTCGTACTCGTCGCCGCGTCGCCCCCCTCGCCCGAACCGATGGACGAAAAACGCCGTGCGGAGATGGTCGGGTGGTTCGCCGATGGCCCGGCGTCGCGTGAAAATGCGGAAACCTTCGTCGATGCCAACAGCGCCGAGACGCTCCCGGAGGCCCTTCGCGACCAGGCGATCGACGACGTGCGGCGATCGAACCGCGCGGCCTGGCTTGGCTGGCTCGAACGCGGCAGCCGCGAGGACTGGGCCGCCGCGGTCGGACAGCTCTCGCTTCCCGCGCTGATCATTGCCGGGACCGAAGACGACGATCTCGGCGAGGATGCGCAGCGCCGGCTCAACCTGCCGCATTATGCCAATGCCCGGATGCGCGTCGTCCAGGGTGCCGCGCACCTCATCCCCTATGAACAGCCCCGCGCGCTCGCCGCGCTGATCCGCGAGCACGCGGCACTGGCAACGACGGCTGCGCTGCCCGAAGATTTCGCCCGGCTGCTCGACTCCGATCGCGTCAGCAGCGGGACGCGCGCCGCGATGCTCGACCGGATCTACCCGATGCCCGTCGGTACCGCGTTATGGCACGAGGCCGACCATGCGACCGTCGCGGCGCTGGTGGCCCGGATCCTCCCCGATTGCGGCGCCGACCATGCGCTGGCAGGTCGCATCCTCGACTCGGTCGCGCAGGGTGTCGGCGACGGCTGGCGCTTCGCCGAGCTGCCGGACGACCGTGCGGCATGGTCGCGCGGGCTCGCGACGCTCGATACGGCGACCGGCGGTTTCGTCGCGCTGGCCGATCCCGACCAGGACGGCTGGCTCGATCGCATCGCCGGCGGCACGGTCGGCATCGAAGAGGACGCGACCCGCCTGTCGCCCGTGCAGATGCGGCTCTGGTTCGAGGATGTCCGCGCCGAGACGGTCCGCATCTGGATGGCGCAGCCCGCGACGATGGCCGCGATCGGCTATGACGGCTTTGCGATCGGCGGCGATGGCCCCCGCAAGCAGGGCTATACCCGCACCGGCGCCGACGATCCCGAAGCGTGGCAGCGCCCGTCGCAGGAGCGCGGGGCGTGACGACGAGGCAGCATGGAGCGAACGACGTCGTCGATGCGGTCGTGATCGGCACCGGCGCGGGCGGTGCGCCGCTCACCGCCCGGCTCGCACAGGCGGGCCTGTCGGTCGTCGCGCTCGAGGCGGGCCGCGCCTTCCGCCCCGAAGAGCATGTCGCCGACGAGGTCGCGGCCGACATCTACTGGATGGAGGAACGGCTGAGCGGCGGATCGACGCCGACCGCGTTCGGGTCGAACAATTCGGGGATGGGCGTCGGCGGCTCGACGCTGCACTGGGGCGCCTTCTGCCCGCGTCCCGATCCCCGCGACCTGCAACTCAAGACGCTGACCGGCGAAGGCGCTGACTGGCCGATCGATCCTGACGAGCTGACCCGGTACATCGTGGAGGTCGAGGCGTTCACCGGCGTCTCGGGCCCTGCCGACTATCCGTGGGACGCCAGCCGCCGCTACGCCTATCCCCCCGTCGCGCGCAACGCCGCTGCCGATGCGATGGCGCGGGGCTGCGCGGCGCTCGGCATCACCGCGACCGACGCCCCCGCCGCCCTGGTCTCGCGCGATCGCGACCAGCCGCACTGGGGACAGCGCCAGGCCTGCGTCAATTGCGGCGCCTGTCATCAGGGTTGCCGCAACGCCGCCAAGACGAGCATGGACACGACCTATCTGCCCCTCGCAGTGGCGCATGGGGCCGAGATCCGCGCCGGCGCCCGCGTGATCGCGTTCGACTATGACGGCAGCGGCCGGATCAGCGCGGTGGTGTACAGCCAGAACGGGCAGGAGCATCGCCAGCTTTGCGCCGCCGTCTTCCTGTGCGCCGGCGGGGTCGAGACGCCGCGGCTGCTGCTCAACCTCGGCATCGCCAATTCGAGCGGTCAGGTCGGGCGCAACTTCATGGCGCATGTCGCAACCCAGGTCTGGGGCCGGTTCGACGCGGAGATGCGGATGAACCGCGGCTATCCCTCGTCGCTGATCAGCGAGGATATGATGCGCCCCGGCGATGCCGGCTGCGCGGGCGGCTATCTGATCCAGAGCCTCGGCGTGCTCCCCGTCAACCTCGCCACCGGGCTCGCCCGCGGTGCCGGCCTGTGGGGCGAACGGCTGCAGACGCTCCTGCGCGGCTATAACCGGATGGCGGGGATCGGCATCAACGGCGAATGCCTGCCGCATGCCGACAACCGGCTGACGCTCGCCGACGAGGTCGACGCCTTCGGCCACCGCAAGGCGCGGATCGACTTCAGCTATCACGCCAACGAACAGGCGATCGATCGCCACGCGCGGCGCACGCTCACCGACATCTGGGCGGCGGCGGGCGCGCAGGACATCTTCGCGGTCGATCGCTCGGCGCATACGATCGGCACCTGCCGCATGGGGCATGACGGCGACACCGCGGTGGTTGATTCCGACGGTCGCAGCTTCGACATTGCGAACCTGCTTATCTGCGACAATTCCATCTTTCCCAGCGCGCTGGCGGCCAACCCCGCGCTGACGATCATGGCGCTGTCGCTGCGCACCGCCGACCGTTTTCTCGCATCCGACGATTGAGGAGTTTCACATGGATCTGGGTATCAAGGGGCGCATTGCGCTGATCAGCGGCGCGGATTCCGGCATGGGCAAGGAGACCGCGCGACTGCTGCTCGAGGCCGGCGTGCGCGTCGCGATCACCGATCAGCCGGGCGGCACGCTCGACGCGGCGCTCGCCGAACTGTCGCCGCTCGGCGAGGTGGTCGCGGTGACCGGCGACGTCACCAGCCTCGATGATGTCCGCGCGATCTGGGCCGAGGTGCGCGAGCGGCTCGGTGATCCCGACATCTATGTCAACGCCGCGGGCGTGACGGGCGCGACCGGCGACTTTCTCGACGTCGACGATGCCGGCTGGGAGCAGACGCTCGACATCAACCTCATGGGCGCGGTGCGCATGTGTCGCGAGGCGATCCCGGCGATGCGCAAGGGCGGCTGGGGCCGGATCGTGCTGTTCGCCTCCGAAGATGCGGTGCAGCCCTATGTCGACGAACTCGCCTATTGCGCGTCGAAGGCGGGGATCCTCGCGCTCGCGAAAGGGCTGTCCAAGGCCTATGGCGGCGACAATGTCCTCGTGAACACCGTCTCGCCCGCGTTCATCGCGACGCCGATGACCGACAAGATGATGCGCAAGCGCGCCGAGGAACGCGGCGAAAGCTTCGACGCGGCGATCGACAGCTTCCTCGAGGAGGAACGCCCGGGGATGGTGCTCAAGCGCCGCGGCAAGGCCGAGGAGGTCGCCGCCGCCGTCGCCTTCCTCTGCTCGGAGCGGGCGAGCTTCATCAACGGTGCAGGGATACGCGTCGATTCCGGCTCGGTGTTCACGATCGCCGGATGACGGAACAGCGCGTGCACCGGATCGGGTTCGGCGGCGGGTGCCACTGGTGCACCGAGGGCGTCTTTCAGGCGCTCCGCGGCGTGCAGGCGGTCGAGCAGGGTTTCCTCCAGTCCGAGGCCCCGTCGGACGCCTGGGCGGAGGGCGTGATCGTGACGTTCGATCCCGCCGTCATCACCCTCGCGACACTGGCCGAGGTCCATCTTCGCACGCATTCGGCGAAATCCGGCTATTCCCCCGCCGGACGCTACCGCAGCGCCATCTATGTGTTCGAGGACGACCAGCGCCCCGACGCCGAAGCCGCGATCGCCCGGTTCGCAGCCGAGACGGCGGCACCGGCCCGCACCCTGGTCCTGCCGTGCACCGGCTTCCGCCCCTCGGACGAGCGCTTCCAGAATTACTACCGGACCGATCCCGACCGGCCCTTCTGCCGCCGCTATATCGATCCCAAGCTCGACTATATCCGCACCCATTTCGCCGCCGTCGCCCTGCCCGCGGAGCCACGCGCGTGAGCGTCTTCTTCACCGCCGACACGCATTTCGGCGACCACCGCACGATCAACATCGCGCGCCGGCCGTTCGCCGACACCGCCGCGATGGACGCCGCGCTGATCGACCGGTGGAACGCGGTCGTCGGGCCGCAGGACGTGGTGTGGCACCTTGGCGACGTCGCGCGTCGCCCCGCGGACGTGGCCGGGCTGCTCGCGCGACTGCACGGGACCAAACACCTGCTGCGCGGCAACAACGATCCCGATGCGACGCTGGCGGCACCGGGCTGGGCCAGCGTCGCCGACTATGCGGAGATCACGCTCGACGACCGGCGGCTCGTCCTGTGCCATTACCCGTTCCGCAGCTGGAACGGCCAGCACCGCGGCGCGCTCAATCTCCATGGGCACAGCCATGGCCGGCTGAAGCCGATGCTCCGCCAGTTCGACGTCGGCGTCGATGTCGAGGGTCACGACTATGCACCGGTCGGTCTCGACCGCCTGCTCGCGCCCCGGCGATAGGTGCGAGGGGAATGGGCGGGCGCGTGAAACGGATGGCCGGACTGGCCGAGGCGGCGGCACGGACCGCGCAGGCTGCGGACGACCCGCCCTGCGCGCTGTGCGGCCGCCCGCTCGGCCACCGTGTCGAGCGCCATCACGTCGTCCCCAAGAGCGAGGGCGGTACGCAGACCGTGCCGGTGCACCCGATCTGCCACCGCACCATCCACGCCTTCGTCGCAAACCGCGACCTCGCCACCAGCTACGCGACGATGGACCAGCTCCGCGCGCGCGAGGATATCGCCCGCTACCTGCGCTGGATCGTCGACAAGCCCCCCGACTTCCGCGCCCCCACGCGCAAGCGCAGCACCCCCTGAACGGGGCTTGATGGTGTATCCCGCAAGCAACACCCGTTTCGCAATTTACCATTGCTGATCGTAACGGAGCAGCAACATATGGTCATAAAAACCATTTTCGTCGTAACCATGGTGCACCGCCGTAAAACGGGGTGTCACAAGGGGGACAGAAATGCGTTGGACGAAATGGATGATGCGCTCGTCGCGGATGGCGATGGGCGCGGGCCTGCTGATCGCGGCCAATGGCGCCGCAGCGCAACTGGCGACCGACCCCCAGACGCCCACCGCCCCCGCGGCGACCGAGGCCCCCACCGAAGACATCATCGTCACCGGATCGCGCATCCGCCGCGACCCGCTCGATCAGCCATCGCCCGTCATAACTGTGGATGAGAACGCGATCGCGCGCACCGGTCTGTCGTCCGTCGCGGACATCCTGCAACGCCTGCCCGCCTCGTCGGGCGGCCTCAATTCGAAGTTCAACAGCTCGGGCAATTTCGGCAACCCGCCCGATGGCGGCGGCGTCGGCGCGGGCTCCGCGGTGCTCGACCTGCGCTATCTCGGTCCCAAGCGGACGCTCGTGCTCGTCGACGGCCTGCGCTTCGTCAACGGCGCGTCGGCCAGCGGCATCCCGGCGACGGTCGATCTCAACTCGATCCCGTCCTCGATGATCGAACGGATCGAGGTGCTGCAATCGGGCGCCTCGACGCAATACGGGTCCGACGCGATCGCCGGCGTCGTCAACATCATCACCAAGCAGAACCAGAAGGGGTTCAAGGGATCGGCGCAATATGGCCAGTATCTCGGCGACAATGACGGCAAGACGCAGGATTACCAACTGAGCTACGGTTTTGGCAGCCAGGGCGTGCACGTCGTCGCGGGCGGCTATTACACCAAGCAGGAATCGGTCAGCGCCGCCGACCGCGACATCTCGCAATTCCCCAATCCGGGGCAGACCAGCTGCGCCGAACCCATCGGCGGCTGCTCCAGCTTCACGCCCTTCGGCCGGTTCCTGGTGAACGGCCAGAACATCACGCTGCGTGGCCCCGTCGCCAGCGGCCGGCCGGTCTACGACCCGACGCTCGCCACCGGCGACTTCAAGGCGTTCACCGCCGCCGACCGGTTCAACTTCGCCCCGCTCAACTATTTCCTGACGCCGGTCGAGCGGTTCGGCGGCTTCGTCAACACGCGCGCCGAATTTTCGGAGGCGCTCAACCTGCGCGTGAAGGCGGTCTATAACCGCCGCAATTCGCAGAACCAGGCGGCGTTCCTCCCGCTCGGCATCGGTCCCGACGTCGGCAACGGCAACATGCTCGACACGCTCTCGGTCGATGCCACCAACCCGTTCAACCCGTTCGGCGTGACGCTCGTCCCCGGGCAGAACTACACCGCGATCTTCCGCCGCCTCGTCGAGGCGGGGCAGCGCACCTACAGCCAGCAGGTCGACACCATGTCGCTGACCGGCACGCTGGACGGCAAGTTCCAGATGTTCGGCCACAACTGGTATTGGGATGCGAGCGCGGTCATCGGCTATAACGATGCCAAGCAGCTGTTCACCGGCAACATCAACGCCGCGCGCCTCGCCCGCGCGATCGGCCCGATCAGCCAGTGCACCGGCGAATGCGTGCCGTTCAACTTCTTCGGCGGGGTCGGCTCGATCACCCCGGCGATGCTCGGCTATATCGGCTTCGACGAACGCGACCGCAGCCGCCAGAAGCTGAACGACTATACCGCCAATATCTCCGGCGAGCTGTTCGACCTGCCCGGCGGGCCGGTCGGCATCGCGGTCGGCTATGAGCATCGCTATCAGTTCGGCAGCTTCACGCCCGACCCGATCATCCAGGCGGGCCTCGGCGCGGACATCCCGGCACAGGCAGCCAGCGGCAAGTTCAACGTCGACGAGGTCTATGGCGAAATCCGCCTGCCGCTGCTGCGCGACATTCCCGGCATCGCCTCGCTCGAGCTGAACGGCGCGGTCCGCCACTCGAACTATTCGACCTTCGGGGGCAATACGACGCTCAGCGGCGGCGCGTTGTGGAAGCCCGTCAGCGACCTGCTGCTGCGCGGCCAATATGCCGAATCGCTGCGCGCACCGTCGATCGGCGAGCTGTTCGGCGCGCAGTCGCGGTTCGACGCCTCGATCGACGATCCCTGCACCAGCGCCGCGGGCGGGCTGTTCCAGTCCAACCCGACCGTTCGCGCGAACTGCGTCGCCAACGGCGTGCCCGGCAATGGCAGCTATGCCGAACCCTCGGGCCAGTTGCCGGTGCTCACCGGCGGCAACAGCGAGCTGCGCCCTGAAACCGCCCGGACGCTGCTGTTCGGCGGCGTCTACAGCCCCAGCTGGGCCCGCGGCGGCACGCTCTCGGCGCTCAGCCTCGAGGTCAACTACTACGACATCAAGGTCGACGACTCGATCGCGTCGATCCCGGCCCAGGTGCTGCTCAGCCGCTGCGCCCAGACCGGCGACGCGCTCAGCTGCGCGGCGGTGCGGCGTGCCCCCAGCGGCATCGTGACCGCGATCAACGGCCTGCTGCTCAACACCGGCGGCATCCGCACCAAGGGCATCGACGCGACGCTGACGGTCCGCTCGGGCGAAACCGGCGCCGGGCGCTTCGGCCTCTATGTCTCGGGCAACTATCTGCTCAAGTACAGCGAGCGCACGCCCGCGACCGACGGCTTCGTCACGACCGACTATGTCGGCACCGAACGCGGCTCGCCCGATCAGACCTATCCGCATTTCAAGGGACTGGGCACGATCGACTGGTCGGTAGGCCCGGTCACCGCCAGCGTCACCGGACGCTATATCGACAATGTCGACGAGATCGCTGCGGAGAACGCCCTGAAGAGCCGCCTCTACGGCGACGTCCAGCTCCAGTTCCGGCCGACCTGGCTCGATTCGAAGCTCGCGCTGACCTTCGGCGTGAACAACGTCTTCGACAAGGATCCCCCCGCCTGCTTCAGCTGCAGCCTGAACAACTTCGACCCGACGACCTATGACATCCCGGGCCGGTTCGGGTACCTCCGGCTCTCCTACGGGCTGTAGGACGAGGGCTGCCGACCGGCGCGTCGGTCGGCAGCCACACACGCGTCGGAAACATAGGATGCTCCGATGGTCAAAAGACCCTCGTCTCACCGATTGTGAGGAACGAAGTAGGCCGTCCCCGCGCTCGACCCCGACAGAAGGAGACGAGCAATGGACGACACCAGGGTCTGGGCATTTGAAGAAAGCCTGTGGACGGGCGACGCGGACCAGTATCACACGCTGATCGACGACGAATGCGTGATGGTGCTTCCCGAGCAGCCCTTCGTGATGACCGGCGCGCAGGCGATCGAGGCGGTCGCCGATACGCCGCGCTGGTCGGAGGTCCGGTTCAGCGAACAGCAGATCATGCGCCCGCAGGAGGGCCTGATCGCGATCGCCTACAAGGCCGAGGCGAGTCGCGAAGGCGCAACCGGCTATACCGCCTATTGCACGACGACGATGCGCCGGCTCGAGCATGAGGAATGGCGCGTGGTCCAGCACCAGCAGACGCTCGCCCCGGTCGCCGGCGGCGCCTGACCCGACCAATACGGCGGTCGCCCGACGACCGCCGATGATTAGGAGCGTGTCGCCAGCCCCCCCGCCAGCGGCATGCTCCTGGTCCTGACCCCCGTCGCCGCCGCCAGCGCATTGGCGAGCGCGGCGGCGGTGGGCCCCTGCGCGCACTCGCCCGTACCCAGAAACGGCGTACCCGGCCGGTCGATCACCTCGACGACGACGCTGTGCGGCACGTCCGCGAACCGCAGGATCGGATAGCCGCTCCAGTCATAATCGGTCCGGCGCGCACCGTCGTGTCCCGCGGACTCATATGCGGTCCAGCTCAGCGACTGGAGCAACCCGCCCTCGACCTGGTTGCGGATGCCGTCGGGATTGACCGCCTCGCCGCTGTCGACCGCGACGACCGCGCGGTGGACGATCAACCGCCCCTCGTCGGGGATCCGCTCGACATCGAGCGCGACCGCGCAATAGGCGCCGTGATTCTTGTACCGCGCAAAGGCGAAGCCCCGCCCGCGATTGGGCCGGGGCCGGTAGCGGCTCCACCCGAACCGCGCCGCCGCGCGCCGGATCACGTCGGCAGCGCGCGGATCGTCGAGATGCGCGAGCCGGAACGCGACCGGGTCACGCCCCGCCGCCGCCGCGAGCTCGTCCATCGCGCTTTCGAGCGCGAAGATGTTCAGATGCGCGCCCAGCCCGCGCAGCGCCGACACGCGCACCGGCATGTCGGGCAGGAAATGGCTGACGATGCTCTGGTTGGCAAAGCGATAAAGCGGGATGGCGTTGCGATCGCCGCCGCCATTGGGCTGCGGGATCGGCTTGGGCGGCGTCGGCGTGAATGGCGGCACCACCTCCACGCCTGCGAGCAGGTCGCCCGCCGCGACGGGCCGCGTGCTGTGCGTGTTGCTCCACACCTGATGCCGCCAGTCGACGATCCGCCCCGACGCATCGAGCGTCGCGTCGATCTGCGCGAGCATCGCCGGCCCGAGCGGTTCCCAGCCATGTTCCTGCTCGCGGCTCCATTGCAGCCGGACCGGAACGCCGGGCATCGCACATGCGATCAGCGCGGCATCGCCCGCGACGTCGTCCGCCCCATTATGCCCGTAACAGCCCGCCCCCTCGCGGTGGACGCAGCGGACGCGGTCGGCGGGCATCGCGACCAGCTCGGCGATCGCGGTGCGCAGCGGCTCGACGCCCTGGCTGTGCGTCCACACCGTCAATTGCCCCTCGGCCATCAGCGCCACCGCGCAAGACGGCCCGATCGCACCGTGCATCAGATAGGGCCGGTCGTACCGCGCGGACAGCCGCCGCACGCCCGGCGCCGCGGACGCGTCGCGACGCGTGTCGATCACACTGCTCTCGCGCCGCATCTCCAGCAGTCCCGCGGGCATCGGCGGCAGCGCGGGCACAGCCGCGTCGCGCGTCCATGCACCCTGATTGGCGACGCGCAGCGCCTGTTCGAGCGGCCATTCACGCGGACCGACGATCGCCGCGAACCGCCCGACCTCAACGACCCGCGCGACGCCCGGCTGCCGTCGCAGCGCGGCAAGATCGGGCGTCAGCCGCGTCCCCGACGACGGCCCGCGCAGGACGCGCGCATGCACCATGTCCGGCAGCCGCATGTCCTGCACATAGCTCGGCAGCCCGGTCAGCTTGGCGGGCAGGTCGACGCGCGGCACCGGTCGCCCGATCAGCCGCCGCGCCGCCACAGGCTTGCGCGGCACGTCGGCGCGCGCACGCACCGCCAGCGACGTCGACGCGGCGAGCTCGGCATAGGTCGCACGCCGCCCCTGCCCGTCCAGCACGACGCCGTCGCGCGTGAACAGCGTCGTCGCCGCCACGCCCCAGCGCGCCGCCGCGGTCTCGGCGAGCAGCAGCCGGACACAGGCGGCGGCATTGGCGATCGCGGTACCGCTCTGCTCGAGCGTCTGGCTGCCCGCGGTCACGCCCTCGTTCGGGGTCAGCGCGGTATCCGCGGTGATCAGGTCGACCCGCCCGATCGCGACGTCGAGTTCGTCGGCGGCCAGCTGCGCCATCGCGGTCTTCACGCCGGTGCCGAGCTCGACCTTGCCCGTGAACACCGTGACCCGGCCATCGGGACCGATGCGGATCCACGCGTCGAGATCGGGAAATTTGGCGAGCGTCCCCGGCAAATCGGGCGCGACCGTCGGCGGTCCGCCGCTGCCCTCGCCGCCGCCGGTCTGCGCCAGCGCGGCCGTCGGCGCGAGCGCGAAGGCGACCAGCAGCCCGCCGAGTATGTCGCGCCGCGACGCCTGTCCGCTCACGTCACCGGCTCCGCAGGCTCGACCACCCCGCCGCCGCGCATCACCGCCGCGCGCCGTACCGCGCGCAGGATCCGCATATGCGTCCCGCACCGGCAGAGCGACGGCGCCATCGCGCTGCGCAGCTCGGTTTCGATCGGCGTGACGGTCTTGCGCAACAGCCCCTCGGCGCGCGCGATCATCCCGGGGATGCAATAGCCGCATTGCGCCGCCTGCTCGTGCAGGAACGCGCGCTGGACGTCGCCCGGCGCCGCCGCGCTGCCCAGCCCCTCGACCGTCGTGACCGTGCGGGTACCGACCGCACCGACGGGCAGCAGGCAGGCAAAGACCGGCCGGTCGTCGACCAGCACGGTGCACGCCCCGCATTGCCCCAGCCCGCACCCGAACTTGGCCGCATGCAGCCGCAAATCGTCGCGCAGCACATAGAGCAGCGGGGTGGCGGGATCGACATCGACGCGCGCGGTCGCCCCGTTGACGGTCAGGTCGATCATTCACCCTCCTTGCGCGCCGCAGCGACGTCTTTCTCGAGGTCTGGCCAAGCCGGCCCCGTCCCGTGCCGGGCCTGGAGATAGGCGACGACCTCCGCCACCTGCCGGTCGTCCAGCGCATCGGCAAAGGCGGGCATATACGGCCCGCGCGGCGCGACCGGCGGTTTCAGCCCCTTGAGGATGACCTGGATCGTGTCGCGCGGGTTCGCCTCGTGCAGCGGCGTGCCGAGCGGCAGCGCGGGACGCCCGGCGACCATCATCGCCGCCCCCGGCTCGTGGCAGACCGCGCACGCCCCCGCATACAGCCGCGCGCCCTCGGGATGCCGCTGGCCTGCGAGCGTTCTACGATCGGGCAGCCGCGGCTCGGCCCGCGCGGCGGGCGCAGCGCGCATCTGCCACGCATGATAGGTCGCGAGCGCGCGGACATCGGCCGGCGCCGCGCGCGCCAGATTATAGGTGACCGGCCCCATCGGCCCCGCCGCCGCGGCATGCGCCGTACTGAGCCCGGTGCGGAAATAGGCGTCGAGCCGCTCGACGGTCCAGGCACGCACCGCGGGCGAGTGCGCGTTGATCGGCGGCGCATACCAGCCGCCCGACCAGCCGCCGTCATAGGCCTGGTCGCCGCGCTTCTCCTGCTGCAACAGGCCGCGCGGGCTGTGGCAGGCGGTACAATGCGCCAGCGTCTCGCCGATATACCGCCCCCGGTTCCACGCGGCCGACTGGCGCGGATCGGCGACGACCGGCTGCGGATCGAAGAACAGCAGCTTCCAGCCCGCCAGCAGCGGCCGGAAGCCGAGCGGCGGAATCATCCGGTTAGCGGGCGGCACCGCGCGCACCGCCGGCCGGGTCATCAAGAATGCATAAAGCGCGTCCACATCGCCGTCCGCCACGCCCGCATAATGCGTATAGGGAAAGGCCGGATAGAGATGGCTGCCGTCGCGCCCGACGCCCTCGTGCATCGCCCGGCGAAACGCGGCCGGCGACCATGATCCGATCCCGGTCGCGGCATCGGGCGTGATGTTGCTGCCATAGATCGTCCCGAACGGCGTCTTGATCGGATAGCCGCCCGCATAGGGACGCCCGCCCGCCGCCTGATGACAGCTGACGCAATTGCCCAGCCGCGCCAGATTGGCGCCGCGCGCGACCAGCGCGGGATCGAACTGCCGGGGATCGGGGCGCGTCACGCGGGCGATGGCGGGCCGGTATGCGATTGCGGCAAACGCGATCCCGCACAGACCCAGCAGCACGACGGCGATGACGACGATGCGCCTGATCCCGGGCCGGCTCATCCTCGCCTAGACCCTTGCGTCGCCGAACGCCGTCATACGCATCGTCTCGTCTCCCCCGTGTGACATCGGACGCACGGGCCGATCGGACGGGGATTGAACGATCCGGATGCCGACAATCTCCCCGCGCCGGGAGATAATCCCGATCCCCCACACCGATTCGCACCGCGCCCGCGCTGTGCTAGGCTGACCCGACACTATGAGGGGGGCGGAGATGCGCGTGATCCTGACGGCGGCGGCCCTGCTGGGCGCCGCGTTGACCGTGTCGGCGACAGCTGCGCAGCCCCCCGCACAGACCGCGCCCCCACCGCCCCCCCCACCGGCGCCGGCGCCGGCACTGCGGGGAACGCTGGCCGGCCCGTTCGAGCTCCGGTCGCGGCGCTTTGCCGGCACGGTGCGGCGCTACTGGGTCTATGTCCCGCCCGGCTATGATCCACGCCGCCCGCCCAATCTGCTGCTGTTCCAGGACGGGCAGCGCGCGACGAATCCGGCAGGGTCGCTCAGGGTGCCCGCGGTCCTCGACACGCTGATCCTACAGCACGCGATTCCGCCGACGCTCGGCATCTTCGTGACCCCCGGTCACCGCGCGACGCACTATCCCGACACGCTCGGCATGGCCAACCCGGATCACCGGGTGGAGGAATATGACGCGCTGTCCGACGATTATGGCTGGATGACGCTCAACGAACTGCTGCCCGCGGTCGCGGCACGCTGGCGGTTCGCCGACGATCCGAAGCGCCGCGCGATCGGCGGCACGTCGAGCGGCGCGATCGCCTCCTGGACGATCGCGTGGCGGCATCCGGAAGCGTTCGGCAACGTCATCAGCTTCATCGGCAGCTATACGTCGATCGGCCTCACGCTCGGCCCGGACGGCGCACCCCGCACGCTCGGCGGCGACCTCTATCCGGGGCTCATCCGCAAGAGCCCGATCCGCCCCTTGCGCATCGTCCTGCAGGACGGGGCGGCCGATCTCGACGACGAACATGGCAACTGGTTTCTCGCCAACCAGCAGATGGCAAAGAGCCTCGCCTGGGCGAACGCGCAGGCCGATGCGGATCACCGCCCGGGCCCGCGCTACGACGTCCGAACGGCGTGGACGCGCGGTGGCCATTCGGACGCGGACGGCGGCGCGATCCTGCCCGACATGCTGCGCTGGATCTGGCGCGACCAGCCCGCAGCCGCGCACGCCCCGCCCCCTACTGCCCCGCCCCCTACTGCCCCACGACGATCTTCGGCAGGGTCGTGATCGGCTCGACCGTGATCGCGCGGAACCAGGTCTCGGCGCCTTCGGACTGCAGCTGGATCCGGCCATGCGTCAGCGGCTGCCGGCCGTCGGGGCCGATCGTCGCCAGATCATGCACTTCGCCGACCGGGAAGCCGTTGACGACATGCACCGCGCGGTCGCCGACGACATAGAGGTCGAGCGTGTTCCACGCGCCGATCGGCCGCTCGGCATCGGTCGCCGCCTCGACGTTCCAGGTCGGCGTGCTGTTGACGATGTCGATCTCGCGTCCCCCGGCACGGAAGCGGAGAT
This sequence comes from Sphingomonas sp. BK481, assembly GCF_014194875.1. NCBI lineage: Bacteria > Pseudomonadati > Pseudomonadota > Alphaproteobacteria > Sphingomonadales > Sphingomonadaceae > Sphingomonas > Sphingomonas sp. BK481. The sequence goes on along the minus strand of NZ_JACIAP010000007.1, from coordinate 88,803 downwards.
GCGGTTCGACCAGCGACGGATCGAACGTCACCCCGGTACGGCCGCGCAGCTTGCTGCCGACCGCGACGATCATCCCGGTCGATCCGGTCATGATCTCGAACTCGACCGAGGGCCGCCACGTCCCGAACACCTCGCCCGGCGCGCCATGCGTATGATAGAGCAGGCCGTTGTTGCGCGGCTGCGTCGCGCGCGGCGCCCAGGTCCTGGCGCCCCATTTGAACTGCAGCCGCAGGTGATAGTCGCGAAGGTCCGCCTGGTGGACCAGGCTGCCCCAGGTCTCGCCCTTCACCCAGATCGCCGGTGCCCCGTCGACGCTGCGCACCGCGAAATCGCCCTTGGTGTCCCTGCTCGTGCCGATCGGCGGCGTGCCCGGCTTTGCCTGATAGGTGATCGACGGGTCAGGATAGCCGAGCCACGCGGTCCAGCCCTTGAGACTGCGCCCGTCGAACAGTGCGGTCGGCTTGCCCGTCGCCACGGGAACGTCGGTCAGCCTGAGCCGCTGCGGCGCCGCGGCGGGCTCCCCCGCAATCGCCCGCGCACGGTCCTGAGACGTCTGCGCGGTCGCAGGCGCGGACACCAGCATCAGCGCGACCAGCGCGCGCTTGGATCTTCCAGACATTCGCTCTCAACTCCCCCATCATATTTATGACCCAGCATAGCGCGTTATCGCTACCAGTTGAACTCCGATGGTCCCGCGCGCTAGGACCGGGCGGGAGATTGCACGATGCTCAAGATGTTGGCGCTGGCCGCCCTGCTCACCACGGCGCAGGCCGCGCCCGATCCGCATTTGCCGAAGGCCACGACCGACACCGTCGCCCCCGTGCTGCCCAAGGACTTGCATGACGCGGTGCTGATCGTGTCGAAGACCAATGGCTGGCGGCATATCGAGCATATCCCGCATTCGAACCGCGTGCTCGCCGACATTGTGCAGGGCCTGGGTCGGACGAGCTACGCGACCGAAAATGCGGCGGTCTTCAACGACGAACAGCTGCGCCACTTCTCCGTCGTCGTGCTCAACAGCGCCAGCGGTGGATTCCTGACGCCAGACCAGCGCGTGGCCTTCGCCCGCTTCGTCGCGCGCGGCGGCGGCGTCGTCGCGCTGCATGCCGCGGGCGACGACAGCCATACCGACGCCTGGTACAGCGACACGGTGATCGGCACGAAGTTCATCGGCCATCCGGGCGGCGAGGATCAGTTCCAGCGCGCGCGGCTCGTCGTCGATCGCCCCGACCATCCGGTCATGGCGGGGGTGCGCCTGCCCTGGACCGCGGTCGACGAATGGTATTCCTTCAACGCCAATCCGGCCGCCCGCGGCATGACCGTGCTCGCGACGCTCGACGAGGCGAGCTACCGTCCGGGCGCCAAGCTCGCGATGGGGACGCACCCCGTCATCTGGACCAATCCGCGCACCAAAGGCCGCATGGTCTATTCGGCGCTCGGCCATTTACCAGAGGCCTATGACGACCCGACCTATCGGCGGGTGCTCGTCAACGCGATCCGCTGGGCGGGCCGGCAATAGCCTCATTCGATCGCGAGGAACGCGGTGATCGTCAGCCGCCCCGCCGCCGGATCCGCCGACAACACCGCATCGCGCGCGATCGCGCCGCTGTGCAGCACATAGCTGCGGTACAGCAACGCCCGGTTATAGGCGGCATCGACCAGCGCGGTCCGCTCGAACAATGCGGTATCATCGGCGATATAGCCGTGCGGCGGCATGGCCGCGACCTCACGGCCGAGCCGTTCGAAGAAGTCGGGCGCGCGCGTCTCGTCGACCGTCTCGAACCCGGTGGCGCGATGACGGAAGAAGGCGGTCCCGTCGCGGTTCGTCGGCGACAGATAATGGATCAGCGCGATCCGGTCGCGCGCATAGGCATCGACATGCGGCAGCCGTTGCCGGATCTCGAGCGCGTCGGGCGTCACCGTGACGATCGAGAATTGCGCATCGACGACATGGATGCGGCGGCATGGCCCGAAATCGCGGCCCAGCGCGCGGGCGATCCGCGGAAGCTGGTCGGCAAGATAATGTTCGGGCAGCGCCGCGCGGAGACCGGGATAATGCTCGCCCGCGGATCCGAACGCCGCGTCCGCCGCGGCCTTGCGCAATCCGTCCGGATCCTCGGCAAAGCCGTCGATGATCACCAGCGGCTCCGCCTCGCGGCCGATACGCCGCCTGGTCACATCCCCCAGCATCATGCCTCGCCATCATCCATCTTCACCGTCCTCTAGCGATCCCGGTGACGCGCGACATAGCGAAATGCACGGGCGCAGCGTAGGGGCGGCACGCTCAGCCACACGGACGATCGCTCATGCCCCTGCCCCGCGCCAAAGCCTTCTGGGCGAAGGCCTTTCCCGCCGACCGCCTGCTCGGGGGCGTCGGCGCCTGTATCGGCATCGCGCTGACGATGCTCGTCTGCGTCGCGCTGCTCCCCGTCGGCGACGTTCCACAGATCGTCGCGCCGCTGGGGGCGTCGGCGGTGCTCGTCTTCGCGGTCCGGTCGAGCCCGCTAGCACAGCCCTGGCCGGTGATCGGCGGCAACACGCTGTCCGCCGCGATCGGTGTCGCCGCGTTTCAGCTCATCCCCGACGCCACGCTGGCCGCGGGTGTGGCGGTCGGGGCTGCGATCCTCGCGATGTCGCTGCTCCGCTGCCTGCACCCGCCCGGCGGCGCCGCGGCGCTGACCGCAGTGATCGGCGGCCCCGGCATCCATACGGCGGGCTACGCCTTCGCGCTCGTCCCCGTCGCGCTCAATTCGGTCGTGCTCGTGCTGGTCGCCGTCCTCTTCTACCGCGTGACGCGGCACCCCTATCCGCATCACAGCGCGCTGCCCCCCGCCGCGATCGCGGCCGACCGCCGCGCCGCGGGATTTCACCCCGACGACATCGACGCCGCGCTCGAGGATATGCACGAAAGCTTCGACATCGCCCGCGACGATCTCCACGCGCTGCTCGCCAAGGCCGAACTTCACGCGCAACGCCGCCAGCGCGGCTGAGCGCGGACCGGGGTATGCCGCGTGACGATAGCCGCACGCGGCATACCCCGGTTGCCCCCGTTCAGAACCTCAGCCGCACGCCCGCGGTGATGCTTTCCTGATGATCGTCGCGACCGGTCTGCGAGCCGGCCGAGGCGAAGACGTCGAGCCCGCTCGGCAGGCGGTACGCGATACCCGCCGCCGCCGTGCCGACCATCCGCGCCCGCTGCGCGCCGAGCGACATCAGACCCAGCCCGCCGCCGGCATAGCCCGCAACCGCGTCGGTCCGCGTGCCTTCGATCTGGTACCGTGCGCCGAGTGACACGAACGGGCGGAAGGGGTTCGTCGACAGTTCGGGGCGTGCAAATGACAGCCCGGCATCGGCGAAGCCCGCGACATGCCGGTCCCGTTCGACGGTCAGCGCGAACGGACTGCCGCCCGTTTCCGTCACGCCGTCGCGCGTGGTGCGCACATAGGTGACCCCTGCGCGCGGGCGAAGCGCCCAGTCCGAGCCCATGTCGAGATCATAGCTGACCGAAACGTCGCTGACCCAGCTGTGGAGATCATAGCGCCCGTTGGCGGACGCGGTCCCCGGCAGGGCCCGCATCGTCCGTGCCGTCCCGCCGTCGTAGAGCACCGATGCGGTCAGGCCGAGACCGCCCTGGGTGCGGTAACGGCCATGGATGCCCGCGACGACGCCGTCGAGCTTGGTCCGTGCCCCGAGCGTGTCGATCTGCTGGCGATCGTTGAGATAGCCGGCGAACCCGCCGATGCTCCAGTCGGCGCTGCCGAACCCGATCCCGCCAAGGAACCCGTAGCTCTGGCTCTGCGCCATCGCGCTACCTGCCGCCGGGTCCCCGCCAAGCCGGTGCCATCCGCCCAGTGTCTGCGCGAACGTGAAGGCATGCGCGTCGTCGCCCGTCGTGCCGAACGCCGCGCCGCGCGCGACCCCCGAAAGGGCAAGCGCATTGTCGACACCGATCTGCGTTGCGGATGCATAGGCTTCAGGCGTGATCTGCGCGAACGCCACCGGGTTCGATGCGCCGCTGGCGGTCAGCAGCGACGGCAGCGCGTCGAACAGCGTGCTCGTCGCGGACACCGTCGCCAGCGTCGCATTGGCATAGGCGATGCTGCGGGCGATCTGCGGCGAGAAGCTCGCATCGCCAAGGAACTGACCAAGCAGCTGGATCCGATCGGCGCGCTGGACGACGAACCCGAACAGCGTGTCGGGCTTGATGATCGTCGAATAGCTGCCGGTGATCCCGCCGCTCGCGATGACCAGGTCATAGGATGTGCCGGGGCGCAGCGTGCCGCTCGGCGCGAACTGAAGCGTCGCACCCGACGCGATCGTCAGTGTGCCGTTGACGAGCAGCTTGTCCGACACCGTCGGGGTAATCTCGAACAGCGAAACCGACCCCGATTGCAGCGCGACATTGCCGTTCACCGTCATCGTGCCGGGCGATGCGCCGGGGCTGAGCGTCCCTGCGACCGTCACACTGGCGTTGACCGTGCCGGCCGACCCGAAGGTCGCACCCTGACGGACCAGGATCTGCGGCGCGCCGAGCGTCGACCCGGCCAGTCCGACCAGCCGTCCCCCGGTCAGGTCGAGGCTGCCGAACGCCGCCGTACCCGACACCGTCGCATAGCCGCCCGACATCGTGAACGCCTCGACATTCGTGATCGAGCCGAAGGCGACCGGCGTCGTCTGGCTGCCCCCCGATACGGCGATCGTATCGCTGCCCCCGCCACCGTCGACCGAGCCTGCGAAGGTGCCGGCGATCGCGAAGCGGTTATTGCCGCCGGCGAACACGACCTGCGGCGCGACCAGCGACGCACCCGCCGCGATCGCCAGGTCGCCGCTCGCCAGCACGCGGTCATAGGCCTGCGCACCGGTCAGCGTCACCGTACCGGCGCCTTCGGTTGCGAGCGTTTCGAACCCGCTCAGCACCGCGCCGAGCGTGCGATTGCCCTGCAGCTCGATCGTCGCGACATCGGTGCCGGCACCGCCGATGACCATTCCGTTTACCGTCCCGTTCGCGGCAAGGCGGAAACTGTCATTGCCCCCGCCGAGATCGATCATGCCGGCCAGCGTTCCGCCATCGGCGACCGTGATACGCTGCTCGCCCGCGTCGAATGCGAGCGGGGCGCCGCTGGTCCCCAGCGTTCCCGTGATGGTCAGCGCACCGCCTGCCAGCACGACCTGTTCGAAGCCGGTTGCCGTGCCCGCCAGCGTGACCGGCGCCGATGCACCGAAGCGCAGCGTGTCGGTTCCCGTACCGCCGTCATAGCGGCCCGTCGCGCGCGTCGTGCCGAGCGTGACGCTGTCGTCGCCCGCACCCAGCGAGACGGTGCCGATATCGTCGACGCGCAGCGTTTCGGCCCCTGCCGATCCCGTCACCGCGCCGACGGTATAGCTGGCCAGTGCGAGGTTCAGTCCGGTGCCGGCCAGCGCGATCTGGTCGAAGCTCTGGTCGAGCATCAGCGACAGCGTACCCGAACCGCTGACACCCAGCCGCTCGAACCCGGTCCGCGCGCCAAGGCCCGCATGATCGCCGGCAAGCGCGATCGTGTAGAGGTCGTTGCCCGCGCCGCCATCGACGCCGCCGACGACACGGCTCCCGGCCTGTTCGACGAATTCGTCATCGCCGTCGCCCAGCGATACGGCCCCGCCGACCATGCCCGCGTTGACGAAGCGGTCATTGCCGCCCAGCAGCATGACCGAATCTGCAATCGTGCCGCTGTTGCTCACCGTCTCGGCGGTGTCCGACCCGGTCAGCGTGACGGGGCCGTTGCTGGCCAGTGTCTCGCCCGCCGCGACCGTGACGCTGCCCATCGACACACCGATCGTGTCGAAGCGGAAATTGCCCGAATAGGCGACACTGCCCTGGCCGATCTGGTTGAATCGTTCGAAGTTGATGAACTGGTCGCCGTTGACCGCACCACCGCCGGTCGCATCGACGATCAGGCTGTCGAGCCCGGTGCCGCCGTCGACGGTACCGATCAGCGTCGCGCTTGCCAGTTGCAGGAAGCTGTCGTCGCCGGCCCCGAGGAACACGTCGCCCTCGATCCGTCCGCGATTCTCGATCATGTCGTTGCCGGCACCCAGCGCGACCGATCCGATGATCGTGCCCGTGTTGACGATCCGGTCGTCGGCGCTGCCGCCGGTCTGGATCGCGCCGGCGACATAGGCCGCGCCGAGATAGTCTGCGAAGGGATCGTCGGCCGCAATCATGTGGCCGGCATTGCCGCGGATGACGCCCGCGTTCGTCAGGTTGACGCCCGCTTCGTAGGACAGGAGCGCAGTGGCGGTCGCTCCCGTGGCCTCGATGACCCCGGCGACGGCGTTGACCACCGTAGCCGCGACAGGAGCGTTGCTGTTGAGAAGCAGCGCGACGCCGCCGCTGCCGGTTGCACGGATGGTCCCCGAATTGACCACATTGATGGTCTGAGCGGCATCGCTTGCATAGCCGACGACACTTGCGATCGCACCGATGCCGTCGACGCCGGTCGCTTCGATCATACCCGAATTGGTCAATGACACGCTGCCAGCCGCCGCGCTCGGATCGACATAGAGTTCGACGGCGGCAGCGTCCGCCCGCGTGATCGTACCGCTGTTGTCGAGTGATACCGACGTGCTACCCGCGCCGTAGAAGTTGTACGACGACGCGTCGAAGCCACCCGAGAGCGTGCCGCTGTTCGTCGCAGCGATCGTCCCGCCATAATTGCTGAACAGCGATACGGCGAGGCCGGTCCCACGATTGGCAATCGTGCCGCTATTGGCGAAACCGACGTCCGTGCCGCCCACATATATCGTGCTCGAACGGCCGCTGCTGACGATGCTTCCGCTATTGGCAAACGCCAGCGGGCTATCCTGGTAAATCGCCACCGCCGTGCCGGCCAGGGTGTCGGTTCCGATCGTACCGGCATTGACCATGCTGTCCACGGCACCGAAGAATCCCAGCGCGATGCTGCCGTTGTTCGTAAACGACGCAAGCCGTCCCGTGTCGCTGGTCTGGCCGAAGCTGGTCGACTCGGCCGAGACCCGGCCCAGAAGCGTCGCGGTGTTGACGATCGAACCATCGCCCGAAACGATGACATCGGCCGCGAACGGCGTCGCTGCGGCGATCGTCGCGACGGTTGCGGTACCGAGCGCACGCACGCCTTCCCGCTCGAAGCTGATCGGCAGGGACGCGCCCAGCGTCACCGTGCCGCTGCTCGTGCGGGCACGGACGAAGGTATCCGTCCCCTCCCCGCCGTCGATCGTCCCGCTGACCCCGGTCGCATCGTCCACCGCGACGAACATGTCGTCGCCCGCGCCGAAGCGCAGATCACCCGCGAGCGTGCCGCCATTGGCGATGTAGGTGGCTTCCGAGTAGGACTGGCCGTAAACCGAATAGCCCAGATCGACCGACCCGGTGATGGTCCCGGCATTGGAGAGCGTCCCGCCGGCAATCCGGATCGACGCCTGGCCGTTCGCGCCCGCAATGGTCCCGCCGGCCTGGTTGGTGATCGTCGCGCGGTACGCGGTTTCGTATTCCGACGTCGCGATCGCTGCCGATCCGGAGCTTGCGATCCGTCCCGAATTGACGATCGAATTTCCATAGCTCAGCAGGATGGCGGTACCGGTGGCGTCGATCGTGCCCGTGTTCGTGACTGCGGCAACCCCGCCGATCACGGCTGTGGACGACGCCGCGCCGGTCTGGACGATCGCGCCTGCGTTCGTGAATGTCTGTGCGCCCCTCAAGCCGCCGGCGTTGACGAGCGTGATCGTACCGTTGTTGACGACGTCCTTGCCGCCGCCGATCGCGTAGACCGGGCTGTAGATCGTCGTCGCACGATCGCGCACGGTGATCGTGCCCGCGTTGGTGAAGCTGTCGCTCCCGCCGAGCGCGACCGCCGCATAGGGATAGCTCGCATCGTCCGGATGATCGAGCGTCAGCGATCCCCGGCTGGTGATCGCCAGACCGCTCGTGGCCGGTGCGGTCTCGCCCGGCGCAATTGCGAGCGCGGTGACCTGGATCGCGGGCTGGCTCGTCGCGGTGATCGTGCCGTCGATGTCGACGATACCAAAGCCAGCCAGCGACAGCGGCGCTGCGTAGAAGGTCGGCGCCGACTGCGTCGCGGTGCCGGTGAGTGTAAGCGTCGCGCCGTCGTACAGGTCATAACCCGTTCCGGCGAAGCCCGCGGGCCGATCGAGCATCGCCGCCGCGTCGGCGCGCACGCGGTAGCGCAGCAGCGTTCCCGACGCCGTCACCGTGCCCGTGATGCCGGCGAACGCGCCCGCGCCGCCATTGGCGAATTCGGTGATCAGCGTATCGCCATTGCCGAGCGTCAGGCTGCCGTTCAGCACGCCCCCCGCCAGCGCGAAATAGCGGTTGTTGCTATAGCTGCTGCCCCAGTTTCCGACGAGGCGCACATTGCCGTTGATCGTGCCGGCATTGACGATCGTGGCGTTGAACAGCGAATCGGACGTGCCCGCGATCCCAGCGACGCCACCCGTCACCACGCCGCCCGCGCGGTTGTCGAGCACACCGTAATAATCGATCTGCACGCCGGTCGCTGCCGACGTGATCGTTCCCGTGTTCACCAGCGCGCTGCTGATGCGCGCGCCCGCCGTCGCCCCCTCGATCAGCCCGCTGTTCGTCCAGGCCGACCCGGACGACCCCGACAGGATGACGCCGGTGCCGCCGGTCGAGCGGATCGTGCCGCTATTGGCGAAGCTCGGCCCGAACAGCGATACGCCCGTGCCTGCGGCAGTGATCGTACCGCTGTTGACGAATTCACCCTGCGAACTGAACGACACGCCGTCCCCGTTCGCGGCGATCGTCCCGCTATTCTCGAACCGGTTGACGTTGAACCCCAGCGACGCCGCGAAAAAGCCGCTGGTGCCGGCGGTCGTCCGGATCATCCCTGCATTGATGAACGTCGGATAGCCGGACGCGGAAAAGTCGTTCGCGACCACCGCCTGCGTGGCACCGGTCAGGGTGGTGCGGTTGACGATCGTGCCGCTGCCCGTGATGCCCAGCGGTCCGGGGGCACTGAACCCGTCGGCGAGCGTCACCGTGACGTTCGCGTCGGGCGCGACGGAAAACTGTTCGAAGGCGGTCGGAAGCACCGCGGCATTGGCAAGCGTCGCGTCGGCGGAGATCCGCACGCGCACCGTGTCGATGCCGGCACCGCCGTCGATCGCGCCGGTGATGCCAGTGACCAGCCCGGTGCCGCCCCAGCCCGCGACCAGCGTATCGCTGCCCGCGCCGAACGTGACCGATCCGGTGATCGTCCCCGCGCTCGAATCGATCATGCTGCTGGCCGCGTAGGCAGGCTGCGCCGCCGTGACGACATTGCCGGTGATGGTGCCGGCATTCGTCAGCACGAGGACTGTATTGGCCTGAATCGCGGTCGCACCGGCGCTGGTGATCCGCCCGCCCGTCGCGTTGGTGACGACCAGGCTCTCGCCCGCGAGCGCGGCACCGCTGCCGCTATTGGCGATGAGCCCGGTATTGGCGACGGCGCGCGACGACCCAAGATTGGCGAGCGTGGCGGTCGTGCTCGCCGACGTGATGGTACCCGAATTGGTGACGTCGCCAAAAAACAGGAAGCCCGTGCCCCAGTCGATTGCACTGCGTGTGCCGCCGTCGATCATCCCCGCGTTGATCAGCGTCCCGACCGGTCCGCTGATAGCGCCGATCGTCCCGGTCGCGCGGTTGGTGATGGACAAAAAGCCGGCATAAGCGGGCGTCGTCGACAACAGCGCGATGCCGCCCGTCCCCGTCAGCGTCCCGGCATTGTCGATCGTGGCATAGCCGTAATTGGAGCCGCCGCCTGCCCCGGCCTGCCCGACCACCAGAGCGGTCGTGCCGCTGACCGTACCGCCCTCGGCGACCGTCAGGTACAGATTGGCAGTCGAATAGCTCGGGGTCGCCGACGGCTGGGACAGCATGGTTATGCCCGACTGCGCCACGCCGTCGACACGCCCGGCGACCGAGATATTGACGGCAGATCCCGTCTGCCCGGCCGGCAATTGCACCGCGATGCCGGTCTGCCCGCCACCCAGTACCGTTGCCCCGGAGGGAACGCTGACGCTGGTCCCGAAGGTCGTCACCACGAGGCCGTCCGTGTCGGTCCCCGCACAGGCCGTCGTGCCGTTCGTCTGGGTAGGATCGGGCGCGCACTGCGCAAAGGCGGGGGCCGCCAGCGCCAGCGTCATGACCAGCGCGCTTGTCTGCAAGGCGCGCGCACGGACACGCCGCACCGACGATAGACTTCCAACCATTATAGCATCCCCCGATTTCAATCAGCGGCATACCGGCAGGCAAAGAGGTTTGTCCAGCACAGTTCTAACTGAGATACTATGCCCGGAGTCCCCCACCTTTATCTGCCGCCCGCTTGCGCTGTGTCACCCTGATCTGCGGCTGATATTCCGGCGTTTTGCTCGACATCGGTCACCGACCGCCACGGCACCAGACAAGAGATTCCTCGTCTTGCTGTTGTTTCACGGGACACGACGGGGCGCGTCTATTGCCGGCAAGCAACGGCAAGATCACGCGACCTGCCGTTGCTGCCGCTCGGGCCCCGCATCGTCGCCGAGGAAATGGCGGGTAAAGGCATGCGCGTCGTCGGCCAGTGACTGCAGCGTCCGCTTGAGCATCGCGCCGGTCCGCTGGACCTCGTCGACCGAGGCGAGATTGCGATCGACCGACGATGCGATCTGCTGGCTCGCCTCGGTGAGCATCTGGCTGCGGTCCTCGACCGCCTCGATCCGCCCGTTGAGCTGTTCGATCGCCTGCGCCTGCGCACGCGACATCGCCGCCACCCGGCCCGCGCCGTCGTCCATGCCGTTGATCAGCGCCCCCAGACTGCCCGTGCTCGCCACGACCGACCGGATCTGGTCCTGAACCGCCTCGATCTTCGAGCGCACGTCGCCCGCGCTCGCGCCCGTCCGCGTCGCCAGCGACTTGATCTCGGCCGCCACCACCGAAAAGCCCGCACCCGCGGGTCCCGCGCGCGCCGCCTCGATCGTCGCGTTGAGCGCGAGCAGGTTGGTCTGCTTGGTGATCGCGCTGATCACGTCGACGATCTGCTCAATGCTGCTGGCCTGTTCCTGCGACAGCGCGACGGTGTCGTTCGCACTGCGCGCATGGTCGCTGATCGACCTTGCGGCGAGGCTGGTCCCCGCCACCTCCCGGTCGATCTCCTCGAAGGTGTGCGCCAGCAGATGCGTCTCCTTGCCCGCCTCGAGCATCTCGGTCGCGAACAGCTGCGCGATCGCGTCGAGCTCCTGTGCCAGCCGGCGATTGCCCTCGATCGTCTCGTGCAGGCTGATCGCATTCGCCTCGAGCAGCGCCATCGCCTCCTGCGCCTCGCGGATGATGCCGCCGACCTGACGTTCGAACGCCTCGGCCAGCGCGGCCAGCGTGGCCTCGCGCTCGCGCCGCGCCTGCGCCTCGACCTCGGCGATCGCGCTGGCCTGGCGCGCCTTTTCCTCCTCGGCATGGCGGCGCAGCACCTCCGCCTGATCCGCTAGGCGTTTCGCATCCTCTCGCTGCGTCTGGAACGTCGTCAGCGCGGTGACGACCAGCCCCAGCTCGTCATGCCGCTTGAGCGTCGACAGATCGATCGCCGCCTCGTGCATCACCGCATCCGTCGCCGCGGCAATGTCGGTGATCGAGCCGATGATCGATCGCCCGATCACATAGGCCATCACCAGGCTGCCGCCCGTGCCGACGAGCAGGACGAGCAGCAGGATCGCGATCGTGACATGCGTGACCAGCAGCGCCCCCGATGCCGCCTGCCCGGCGCGGCCGATCCCCGCGGCGGTCACGCGCCGGATCCGCGTATCGATCTGCTGCGCATTGGCGCGAAACGGGTCGACCATCGCCGCGGTGCTGGCAAAGTCGACCTCGAGCATCGACGTCAGCACGTCGACGGTCGCGGTATATCGGTCGAGATCGGCCAGCACCGGGCCCAGCTGTGCGCGCTGCCCGGCATGGCTGCGCCGGTAGCCGACCAGCGCCGTACGGACCCGGGCCAGGTCGCGGTGGATCGCCGCCACCTGCCCGTCGACCGCGATCGTCGGCGTCGCCGCCTTCGTCACCAGCAGGTGATAGACGTTCGCGTTGGCGATATCGAACCGCTGCGTGATCGCGTTGAGCTGCTTGATATCGCGCATGTCGCGGTTGACGATGTCGTCGACGCTGCGCCCGGTGATCAGCAGCGCCGCGGTGCTGGCCAGCGCCATCACCACGAACAGCACCAGCATGATGACCGGCGTCGCCGCGACCTTGACCGCGATCGGCCGGTCGGCGAGCGCCAGCCTGCGGTCGAGCCGGTCCGACAGCCGGAAGAACGCGTTAAAGCGCAAGTCGCACCCCTGCGCGCACGCGACGATCCGCCGGGATCGGCGATACCGCGGCGCCGTCCGCCAGCGCCAGATTTTCGCCCGCGACATAGACTTCGAGCGCGGAGGTCAGCCGCAGCCCCGCCCGTGCATCGAGCGCCACCGCGTCGTCGACCCGGTAGAGCAGCAGCTGCGGCGTCGACGAGAAGGCGAATTGCCGCGTCGACGAGGTGTAACGCGCGACCCCCGACAGCGACAGTCGCCCGATGTCATAGCCGAGCGCCAGATTGGCCTTGTGAACCGGCGTCGTCGACTTGGGCGACAGCGCATAGGGGATCGGCAGCGTCAGCGACGCCAGCTGCTCGTCGGTGTGCGTCCAGGTATAATTGGCGCGCCATGTGAGCGCACCGACCGCCCCCGACGCCGACACCTCGGTGCCATAGGTGGTATAGTCGCCGATCGCCGTGAACCGCGCGACGAGCGAGGGCAGCGGGGTCAGGAACAGCTCGGTCTGCAGGCCGTCGCCCGGCGACGCGATCGCATTGTCCGTCTTCGTCACGAACGCGTTCGCCTCGATCTGCGTGCCGCCGATCGTCCGCGCATAGCCGACCTCGCCGCTCCACACGCCGACCGGATCGATCCGCGGCGATCCTGCCACGAAGATCGGCACCGGCGCCGGGGTGATGATCGGCAGGCGGATCCCGTAATTCACCAGCGACGGCAGCTGGTAGCCGCGACCGCCATTGATCCGCAGCTGGCCGCGCGCATCGGTCTGGACGAGCAGCGCGACGTTGAAGCTGAACCGGGTGAAGGCGCGGTCGAAATCGCTCGCCACGTCATAGCTCGGCTGCGCGATTGCGCCCGCCTGGTGCAGCCAGAGCCGGTCGATCCGCGCCGCCGCGGTGATCGAAATCGCCTCGTCCGGATGCAGGTCGAGCATCGCATTGGCCGATCCGACGTCATAGGAGATCCGCTCGGCGAACTGATAGGCCGAGCGCAGCCGGTTGTTGCGATATTCGCCGCCGAGCCGCAGCGTATCGCTCTTGCCCAGCCGGACCAGCGTCGACGCCTGGGTGACGATGATCCGGTTCTTGAACCCGAGCGGCTCGGTCGCATCCGCCGTCGCGCCGACGCCATATTGCACATCGAGCCAGTTGACATAGCCGCCCAGCGTCACGCCGCCCCAGCCCGTGTCGCGCGTGGCCGAGGCATGGACGTTGTCGCTGCGATAGCGCTGGTTCGACAGCAGCTGGCTCGGCAGATACTCGGCCTGCCGATTGGTCGAATGGCCGCCGCCCAGCACCGTCTCCAGTCCGTCGAACGAACCGGTGATGTCGCCCGACACCTGGTCGCTCGCGACGTCGCTGACCATCGCCGGGCGCAGCAGCGTCGCCGGGATGCGGCGCTCGTCCTCGCGCGCGCGGACCCCGGCCAGCCGGATGCCGATCGCCGGGGTGACGGGCAGCGTCACCGACCCGGCGAGCCGGCTGATGTCGTGATTGCCGAGCTCGGCGGTCGCGGTGACGGTCGGCGTCTGGCCGACGCGCCGGGTGATGATGTTGACGACGCCGCTGGCGGCGTTGAACCCGAACAGCGCGTTCGCCGGCCCCCGCACCAGCTCGATCTGCTGGATCTCCTCGAGCTGGACGCCCAGCAGATTCCAGTCGGTCATCCCGTAGTGATCGAGATAGACCTGGCGTCCGTCGACCAGCACGAGCAGCCGCGCATTATAGGTCTGCACGCCGCCGCGCACCGACACGTCGCTCTGCCCCGCGGTCCAGCTGTTCACGTCGATGCCGGCATGCGTCTTCAGCAGCCCGGGTACGTCGCGGGCGGGCGACCGGGCGATATCCTCGCGCGTGATGATGATCGCAGACGCGGGCAGTTCGGACGCGCGCTGTGGCTTGCCCGTGACGCTGGTCGTCACCGGCTCGCCGATCGTTTCCTGCAACGCCTGGTAATCGACGGCCTGCGCACCTGCGACGGCCGGGCACAGCACTGCACCGGCCGTCAGCATGGCGCGCAATCCGGTGGCGAAAGTCGAAACGGTCATCGTTAAATTTCCTTGATCAGCATCAGGAATGCCGACCCGAATCTGATATTGGCAGCCCGCGCCGCGGCGCGACTGACGGTGATCTGGGTCTTGGGACCCGAGGTGATGCCGACCACGCACCGCGCGGTCTGCACGCAGGCGGGATCCGACGAGATCGTCAGGACGGACGATCTGGCGGCTGCGGCGGCGATGCCGGCATGCTCCGGGCGCAACCCCGTCGTGACGAAGGCGAGGCGGAATCCGGCCAGCGACCCGATCGCGCCGACCGGCACGCGGCGCGCGCGGATCGCACTGCGTCCGGCGGCCAGCCCCGATCCGATCGCCCGCTCGATCGCCGCCGCCTCGGCCTCCGATGCCGCATTGCCCGGCTCGAACACGATCGCCGCGGCGACCGTCCCCGCCGGACCGGGCTGAAGGAACGACACGACCCGCGCCGCGATCGGCACGTTCAGTTCCGCGGACAGCGGCGTCGCGCTGCCCAGCGCGGCCACGCCGCACATCCATATCCAAGGTCTAAACACGCTGTCCCCCACTGAGGGGACAGCGAGTATCACCCGATATTGTCCAATTAGTTAATGGCTTAGAGACCGCGATACACAATCTGCGGCCCCATCGCGCGGGCCGCCGCGCGCCCAATTAAGACAGTGGCGTAACAGAACGGTCCTCGGCGCGTCATCTGGCACGGCCAAAGCCCGCGGACCACGCCGGCCGGGCGCCAACAGGGCAGGACAATCATGCGTATCTCGACGATGCTGCGGGCGACCGCGGCGGTTCTCCCCCTCGCCCTGCTCGCAGGCCCCGCGACCGCGAAGGATGCCGGCCCACCGCTGCGGATCAACGACATCGCCGTCATCGGCACGCACAACAGCTACAAGCAGCCGATGCCCGCCGCGACGATGGCGAAGGTGCGCGCGGCCGATCCGGCGATGGCCGACGCGCTCGACTATGCGCATCGCAGCCTCGTCGACCAGCTCGACGCGGGCGCGCGCCAGCTCGAGATCGACGTGAACTATGATCCGCAGGGCGGGCATTATGCGCGCGGATCGTCCGATCCCAAGCTACAGCGGCCGGGCTTCAAGGTGCTGCACATCCCCGGCATCGACAATGCGTCGAGCTGCGTCCTGCTCACCGAATGCCTGACAATTGTCCGCGACTGGTCGGCCCGCCATCCGCGCCACGTCCCGATCCTGCTGATGTTCAACGCCAAGGACGAACAGAACGCCGCGCGCGGCGGCATTGACGCGCTGCCGTTCGACGCGGCCGCCTATGACGCGCTCGATGCGGAGATCCGCTCGGTGCTCGCGCCGGACAGGCTGATCGTGCCCGACGACGTGCAGGGCCGCTATCCGACGCTGCGTGACGCCGTCCTCGCCGACAACTGGCCGCTGCTCGAGGCGTCGCGCGGCAAATTCCTGTTCGCGCTCGACGAGCCCCCCGCCAAGGTCGCGGTCTATCGCGGCGCGCGCCGCTCGCTCGAAGGCCGCGTGTTCTTCATCAACACCGACGAGGCGTCGCCCGCCGCCGCCTATCTGACGCTTAACGACCCGGTCCGCGACGCCGAACGCATCCGCCGCGACGTGCGCGCGGGCTTCCTCGTCCGCACCCGCGCCGACGCCAACACGCGTGAGGCGCGCGCCAATGACCGCGTACCCCGCGACACCGCGCTGGCGGGCGGCGCGCATTATGTCTCGACCGACTATCTCTGGCCCGATCCGCGCTTCGCCGGCGGCTACCGCGTCGCGCTGCCCGGCGGCCATGTCGCGCGCTGCAACCCGGTCCGCATCGCCAAGCAATGCGGCGACCTCGAAAAATCCGCCAAGTGAAGCCGGTGCTCGTCGCCACGCTGCACACCGCCCCCGACTTCCGGCGCGACATCGTTGCAGCGCGCACGGAACTCGCGCACGCCGCGGGCGCTGTCCCCGATATGTCGCAGTGCCGGATCGAGGCCGGCGCCAGCTAGCAGACGGACCAGCATGCGGATGATCGACGACCCCAGGGCCACGACCCTCACCATCGCCGGCCGCGCGATCCGCGACATTGCGAGCTTCTACGACGAGATCAACCGCGTCTTCATGGCGGGCGAGGACTGGTCGCTCGGCCCCAGCCTCGATGCGCTCGATGACCTGTTCTACGGTGGCTACGGCGCGCTTGCGGGCAAGGCCCCGGTTATCCTCGTCTGGCAGGATATCGAGACGAGCCGCGCCGCGCTCGGCATCGACGCCACCAGAGCCCATCTCCGCGCCAAGCTCCAGAACACGGCCTTCGACGCCGCACGCATCACCACCCAGCTCGACGCGCTCGAACAGGGCCGCGGCGAAACCTATTTTGACACCATCCTGACGATCATCGCCGACCACCCCAACATCCACCTCGTCCGCGCCTGACCCGGCGCAATCGGGTTATCGCGGCGTCACCGATGCACGGATGTGGAACAGGTTGTCGGCGACCTCGTCCATCTTGAACGGCACCGCCAACCGGTATCCGTCGGCAGCCAGCGCCGCGGCGAGGCCCCCCAGCAGCATCCCCTGCCGCCGGTCGAGATCGGCCTGCCCGGTCACCGGACGGATCGTTGCGGTCAGCGTGCAGCGATCGTCGCGGCAGGTGATCGTGACGTCGGACAGCAGCGGGTAGACGGTGCGAAGATGCGCGGCCGCGACGTTCGCGGCGACCGGTGCGACCGTGGTCGGCCTCGCCTCTGGTAATGGCCGGATCCTGACGACGGGGATGGTCGGGGCCCGCACGACGGCGATCGCGGTCGCTGCGACGTCGCGCTGCCGCTGGCGCCAGCCGACGACGATCGCGCCGAACAGCACGACCATGATCGCCGCCGCGATCCAGCCGAACGACGGTGAAGGACGGACGGGGCGCAGTGGCATGCGGCCTCCGGTGCCGCCCCGCGTCGCCATTGGCGGCGCGGGGCGGGGCTGGATCAACAGAGCGTCGAGCCCGACGGGCAGCCCGGCGAATTGCTGCCGGCATCGACATTCGCGTTGAACCCCGGCGCGATGCCGCCGGCATTGGCCGCGGCCAGCGTGCTGGCGAAGCGCGCTTCCTTGTTGTCGAAGTTCGCGCCCTTAAAGTCGTAGTTCGACACCGCGTTGCGGACCGCGACCGACGGATAGCCGTTCCAGCTCACCAGCGGCTGGATGAGCCACTGGCCGGTACCGTTCTCGGCCGGCTCGTCGCCGCCATCGATCTTGGAAAAGCGCCACAGGTGCGAAAAGCCCCAGGTCTCGTAATGGAAGACGAGCTTGACGTGTTCGCCACTCGCATCGCTGACGAAGCGGAGCTGGCCGCCGCTGGTCGGACGCGTATCCCAATCGCCGTGGTCGCCGCGGGTGACACCAACGACCCGGCTGCTCGTGCCCTGGTCGGTGGTCCAGACGATGATCGATTCCCAGTCGAACGCATGCGAGAAGTCCGACTGCCAGAAATAGCTGTAGACCCGCCCGCAATAGCCGTTGTTGCAGCGGCTGCGCGCATAGACGTTGCTCTGCGTGCGGTAGTTCGCGGCGCGACACGATGCCGGCGGGCGCGTCGCATAGGTCGAGGCGGCCGGGCTGATCGCGCCCGACGCGTCGACCGCGGGGACGTTGAAGCAGACGTCGGTGTCGAAGTCGACCGCGGGCTGGAAGCGCTTGTCGAGCGCGGTGGCGCGTTCGGGCAGCGGCGCAACCGGCGACGGCCAGCCCTGTCCGAGCGCAGGCGATGCCAGCAGCGCCGCGACCAGGCCGACGGCGGACAACAATGTAGCTTGGCTTTTCATGCAAACTCCCGTGGCAGGTGTGTGGAGATACGCCGTACGCCCGCGTCCGCGGCGGGGAGCGCCGCGGACGCGAAGGTCAGAAGCTGGTGGTCACGCCGAAGGTAAAGATGCGGCCGCTGCGCGTGTAGACGAGCGTCCGGTCGGCGCTGAGATCGGCGAACTGCTCGATCGGCCGGTTGGTGACGTTGATCCCCTCGATCACGAAGCGCAGATTCTCGACCGGGCTGTAGCGGATCTGGAAATCGACGTTGTTGGTCGGCCGGATGCCGTCGCCGACATTGGCGTTGCTGCCCGCGCCGGTGATGTAGCGGCTGCGATAGGCGGTCGAGACGCGCGCGCCGAACCGCTCGGTCTCGAAATACAGCGTCGCGTTGGCGGCCCATTTCGACAGGTTGAACAGCGGGATGGTCTGGGCGACGCCGTTGTAGATCGCCTTCTGGTCGCCATCGATCCAGGTGCCGTTGGCGACCACGCCGAAATGGTCGAACGGCGCGGGCAGGAAGGTGAAGTCGTGCTGGACCGCGGCCTCGACCCCGCGGATGCTGGCGCCGTCGCCATTGACGGGCCGCGTATAGTTGTACGGCGTGGTGCCGTCCTGCCCCGGCAGCAGCAGCGAGACCGGAAAGCCGGTGGCGCTGTAGGGCACCTGCGACGTCTCCGAGGTGATGAAGCTCGCCAGATCCTTCCAGAACACGCCGACCGACGCGAAGCCGTTGCGATCCATGTAATATTCCAGCCCGCCTTCCACCGAGGTCGAGCGGAACGGCTGAAGGTTGGGGTTGCCGACCGACACCGTGCCGCCGAACGGCGCGACCGTCAGCGTGCCCGCGGCGGCAAGCTGCGGCAGGCCGGGACGGTTGACGTTGCGGCTCGCCGACGCGCGCGCGATCAGCTTCGGCGTGAGGTCGAGCGCGATGTTGAGCGCGGGCAGCCAGTCGTCGTTGCTGGTCTTGACCGTCACGGGCTGGAGCACCGTGACGCCGTTGGTCGCGGTCGCGAGCGACCCGCTCGAGACCAGCGCGGTATGGTAATAGCGCACGCCCGCATTGCCGCGCAGCCGCATCGAACCGAGTTCGGTATCGAGATCGAGCTGCGTGAAGCCCGCCCAGCTCGTCTCGCGGATGCGGAAGTCGCTGCCCGCGGTCAGGTTCGCCGCGGTCAGATTGCGGTTGTTGCCGAGCAGCGCGTAGATGCCCGCGACGTCGCCGCCGATATAGGGGATCAGGCTGTCGCGGTTGATCACGTATTTCAGCGCGTCGGGTACCGCGCGGTCGCTGGTCGCCTGCGTCCCGTAGAAGATGTTGGTGAGATACTGGTACCCGCTGTTGGTGAAGCGCTTATACTCGCCGCCGAGCTCGAGCTTCAGGATCGGCGACACCGTATAGACCGCCTGGAGCTGGCCGTTGCGATAGGCATTGTCGATCGTGTTTTCCTGCGTCACCAGCCGCTGGACGTTCCAGTTCGCCGGCTTGGTCAGGTCGAAGCCATAGGTGTTGACCGGGATCGTCGGCTGCATGTCGAAACTGAACGCGGTGTTGCGCGCCTGCAGGAAGATCTTGTCGAACGTCGGCTGCGCGAAGGCCGACTTCTGATAGCCGGCGAGCGCGGTCAGCGTCAGGCGATCGCCGATCTTCCATTCGGCATTGGCCACCGCCTGATAGAAATCGGTCTGGTTCTCGACCCGGTGATGCTCGGTCCGCTGGTCGATCCCGGTATAGCTGGCGGCGACGAGCGAATTGCCCTGGATCGTCGCGGAGCGGATGACCTGCGTGCCGCTGACATTGCCGGTCAGCGCGTTATAGCCGCCCGCCGCGATCGCCCAGTCGTCACGCTTGTCGGCAAGGTGTCCGTAGAGCAGGTCGACATCGAGCTTGAACCGATCGCCCGGATGATATTGCAGCGCGCTGGTGACGCCGATCCGCTCGCGGTCGGTGTACCAGGTCGAGGGCGACTGCGCCTGCGGTGCGAAGATCGTGCCGCCGCGCAGCAGCGCGCGTGTCGCCGCATCGATTTCGGGCCCGATATTGTTAGCGCCGTAGGTGACCTTGCCCCAGTTCCAGTTGCGATAGCCATATTCGTTGTTGCGGATCTTCGAATAGGCGACCGAGACGAGCGCGCCGAAATCGCCCTGGCGCTGCGAGAACAGCCCGACGAGCCGCGGGGTGATGCCGCTGGTCTGGTCGTTGGTCTGGCCCTTGGCCGACAGCACGATCTTCTGCCCGTCATAGTCGAACGGCTTGGCGGTGAAGAGCTGGACCGTCCCGGCGATCCCGCCCTCGTCCTGATTGGCGGCATAGCTCTTCTGCACGCTGACGCGGTTGAACAGCTCGGACGCGAACAGGCTGAAGTCGAAGCCGCGGCTGCGGCTGACGTTGCCGCGATTGTCCATCCCCGACGCGGTGTTGCCGAGCACCTCCATGCCGTTCAGCTGGGTGCGCGTGAAATCGGGGCCGAGCCCGCGCAGCGCGATCTGGCGGCCTTCGCCGGTGTCGCGGGTGATCGCAACGCCGGGGACGCGTTGCAGCGCTTCGGCGAGATTGAGGTCGGGAAAGGCGGCGATGTCGGACGCGACGATATTGTCCTCGGTCCCGACCGCGCGGCGCTTGAGCTCCTGCGCGGCGAGCAGGCTGCGGCGATAGCCGTTGACGACGATGTCGTCGGCGACCGCGACCGGGTCGGCTGCCAGCGTCGACACGCCCCCCGCGACGCCCCCCGCAACCGCCGGCGTGGCTGCGCTGACGGTGCGCAGGCCCGGGCGCGGCGGCGCGCGCCGCAGGACCAGCACGCCGTTGCTCTCGACCGGGTGCAGGCCCGTGCCGCGCAGCAGCACGGCAAGGGCCGCCGGCGCGGTCAGCCGCCCGCTCACCCCCCCGGTGCGCTGTCCCTGGATCAGCGCGGGCGCCGCGATCACCTGCATCCCCGTCGCGCTCGAATAGGCCGACAGCGCCGCGGCGAGGTCGCCTGCGGGAATGGCGAACGCACGCGTTCCCGCCGGCTGTGCCCCCGCCGGCCGGGCGTGTGCCGCCGCTGGCGCCATAAGCGCGCATACCGCCAGAGCGAGTGCCGACGTTCCGTAAAACCGCGTCATGATAATCCCCCGTCATGGCGCCCCCACGCGCCATTCGGAAGGAAGACGGCGCAGCCCGACGGATCCGGACAGTGTTTTTTCAGCGTGCGGTTTCGAGCGCCAGACCCCCGTCCCGCTCGACCACCGCGAACCCGAACCCGCCGCCGATCGCCGCCAGGAGCTGGCGTGGATGATCGGTCCGGAAACGGCCGAACACCGTCGTCGAGGCGAGCGGCTCGGCAGGGCGCGCGATCCGGACGCCGCCCTGCCGGTCGAGGATCTCGACCAGATCGTCGAGCCGCATGCCCGCGGTGTCGATCCAGCCCTGACGCCAGTCGGGCAGCCCCGGATCGAAGCGCTCGGGTACCGCCGTCACGCCGCCGCGGATGCTGCTGCGATAGCCCGCACGGACCACGACGCCGCGCCGCGCGTCTGCTGACGCCGGGTCGAGCGGGTCGAACCCGACCGCGCCGCGATAGACCGCCAGCGCGACCTGTCGCCGCGTCAGATCGAGGTCGAACGCGGTGCCGAGCACGCGCGTCCGGCTGGCCCCCGCACGCACGACGAAGGGGCGCGCGGCATCGTGGCGCACGTCGAAGAACGCCTGGCCCGCCAGCAGCCGGGCGCTGCGCCCGGCGGTCGTGTAGACGACCTGCAGCCGCGTCGCGCCGTTCAGCCGGATGGTGGTGCCGTCCGCCAGCGTCGCGGTCGCGCGCGCGCCGGCCCGCGTCGCGAACAGCTGCGGCGACGGTGCGACCGCGGCGGGCGGCGGGGCCATGCGGAGGCCGAGGACGAGCAATACGGCGACGACCGGCGCGGTCGTGGCCGCGACGACGACGGACCGCCGCCGCCGCCTGAGCGCGCGGACCTGCTCGTCCGACAGCCGACCACAGTGCAAAGCGGCGGTCCGCAACGCATCCGTCAGCGCGGCATCGGTCAAGGATGCGCCCCCGCCCCCGCCCCTGCTGCTGCTGCTGCTGCTGCTGCTGCTGCCGGCGGTCACGCCCCCGCCTCCATCGTGAACCCCCGCCGCGCCAGCGCGGTGCGAAGGTCGGCAAAGGCCCGGACGACATGCTTCTCGACCGCGGCGGTGCTCATGTCGAGCCGATCGGCGATCGCTGCGGTGGTGAGCCCGTCCAGCCGTCGGCGCAGGAATATCTCGCGGCGCAGCGGCGGCATGCGTTCGAGCGCGCCCGCCATCAGCGCGACCGCGCGGCGGAACGCCACCACCCGATCCGCCGCCGGCAGCGGACAGACCATCGCCTCGTCCAGTTCGACATGCGCGGCGCGCCGGGCGACGCGGTGATGATCGCGCAGCAGATTGCGCGCGATCGCGAAGCAGAGCGCCTTCACGTCCTCGACCCGCGCGCTCGCCTGATAGGTGAACAGCCGCAGATAGGTTTCCTGCACGACGTCGTCGCCATCTGCGTGATGCCCCAGCCGCCCGTGCACGAACGCACGCAGCGCGCGTGACAGCGCCGCGTCCGGGCATTGCATCGCCAGCGCCGGCGTCACCGGCCGGCGCTCCCCGACGCCCCTGAAAACCCCCGCGTCCCTGTTCACCACGCCCCCCGCTTGCGATTCGGGGCGTCTTATGCGTCCATCGTGAAGCCGGGATGACACCGCGCAGCCACACGGGTCTCGGCAGGCGCGACCATGCGGCGAGATCGATCGCAGCGTAGATCGTTACCAAGTTATACTCGATCACCGTATTGCGACTATCGCGCGTCGCATCCATGCTGATAGTGGCGGCCCTACCAGACGGCGTCGGAAAGCTCCTGAATTGACTGTTGCAGGGCGGCATATCGCCATCATCGCGCCGCCGACCGCCGGGCATATCAATCCTCTGGTCGCGCTGGGCACATCGCTCGTCGCCGCGGGACACCGGGTCACGCTGGTGCATATGGCCGACGTCGCGGCGATGTTGCCGCGCGGCGATGTCGCGTTCGCGCCGCTCGACCATCCCGCCGATCGCCAGGGCCTGCTGGCCGAACATTATCGCAAGCTCGCCCAGCCCTCGGGGCCGGTCGGACTGCCCCGCATGATCCGCAGCACCGCGGCGATGACCGAGCTCCTGCTCGCGGCGCTGCCGGCCACCCTCACGCGGCTCGGCGTCGATGCGGTCGTGGCGGATTCGGTCGAGCCGGCGGGGGCGCTGGTGGCACGCCATCTCGGCCTGCCGTTCGTGACCGCGATCACCGGACTGCCGCTGCTCCGCGAGCCGATGATCCCCCCGCCCTTTCTCGGCTGGGCCTACCGGGCCGATGCGCTCGGGCGGAATCGCAACAATGGCGGCTATGCGGTCAGCGACCTGCTGATGCGCCCGGTGACCCGCATCGTGACGCATTATGCACAGCTTTGGGGGCTCGATCCCGATCCACAGCAGCAATGGTCGGACCGCCTGCAGATCGCGCAATGCCCGGCAGGACTCGACTTTCCGCGCACCGCCCTGCCCCCGAGCTTCCGGTACGGCGCGCCGTGGCGCCTCGACGAACCCGTGGACGACATCCCCGAAAGCGACGGCCGACCGCTGATATACTGCTCGCTCGGGTCGCTGCAGGGTGCGCGCCGGTCGCTGTTCGCCGCGATGACCGCGGCCTGTGCCGCGGTCGGTGCGCGCGCGGTGGTCGCGCATGGCGGCGGCCTGAGCGACGGCGACGCGGCCTCGCTGCCCGGCGACCCGCTGGTCCGCGCCTTCTGGTCGCAGACGCGCATCCTGCCGCACTGTTCGGCAGCCATCCTCCACGGCGGCTTCAACACCGTGCTTGACGCGCTCGCGGCGGGCGTACCGATCGTCACCGTGCCGCTGGCGTTCGAACAGCCGGCGACCGCGGCGCGGCTGAAGCGGATCGGCGCGGCGCGCATCGTATCCGCCGCCGACGCCGCCAAAGGCGGGCTCGAACCCGCGCTCCGCCACGTCCTGACCGATCCGGGCTATCGCCGCGCGGCAGGTCTGCTCGCGGCGGAGATGGCGATGGCGGGGGGCGCCGCCGACGCCGCCGTACTCGTCGAGGCGGCGCTGCGCGACGACGCGATCGTTATGCCGGCAGGCCTGGACCCGGCTGAGGACAGGGCTGCCTGCGCTGCGTGAGGCGCTGTGCCGCGACGATCGCGGGCGGCGCGAGCAGCAGCCCCATCAGCACGTCGACCCCGTAGTGACCGCCGAACACCGGCGTCGCGACGATCGTCAGGATCGCCCAGCTGCGGCCCGGTCCGGCAAGGCGCGGCATCGCACCGAAGGCCCAGATGAAGATCGCGGCGAGCGTCGCATGGAAACTGGGAAAGCTGACGATCCCCATCAGCATGGTGAGATCGAGCACACGCAGCGATCCGTCGCGCAGCCCCGAGATCAGCCCCTGTTCCAGCCATGCGATCGACGGCCAGAGATGCACGTAGCGCGCCGGGTCGAACAGGTTTCCCATCGCAGGCGTCAGACCCGAGATCAGGATCGTGACGAACCCGGACAGGATCGCGGCGCACACCATCGTCCGCAGCGTGTCGAACTTCCCCATTCCGCTGAGCGCGACGATGACGACGATCATCTGCACCGTCAGGCTGTGATAGGCGAGGCCCAGCAGCCAGATCAGCGGCGGACACTGGTCGAGCAGCGCGAGCACGACCGGCCAGTCGAAGCCGACCGCGCGATCCGCCGCCGCCAGCCGGGCATCCCACAAGGTGCCGGACTTCGCGGCCAGCGCATAGGCGAGGACCACGCCGAACAGCGTGAACAGCGTCATTTGCAGAAACGCCCTCGCCCCCGCGGCAAGACGCGGTCGCGCGCTGTACCGGCCGATCGCCAGCGCGCCGCCCAGCGCGAGCAGCGACAGGATCGCCGGCATCGCCCGCAGCGGATCGACCGTGAACCGGTCATCCTGCTGCGCGACGAGGAAACTGAGCATCATGGCTGCGACCAGCAACCAGGACGGGGTGTCGCGGTGGTCGGCACGGGAATTCGAAGCGGGCATCGGGGTCGAACGCAGCGTCCCGCCCTGCGGTGCCGCGATCGATCGCATCCGTATGATTTACCTGTGTATGCCACCGCCGACCCGCGGCTGCCGCGGCGGTGCCGCGCGTGCTTTTATGGCGGCGCGCCCTCGCATCGTCCGCCCCGAACGGTTATATATACGCCATGTTGAATGCACTGCTTCTGGTCAGCGCCGATTTGCCCGATCGCGCGTCGTGACCTGGGTCGAGAAACTGGCGATCGTCGTCGGCATGGTCCTGTTCATGGAGTGCTTCGCCTGGGCGACGCACCGCTATGTGATGCACGGCTGGGGCTGGGGCTGGCACAAGTCGCATCACGAGGAGCATGAGGGCTGGTTCGAGAAGAACGACCTTTATGCGATCGTCTTCGCGATCGTGCCGATCGTGCTGTTCGTGGTCGGGCTCTGGTACCCGCCGCTCTGGTGGGCGGCACTCGGCATCACCGTCTATGGCGGCATCTACGCCTTCGTCCACGACATGCTCGTGCATCAGCGCGGCGGCTTTCGCTGGGTCCCCAAACAGGGCTATTTCAAGCGGCTGCTCCAGGCGCATCGCCTGCATCACGCGGTTGAGGGCAAGGACGGCACCGTCAGCCACGGCTTCCTGTTCGCGCGCAAGCCCGCGGTACTGAAGGCGCAGTTGCGCGCCAATGCCGATGCGCAGCGTCGTTCGGCCCGTCCCGCGCGGACCCCGAACACCAGTCCGGCAGACCAGCGCGGGTGAGCATCACCGCCGCCCACCCGTCGGACGCGATGAAGCGTCAGATGCGGATCGGCGTGTCGCTGTCGGCCGCGATCATGGTCGCGTGGCTCGCCATCCACATTACCGGCATCTTCTTCTGGGAATGGAGCCTCGCGACGCTGCCGATCGCGGTCCTGATGGTCCTCGTCCAGACCTGGCTCTCCACCGGGCTGTTCATCGTCGCGCATGATTCGATGCATGGTGCGCTCGCGCCCGAGCATCCAAGGCTGAACCGGGCGATCGGCGCGACCTGTCTCTCGCTCTATGCCTGCCTGTCCTATGCGTCCCTGCTCCCGCAGCATCATCTCCACCACAAGCAGACCGGACGCGCCGGCGATCCCGATTTCCATGGCGGCGATCCGCGGCTGACCCGCTGGTTCCTGCAGTTCTTCAAGACCTATTATTCGCACGGCCAGATCATCCGCATCACATTGGTGGCGCTGGTTTATACGCTGCTGCTCGGCGCGCCGCTCGGCAACATCGTGATCTTCTGGGCGCTGCCCGCGCTCGGCGCCGTCGCGCAGCTGTTCGTCTTCGGGACCTGGCTGCCGCACCGCGAGCGCGACCTGCCCTTCGCGGATACCCACCGCGCGCACAGCCTCGACATCGGACCCGCGCTGTCGCTGATGACCTGTTTCCACTTCGGCGGCTATCATCACGAACATCATCTATCGCCGGGCACGCCGTGGTGGGGGCTGCCCGCGCGGCGGCGTGCGCTTGCGGTTCGCGCCGCCGACCGCCGCGGTGTAGAGGACCCCGCATGACGCTTGCCATCATCCTCTCCGCCATTGCGATGACCGTCATCGTCGGGGTCCGCTATCTGCTCGTGTCGGGCGCGTTCGCCTGGATCACGACGCGCAAGCATCCGGGGCTCTACCTCGGGCTCGATCCGCAGGTCCGGCGCGAGATCGTCTGGAGCCTTGCCTCCGCCGCGCTCTACGGCATTCCCGCCGGCGTCGTCGCCTGGGGCTGGCAACATCGCGGCTGGACCCAGGTCTATGCCGATGTCCACGCCTATCCGCTCTGGTACCTCCCGGTCTCGGTGTTCGCCTATCTGCTTCTCCACGATGCCTGGTTCTACTGGACGCATCGCTGGATGCATCGCCCCGCCCCGTTCAAGCTCGCGCATGCGCTCCATCATGCCAGCCGTCCGCCGACGGCATGGGCCGCCATGGCGTTCCACCCGATCGAGGCGCTGAGCGGCGCCATCGTCATTCCGCTGCTCGTCTTCTTCGTGCCGATCCACATTTACGGGCTGGGGGTCGTGCTGACGATCATGACGGTGATGGGCGTGACCAACCACATGGGGTGGGAGATCTTCCCGCGCTTCATGTGGAGCGGCCCGCTGGGCGGCTGGCTGATCACCGCCAGCCATCATCAGCGCCATCACGAACTCTATGGCTGCAATTACGGCCTGTATTTCCGCCACTGGGACCGGCTGTGCCACACCGATCGCGGCGTCGGCGATTTCACGCGCGAACACGCCCGCGCCGCCCGGCGTGCCGATGCGACCTGACCGGCCCGCAGTGCGATAGGCGACGCCAGCGGCGCCCCTCACACACGCCGAACGCAAAAAGGGCATCCGGGTCGCCCCGGATGCCCTTTTCTGCACGTCGCTCGGGGACGCAGGCAGCTTGGCCCGCGACCCTGAGCGCTGTGGCTCAGATACCGTTCGACAGATTGGTATCAGCGTCGTTGGTGCGCATGTCTTCAGCCTGGTTCTGGCCGGTCGCACGCACCGCGTCAGCCTTGTTCTCGAGGCTTTCTTCGGCTGCTTCGTTGCCCGTGAGGTCGGCAGCGTCCTCGAGGTTGTCAGCGACCGCCTCGGTGTTCGACTCGATGTTGTCGGCTGCCTGCTCGCGCGGGCTGGTGTTGCAAGCTGCGAGCGAGAACAGGCCGGCAGCGACGGCGACAGCGAAAATCTTCTTCATGATCAACCCTCTTAGTGGTGCCACACGCATACACGACAACAGCCGATATTCAACGCCGATCCGTTAGATGGGATATCGAAGCGCAGCGGTGATCGAAGAGGGGCGGACGTCGAACGTCGCGCTTAGCCTACCGCGTAAGCGGCCCGCTATCCCGCATCGGCACGCTACGATGGGGGGCACACGTCGATCACACTAGCGGTGACGAAGATGGCGGAGACGGAGGGATTCGAACCCTCGGTACCAGTAAACCCGGTACGGCGGTTTAGCAAACCGCTGGTTTCAGCCACTCACCCACGTCTCCGGCTGCAGCAGATGCGGGGCTATAGCGAGGGTCTGCGGCGGGGGCAACCGTCGTTACGCGGGTACCGAACGCGAATTCGACTCTTCCCGCCGTTTCATTCATTGCGGGGTCAGGCGGGGGTTTGTTAACTCACGCGCACTCGGCATTGGGGAAGATAGCATCATGCGCAGTTTCTGGCTTGGCCTCGGCGCCTTCGCAGCGTCGATCGCGAGCAGCGCGCCCGCACAGGTCCGCACGATCGATCCCAACCAGGCGATCGACGGGGATCTCGCGCCCCAGACCAGCACCACCCCATCGCGGGGCCAGCAGGTCCCCGACCAGCGCTATCCCGAGCCCGCGCCGGTCGAGCCGGTCCAGCCCGCCGCGCCGCCCCCGCCCGCGTCTGGCCCCGGCGCGACGACGCGCGCGGAGGCGACAATGAGCGCCGCCGACACCTATGAGCGCGACGATCTGCTCGCCGCGGGCGAAGGCGTGTTCGGCAAGGGCGCGGCCGGGCTCGGCGGGATCCTAGAGAACATCCTGAAGGACCAGGGCCAGCCCAACGCCTATATCGCCGGCCGCGAGGCGTCAGGCGCGTTCATCCTCGGCGTGCGTTATGGCTCGGGGCTGATGAACCACAAGGTCGAGGGCGAGAAGCCGGTCTACTGGACCGGGCCGTCGGTCGGCTTCGACGTCGGCGGCGACGCGAACAAGGTGTTCGTGCTGGTCTACAACCTCTACGACACCGAGGAGCTCTACAAGCGCTTCCCCGCGGTCGAGGGCCGGCTCTATCTCGTCGGCGGATTCGCCGCGACCTATCTGCGCCGCGGCAACGTCGTGCTGATCCCGATCCGGCTCGGCGTCGGCTGGCGCGCGGGCGTGAACGTCGGGTACATGAACATCACCCACAAGAGCAGGTGGCTGCCGTTTTAGGGCGCAGCGCGGCGAGCGGCAACGCCCGCTCGACTCGCGCAAGCCCGGCCGGCGGCTGAAAGCCGTCCGACGACGCGGGCTTTGCCCGCGGCGCGGCACCACCCCCGCGGGACAACAGCCCCCGGTAGCGCCCACCCCCACAATCGCCTAACGCCACGCGAATGGCCAAACCCGACCGCCTCGCCCGTCTAGACGCCCAGCGCGAGGATCTCGAAACCGAGTATCGCGCAACGCTGATCGCCGCGCTCGAAAAGACCGCGAACGGCGCGCTCGGGCTGTTCGACCGCAGCAGCGACCGCCGCGTCCGCACCGCGATCGCCCCGACGATCGCCGCGCTGACCGAGATGGGCACCGAGATCGACGCGATGCGCGACCGGCTGATGCTCGACCGGTTCGCGCTCCACCGCGACTTCTTCGCCGCACGCGGGCCGGTCAGCGCGAGTGCGCCCGGCGAGCAAAAGGAAGCGCGGCTCTGGCTCGACCGACTCGCGCAAGATCCGTCATCCTGACGAACGTCAGGATCCAGAGCCAGGCAGGACAACGCATGTAACCCTGGATCCTGACTTTCGTCAGGATGACGGGAGAAGGGAAACGGACGGCGCGCCTTAGCCCGCGAACCGCCACCCGGCATCAGTCCCCGCCAGGAACGGCACGACCGACGTATCCCCCTCCCCGACCCGCTCGGGCACCATCACGCTCTCGCGCACCAGCGTCACCGTGCCCTCGTTCAGCGGCAACCCGTAGAAGCGCGCGCCGTGCTCCGACGCGAACCCCTCGAACCGGTCGATCGCGCCCTCCGCGTCGAACACGCCGAGATACGCCTCGAGCGCGAACGGCGCGTTGAAGATCCCCGCACAGCCGCAGCCCGATTCCTTCGCGCCCACGACATGCGGCGCGCTGTCGGTGCCGAGGAAGAAGCGCGGGCTGCCCGACACCGCGGCCTTGCGCACCGCGAGCCGGTGAGTCTCGCGCTTGAGCACGGGCAGGCAATAGGCGTGCGGCCGAAGCCCCCCGTCGAACAGCGCGTTGCGGTTGATCAGCAGATGCTGCGGGGTGATCGTTGCGGCGATCGGATGGTCCGCCTCGGTCACGAACGCCGCCGCCTCGGCGGTGGTGATGTGCTCGAGCACGATCTTCAGCCCCGGATAGTCGCGCGTCAGCGGCGTCAGGATGCGTTCAACGAACACCGCCTCGCGGTCGAAGATGTCGATCGACTTGTCGGTCACCTCGCCGTGGATCAGCAGCGGCATGCCGATCCGCTGCAGCGTCTCGAGCACGCCGGTCAGCGCGCGGATATCGGTGACGCCGTGCGCCGAATTGGTCGTCGCATGCGCAGGGTAGAGCTTGCACGCGGTGAACACGCCCTCGGCATGGCCGCGCTTGATCTCCGCCGGATCGGTGCCGTCGGTCAGATAGCAGGTCATCAGCGGCGTGAAATCGGCCCCCCCGACCGCGGCGAGGATCCGCTCGCGATAGGCGCGCGCGGCGGCGATCGTCGTCACCGGCGGGGTGAGGTTGGGCATGATGATCGCACGCGCGAACTGCCGCGCGCTGTGCGGAGCGACCGCGTCCAGCATCGCGCCGTCGCGCAGATGGAGATGCCAGTCGTCGGGGCGGCGGATCGTGATGCTGTCGGTCATGCGCCCTCCTACCGACGCGCGGCGGACGACGCCAGACGGTTGCGCGCCTTGGAAATCGCCGGGCGCGCACTAGGTGAAGGAGATGACCCAGACCGACAGCGCAACCCTTCTCGCCGACCGCGCGGTGCTGCGCATCGCGGGCGAGGACGTCCGCGGCTTCCTGCAGGGGCTGGTGACCGCCGACACCGCGTTGCTCGCGCCCGGCGCGCCCGCCTGGGCCGCGTTGCTGTCGCCGCAGGGCAAGGTGCTGTTCGACTTCATCCTCTGGGCGGACGGGGCCGACGTGCTGGTCGATGTCGAGGCCGCGCAGGCCGAGGCACTGGCGAAGCGACTGACGCTCTACCGCCTGCGCCGCGCGATCACGATCGCCCCCGATCCGCTCCGCGTCCACTGGTCGCCGACGGGGACTGAGGGCAGCCCCGACCCGCGGCTTCCCGCGCTCGGCCACCGCTGGCTCGCCCCCGCAGACGCAGCGACAGGTGATGCCGCGCCCGCCTGGCACGCACACCGCCTGTCACTCGGCGTGACCGAAGGCGTCGCCGAGCTCGGCAATGGCGAGACGCTCTGGCTCGAATGCAACGCGCGCGAGCTGAACGGCGTCAGCTTCACCAAGGGCTGCTATGTCGGCCAGGAGAACACCGCGCGGATGCACCACCGTTCGAAGGTCAACCGCCGCCTCGTCGTCGCGCCCTTCACCGAACCGAGCAGCCGCACCCGCGTCACCTATCCCGACCTCGCCCTGATGATCGACCACCGCCGCACCGACGCCCTCGGCGACGCGCTGATCCCCGCCTGGCTCGCCCCCGCCCTCGAGCCCGACGATCCCCCCAAGGCATAAACGCCGCCGCCAGGCGCAGTGATTAGTATCTCACGCGAAGGCGCAAAGGCGCAAAGATTGCACGTCGGCCGACTGACCGCCCCAACCACGATCGGCGAAGCCGCGCCCCGCCGCCCGGCGGCACACAAGAAGGCAGCCCCAAGATCTTCGCGCCTTTGCGCCTTCGCGTGAACACTTCCAACGCACGCCTATGCGCGACCCCGCCGAAGCATCCCGTGCGGCACGCCAAATCCTGCCCAGACCTCCGTGATGCACCCCCGCGGCCCACCCCAAAAGGCTCCGCGCCTCCGCGCCTCCGCGCGAACCAAACTTCTTCCCGCCCCAAAGAACAGAAGACAAAAGAAAAGGGAGGCCGGCTCGCGCCGACCTCCCCGATCTTTTCCCGCATCCGATCCGCAAGGACCGGAAGGCGGAAGTCTTACTGGCCCGAACCCGGACCGTAGGTGACCTCCACGCGACGGTTCTGCACTTCGCGCACGCCATCGGCGGTGTCGACGCGCGGACGGCTCTCACCGAACGCTTCGGTCGAGATCACGCCATCCGGGATCGCATGCGACGACAGATAGGCGCGGACGCCGTCTGCACGACGCTGCGAGAGACCGACGTTGTACGACGCCGAACCCGACTTATCGGCGTGGCCTGCCAGCATGACCTGTGCGTTGCCGCACGACTGGTACTGCGTGACGGCGTTGTCGAGGATCGACGCAGCCTCAGGCGTGATGTCCGACTTGTCCCACTCGAAGAACACGATGAACGGACCAGGCGAGCAAACGACCTCGACCGGCGCCGGCGGCGGCGGGGGAGCCATCGGCTCGGGTGCCGGCGGCGGGGGAGGAGGTGCCATCGGCTCGGCAGGTGCGCCGAAGTTGTACGTCACACCACCAAGGATGCTGTGCGAACGGTAACGACCGTCGAACAGGCGGTTGGTGTTGTCGACCAGCTTGACGTTCTCGGCGTTGAAGAAACGATACTTCAGCGTCGCGTCGATGTGGTCGGTCAGCGGTGCACGGATACCGGCGAGGCCCTGATAGGCGAACACGGTGTCCGAATCGTTCAGGAACGAACCGTTGTTGTTGAGGGCGTAGTTCGCCTTGACGCGAGCAACACCGACACCACCGCCGACAAAGCCCTGGATGCCGTCATCCGGACCGAAGTCCAGCAGGCCGTTCAGCATGAAGCTGAGTGCCGACGAAGAACCGCCAGCATAGTCATAGTTGTTGGCCGGTGCGTTGACGAGTGCGCCTGCACCCGTGAAAGCTGGCGTGGTCGTGGTCGACGAATAGCCGTCCACAGTAGCCTTGCGGTAACCGACTTCGGTTTCGAGGCGGAAGCCACCGAAATCGTAGCCCATGACTGCGTCGACGTCATAACCATAGTCATGGTCGACCGAACCGGCATTGTTCAGAGCACCGATGTCGTAATCGATGTCTTCAACGATCATCGCACCGCCTTCGATGCCAACGTACCACGACTTGTCGCGGGCGAGGGCAGGAGTGGCGAGTGCGGTGGAGGCGAGTGCCAGAACGACGGCAAGCTTCCGCATATAAATCCCCTTTCATGAGTGTCACACGGACATCGCAAACTCCCTATCCTTCGGCTTGTTTCCACGCAAGCGCACAAAAGTTCGAGGTGTTGCTGGAACGCCACAGTTTTTAGAGTGTTTAGGCGGCGATCAATCCGTGGCTCCTCAATAGCACCAGAACGGCGGAAAGTGTAGCCCGGGCGGACGTATCGACCACGGCTCCACCGACCGGATCGGCAATTGCCGCGCCTTGCGCGCCGACCACCTGGTTACCGCCGATCACGACTCGCCCGCCGGTGATATCGGCGGCTGCCCAGCCCGTCCCGTCATGCCGGATCAGCGTTGCCAGATCCTCGCGCCACACCGTCATGCCGGCCCGCGGCGCGGCGAACCGCCAGCCCCCCGTCGTCCAGCCCGCCAGCGCCTGTGCATGGCCCCCCCAGTCCCCGGTCGGCGCGGCCCCGACGATCCAGCACGCGCCGGGCGCGGGCGCGGCCGGCGGCACGTTCAGCCCGACCGTCACCACGCTCGGCTGGATCAGCAGGTCGATCAGCGCGAGCGCCTCGTTATGCACCATCTCCTTCTGCGCCTGCCCCGGCTGCAGCAGCGGCAACCCCGTCCGCACGCTCGTCTCGTCCGTCATCGCCACTCTCCCCCTCGTCACACTATCAGTATCGCGGGCAGCGACACGCCGAAGTCGCCGCGCTGGCGCACCTCGACCCGCACCGCCCCCGCTGCGCGCTCCGCCGCGGACAGCGTCACGACCGGCGTCGTTGTCTCGACGAGCCGCGTCACCCCCGCCCCCGTCAGGACCGTCACCGCATAGGCTTCGCCGCCCTCGCCCAGCGGCACGTCACCGCCATCGATCCAGCGCCACCCCGCCCGGCTCCGCCGTGTCCAGCTGAGCGTCGCACCGCCATCCGCCGCGATCATCGCACGCAGACCGACCGGCGACGGCGGCAGCACCGACGCCCCCGCCAGCATCAGCCGCGTCTCGACCGGCACCGCATCGCCCACCCCCGACGCCATCACCCGCACCGTCCCGCCGATCGCCGCGACGGGCAGGTCGATCGTCCGCACCGAATCCGCCGTGATCAGCACGAAGCCGTCGCCCGGCGCCTGCGTGCCGATCGCCGCCTCGGTCCCACGCCGCCCGCGCAGCAGCTGCGTCAGCCGCCACCGCCCGCCGCCGAGCGGCGCCGCGCGGCCGAACTGGATCAGCTCGCCCCCCGCCATCGCCAGATTGGCTCCCGCATCGAGCGCCGCCGCATCCGCGTCCGCGAGCGCCAGGTCGCCGCGCACCAGCACCACCTCGAACGTGCCCGCCCGGTCGGTCAGCGTCGCCGGCGCCGTCCCAGCGACGACCGCGATCGTCCCGATCGTCGCCGGCGCCGCACTCGCCCCCGCCGCGATCCAGCTCGCGCCGTCGTCGAACGAATAGAGCAAGGCCGCATGCCGCCACCCCACGCCTGTCCCCGTCGCCGCCACCGACAGCCGCGGCGCGGCGAGCGGCGCATCCTCGAGCCCCGGCGTCTCGAACGCCGCAAGCCGCGTCGTGCCGATCAGCGCATCCGCCGCACCGACGATCCGCCCGCTGCTCCCGCGCACCGGCAGCGGCGCGGGCGTGAGCGGGGTCAGCACCAGGCTCGTCACCATCGCCTCGACCCGCGTCTCGACGATCCGCCACACGCCCGGTTCTCCCGTAATCTCGACACAGCCGCCGGGGACCAGCGCCAGCGCCGCCAGCGATAGGTCTCGCCCGCCTGCGCCACCGCGATCAGCCCGCTCTCGCCCTCGACCATCACCTTGCGGACGTCGTCCATCGTCCCCCCGACCATCGCGATCCGCGCGCCCGGCATCGCGCGGGCCAGCGCGCTCACCCATTCGGCGCCCGCGCGCGTCTTGCCAAAGCCGCGGCCCGCGCGGATCAGCCAGACCTGCCAGTCGCCCGCGGGTTCGCGCTGCCCCGGCAACGCCCAGATCGCCCAGCTCTCGTGCAGCGTCCTGAGTTCCGCCTCGGACAGCCCGCGCAACAGCGTCACCAGCTGCCCCCGCGGCAACCCCCGCAACCGCGCGAGCACCGCAGGATCGAACGTCGCACCCCCGCTATCCGCCATCACGCATCCCCCGTGACGGACGCAGCCTGCGCGTCGAGCGCATCGAGCCGCGCGACCAGCACCGCCTCCAGCTCGGCCAGCGACACGCGCTTGCACAGCGTCCCCGCCCCACCAGACGACCCGCCCCCGCGCTTGCGAAACCCCAGCGCCTGCACCGCGACCCGCGGATCGAAATGCGCCCCGCGCAACTCCGCCTCCGCATCCCCGTCAACGACCCCGTCAGCTTCCCCCTCAGCTTCCGCCTCAGACTCCCCCTCGGCGTCCCCCAGCGCATAGGCCAGCAACCGCGCCTCGAGCGTCTCGTACGCCGCCTCGATCGCCCCCGCCCAGTCGGCTGCGAACACCGCGTCGCGCGCCTTCAGCGCATGCGCCCCGCGCGGCGCCATCCCCACCGCGCGCGCCGACGCCGCGATGTTGCACGTCGCCGCCAGATGCTCGAGAAACGCCGCGCGCTTGGCCGGTGTCCAGCCGCCCTTGGCGGCCTTGCGCACCTGCAGCCGGCCCCCAGCTTTCCCGCCCGCTCCCCCACCCGCCGCCATGCGCCATCCCCCAAATGGATCGGGCCGGTCCGCCGCCGGGGGATCACCCCGACCGCGTCCGGCCCGACTCGCAATTCGTCATCGTTCCCGTTATGTGCCAGAACAACGTGACGATGTCAAGGGTAAATAACCGATCTGGTTAGCGCGTCGGCACCGGCTCCGCCCCCGAATAGTCATAGAAGCCGCGCTTGGTCTTGCGGCCGAACCACCCCGCCTCGACATATTTCACCAGCAGCGGCGCGGGCCGGAACTTCGGATCACCGGTCCCTTCGAACAGCACGCGGGTGATCTCCAGGCAGGTGTCGAGCCCGATGAAATCGGCCAGAGTCAGCGGCCCCATCGGGTGATTGAGCCCCAGCTGGCACGCCAGATCGATGTCGCGCACCCCCGCCACGCCTTCGCCTAGTGCGAAGCACGCCTCGTTGATCATCGGCATCAGGACGCGGTTGACGATGAAGCCCGGCGCGTCGTTCGCATGCACGACCTGCTTGCCGAGCTTTTCGGCAAACGCCTCGACCGCTGCGACCGTTTCGTCCGACGTGGCGAGCCCGCGGATCAGCTCGATCGGCCGCATGACGGGGACGGGATTGAAGAAATGCACCCCCATGAACCGCGCCGCATCCGGCGCTGCCTGCGCCAGCCGCGTGATCGGGATCGACGAGGTGTTCGACGCCAGGATCGCGTCCGCTTTCAACACCTTGCCGACCTCGGCGAAGATCGTCCGCTTGATCGCCTCGCGCTCGGTCGCGGCCTCGACGACGATGAAACAGTCGCCCATCTCCGCGACGCTCGCGACCGGCTCGATATTGGCCAAGGTCGTCTCGCGGACGTCGGCGGTGATCTTCTCCTTCTCGACCAGCCGCGCCATCGCCTTGCCGATCCCCGCCTTGCCCGCCTCGGCCTGGGGCAGGCCCATATCGGCCAGCAGCACGCGGTAGCCCGCCTGCGCGGCGACCTGCGCGATCCCCGCGCCCATCTGTCCCGCGCCGATTACGCCGATCGTCTGCATCGCACTCTCCATCTCTATTGCCGGTTGTTCGACTATGGCCTCGCCCCTATCGAAGCGGGACCGTCGCCGCCAGACCGGTCAGGAGGTCGCATGCGCTATCCAGTTCTCGTTTCGCTTCTGCCCGTTTCGGTTCTGCCCGTTTCGGTTCTGGTGGCCGCGACGGCCTGCAGTCCCAGCGGCAACACCGGCGCGCCCAACGACGCCACCGTCCCGCTCGAAACCCCAGCCCGCCCCAAACCGCGCCCCGTCGCGCGCGGCGCCACCCCGCAGGCTCCCGCGGAGCCCGCCGTCGACTCAAAGGCACGCCCCCGCCCGACCAGCGTAAAGACCTTCGGCGCCTGGGGAATTGCCTGCGACAACGGTGCCTATTGCACCGCGGTCTCGATGGCGCCCGACGATTCGAGCATCGCAGAGCTGTCGATCGTCATCGAGCGCAGCCCCGCCGCCGACGCGCCCGTGTCGGTGACGATCGGCACGCCGGGCAGCGCGCTGCGCCGCGTCGTCGTCGCGATCGACGGCACCCCGCTCGCCAGCGGCAATCCCGGCGACGACCGGCGCTTCACCGTCACCGGCCCGGTCGCGATGACGCTCGCCCGCCGCCTCGCCACCGGCACCGCGATGACCGCGCGACTCGACGGCCGGACGATCCCCATCGTCATCACCGGCGCCGCCGCCGCGCTCCGCTATGCCGACGCGCAACAGGGCCGCGCGGACACCGCCACCGCGCTCGTCGCGACCGGCGACACGACGCCCGCGATCACCCCGCCCGCGCTCCCGACGATCCTCGCCGCCCCGCTCACCGACCGCCGCGCGCAGGCCCCCGCCGCGCCGCTCGTCGCGCAGATGCGCCAGCGTACCGGCTGCGCCGCGGACCAGTTTGGCCCCGTCACCAACGAGACCCATGCGCTCGACGCGACGACCGATCTCGTCCTGCTATCCTGCGGATCCGGCGCGTATAATGTCATCACCCGCGCGCTGATCGTCCGCGACGGCAAGGCCAGCGAAGCCCCATTCGACCTGCCCCCGCAATTTGGCGAACCCGGCGCGAAACCCGCACTCGTCAACGCCGGCTACGACCCGAAGACCGGACTGCTCAGCTCCTACGCCAAGGGCCGCGGCATCGGCGACTGCGGCGTCGGCCAGGACTATGTCTGGGACGGCACCCGCTTCCGCCTCGCCGAAATGCGCATGATGGGCGAATGCCGCGGCGCGATCACCTGGCCCGTCATCTGGCGCACCACAGTCGCCCGCAACTGACGCGCCTTCCTCTTCCGTCATCCCTTCTTCTTCCGTCATCCTGACGAAAGTCAGGACCTAGAGCCAAACAGGACAGCGCGAAGTAACTCTGGATCCTGACTTTCGTCAGGATGACGACCCCTCCGACGGCCCCCTACCGCCCCGCCAGCTTCACCAGCGCATCCCCCGTCAACCGCTGGATCGTCCAGTCCTCCATCCCCACCGCACCCAGCTTGCGATAGACCGCGATCGCATCCGCATTCCAGTCGAGCACCGACCATTCGAACCGCGCGCACCCGCGGTCGATCGCGATCCCCGCCAGATGCGCGAGCAGCGCACCGCCGACCCCCTGCCCGCGTGCCTCGGGCGTCACGTACAGATCCTCCAGATACACCCCGCGCTTGCCCGTCCAGGTCGAGAAATTGTGGAAGAACACCGCGAAACCGACCGGCCCGTCTGCCCCGTCCGCGATCACCGCCTCCGCCGCGGGGGCATCCCCGAACAGCGCCTCGCCCAGCGTCGCCTCGGTCGCCTCGACCGCATCGGGTTCGCGCTCGAACGCCGCGAGTTCACGCACGAAGCGCAGGATCGTGCCGGTATCGGCGCGGGTGGCGGAACGGATCTGGGTCATGCGGCGGCCTCCATCGACGTCTGCGCGATATCGCGCCGCCGCGCCGCATACAGGCATGCGACGACGATGACACCCGCGCCGCACGCGGTAAACGCCGACACCCGCTCGCCGAACACCAGATAGCCAAGCCCCGCGGCATAGACGAACGAGCTATATTCGGTCGTCGCCAGAAATCCCGTGTCGCCGTGCGCATAGGCCCAGCCGAGCAGCCACAGCGACGCGGTCGCCAGCCCCGCCGCCAGCAACAGCCGCGGCCATGTCGCCGCGTCGGGCAGCACCGCCAGCCACGGCGCCGCGAGCGCGAGCGTCGCGGTCACCACCAGCGCCTGGAAGAACGCGATCTCGCCCGGCCGCGCCGCCTGCGCCTGTACCCGCGCGATCACCAGATTGACCGCATAGAGCAGCGCTGATCCGAGCACCGCGGCGACCCCCGTCAGGCTCGCCGCCCCCGCCGCGCCCTCGCGACCATGCCCGATCATCACGATCCCGACCCCGCCCAGCGCCATGACCGACGCGACCACGACCCGGCGCCCGACGCGTTCGCCGAGCGTGACGGCGGCGAGCAGCAGCGCGAGGATCGGCGAGATGTAGGTCAGCGAAATCGCCTGCGCCATCGGCACGCGCGCCAGCCCCCAGAAGAACAGCAGTGCCATCGCCGCGGTCACCAACCCTCTGGCAAGATGGAGTTTCAGCGCCCGCCCGCTCGGCCGCCCGCTCCGCCCGAGCTTCCAGGCGACCGCCCCCAGCCCGACACTCGCCATCTGCCGCCAGAGCAGCGCGTTATACACCCCGATCCCCAGCACCAGCGACTTCATCACCGCGTCCATCACCGAGAACAACCCGATCCCGAGCGCGGCGACCGCAAAGGCCAGAGCAGGCGAAACGAGCCGGGCTGTCATCGAATCAGGCGGACTTCGATATCCAGATCGAGCCCGGCCCACGCGGTATCTGCCGTCAACACCGGCACCGCCAGGCGCGTCGCGAGCGCAAGGCACGCCCGATCACCGAGCGAGAGACCCAGCGGTCGCGTTGCCGTGCGCAACGTCGCCGTCCGCACCGCGTCTTCCGTGCCATAGGCGAAGCTCTCGATCGGCAGCGTCTTGAGCACACTCGTCACGTCATCCGCTGAAAGATCGAGGTCGATTACCTTCGTCATGATCTCGGCCAGATTGACGCTGGACAGGCAGAAAGGGCCATCGTCGCGAACCACAATATCGCCGCCCGGCTCACCGCGAAGATGGGCCAGCACGACCGACGCATCGATGACCTGTCTCATTCGCCCCAGTCGGCGCGTCGCTCGTGAAGAAACTGGTCGACGCTATATCCGCTCAGCCCGCGACGCAGACGCGCCAGCGCCGCATCGGGGTCCT
Organism: Sphingomonas sp. BK481; assembly: GCF_014194875.1. NCBI lineage: Bacteria > Pseudomonadati > Pseudomonadota > Alphaproteobacteria > Sphingomonadales > Sphingomonadaceae > Sphingomonas > Sphingomonas sp. BK481. The sequence continues at coordinate 48,840 of NZ_JACIAP010000007.1, read as the reverse complement.
CACGGCGAAGCAGGATGCCGTCGGCGTTCGCTTCGAGGACGATCGAGTCACCGTCCTTGATGCCCAATTCCCGGCGCAAGTCCGCCGGAATCACGATCTTGCCGCCAGTGATCACCTTGGCATGATAGGTCATGGCCGAGCCTCCAGTACCCGACGCATAGCACCGGACCTATTCCGCCGCCATCTCCGGCACCAGCGCCGCGACCGCCGCATCCGCGGCCTCGATCTCCGCCGCCTTGGCCTCGACCAGCTTGACGATGTGGTTCACCATGTCCGCGTCCTGGACATGATGGTCGGTGACCCCCGACAGATACACCATGTGCTTGCCGTTGCCGCCGCCGGTGATCCCGATATCGGTCTCGCGCGCCTCGCCCGGCCCGTTCACGACGCAGCCGAGCACGCTGAGCGACATCGGCGTGCGGATATGCTGCAACCGCTCCTCCAGCGCCTGGACGGTACGGATCACGTCGAACCCCTGCCGCGCACAGCTCGGGCACGACACGACACGCACGCCGCGGTTGCGGATGCCGAGCGCCTTCAAGATCTCGAACCCGACGCGCACTTCCTCCTCGGGCTCGGCCGACAGCGACACGCGGATCGTGTCGCCGATCCCGTACCAGAGCAGGCTGCCCATCCCGATCGCCGACTTGACCGTGCCGCCGACGAACCCGCCCGCCTCGGTGATGCCGAGATGCAGCGGGCAGTCGACCTGTTCGGCGAGCTGCTGATAGGCCGCGACCGCCAGGAACAGGTCGGACGCCTTCACCGCGACCTTGAACTCGTGAAAGTCATGGTCCTGCAGCAACTTGATGTGATCGAGCGCCGATTCGACCAGCGCATCGGGACACGGCTCGCCATATTTTTCGAGCAGATGCCGCTCGAGGCTCCCGCCGTTCACGCCGATCCGGATCGCGCAGCCATTGGATTTCGCCGCGTCGACGACCTCCTTTACGCGGCTCGCCGAGCCGATATTGCCCGGGTTGATCCGCAGGCACGCCGCGCCCGCATCCGCCGCCTCGAGCGCGCGCTTGTAGTGGAAATGGATATCCGCGACGATCGGCACGCGGCTCGCGCGGACGATCTGCTTCAGCGCGCTGGTCGATTCGACATCGGGGCAGCTGACGCGGATGATGTCGACGCCCGCCTCTTCGCATCGGCGGATCTGGTCGACCGTCGCCTTGATGTCGTCGGTCGGCGTGTTGGTCATCGTCTGCACGGTGACGGGCGCATCGCCGCCGACGGGGACGTTGCCGACCATGATCTGGCGGCTCGTACGGCGGGTGATATCGCGCCAGGGACGAAGGGACATGAAGATTCCTCGTGGGTTCACTGCCGTATATAGCGGCTGGACGCGGCGAGCGAAACAACGCTGGCACATGCCGCCGCACGGCCATAGGTTGCCGCATCTCAGCGGAGCCCGATCGATGACCCTCTCCCTCTACGATGCGACGATCCCCTCCAACCTCCAGGTCCTGCGCGCGCTCGACGCCCTGCTCGACAAGGCGGAAGCCTTCGCCGCCGAGCGCGGGATCGACCCCGCCACGCTGATCGACGCAAAGCTCGCCGACGACATGCTCCCCTTCGGCTATCAGGTGAAGTCGTGCGTCGCGCATTCGGCGGGCGGCGTGCAGGGCGTCCGTGACAGCGTCTTCTCCCCCGACCGCAGCGCCTGGCCGACCGATTTCGCCGGGCTCCACGCCGCGGTACAGGGCGCGATCGCGACGCTCGAGGGCTATGACCCGGCCGAATTCGACACGCTCGCCACCGCCGCGACGAAGTTCGAATTCGGCAGCTATGTCATGCCCTTCACCGGCGCGAACTTCCTTTTGTCCTTCTCGCAGCCCAATTTCTACTTCCACGCCAGCATCGCCTACGCGATCCTGCGCGCCCAGGGCGTCCCGCTCGGCAAGCGAGACTTCCTCGGCGTCCCCCGCATGGCCGCCTGACCGGGCCGGGCCGGGCGCGCCCGCGCCGGCGTGACGGGGCAGCGCGTGCTTGCAGCCCCGTCACCCGCCGCCTAGGGCGCTGCGATGACCCGGCATTACGGCATGGACTGGCTGCGGATCGGCGCCTTCGCCCTGCTGATCCTTTACCATATCGCGATGGTCTTCGTGCCGTGGAACTTCCATGTGAAGTCGCTGCATGTCGAGGACTGGGTCCGGCTGCCGATGCTCGCCACCAATGCGTGGCGGCTGACCTTGCTGTTCGTCGTCTCGGGCTATGCCAGCCGCGCGCTGCTCCGCCGGTCGAGCGGCCCGGTCCGCTTCTTCGCGACGCGCTGCTACCGGCTGCTCGTGCCGCTCGCTTTCGGCATCCTCGTCATCGTCCCCCCGCAACCCTGGGTCGAGCTCGTCACCCGGCACGGCTATGCGGGCAGCTACTGGACCTTCTGGACGCACGACGCCTTCCGCTTCGCCCCGCTCGACGGCCTGTGGCTGCCCGCCTGGAACCACCTCTGGTTCGTCGTCTATCTCTTTGTCTACACGACGGTCCTGACGCTCGGCGTCGCGCTGGTCCGGGGCCCGCGCAGCCTGCGCAGCCATCAGAATGTCCGCAGCCGCGGCGCGCAGCGGCTCTTTGACCGCGTCTTCGGCGGCTGGCTCGTGCTGCTGCTGCCGCTCGCCTGGCTGGTCTTCGTGCATGGCTGGTGGTTCCAGATGGCGGCCGAGAGCCAGGCGCTGCTCGGCGACTGGATCGCGCACATCACCTATTTCCCCGCCTTCCTGTTCGGCTTCGGCCTCGCGCGCTCCGAACCCGCGATCGCCGCGATCGCGCGGCTGTGGAAGGTCGGCGCCGGGCTCGCGCTGCTCGGCTATGCGACGATCCTCGGCATAGAGCTCGGCTGGCCCGCCGGAATTGCGAAGCCGCACTGGGTCTATACCGCCTACGGCATCGCGCATGCGCTTGAACAATGGGGCGGAATCGTCGCGCTGATCGGGCTCGCCGAACGCCATCTCAACCGCGACCATCGCTGGCGGCCGATGCTGACCGAGGCGGTGTTCCCCTTCTACCTGATCCACCAGACGATCATCGTCCTCGTCATGTACGCACTGCTCCCCGCCGGCCTTCCCGGCTGGGCGGAGTTCACGCTGCTGCTGGTCGCGACCGTCGCCGGCTGTTTCGCCTTCTACCGGATCGGCCGCAGGGTCGTGCCCTTGCGCCCGCTGATCGGGCTGCGTCTCCACCTTCGTCCCACCCCGCCAACCTTGTGAAAGCCCCCATGCCCCAACCCAACTGGACCCTCGTCATCCACGGCGGCGCGGGCAAGCTCGACCGCGAAATGCTCTCCGCCGAGCAGGATTCGGGCGCGCGCGCCGGCCTGTCGCGCGCACTCGACGCCGGCGCCGCGGTGCTCGCGGGCGGCGGCACCGCGCTCGACGCGGTCGAGGCCGCGGTCCGCGTGCTCGAGGATGATCCGCACTTCAATTCGGGCCGCGGCGCGGTCTTCACGCATGACGGCGGGATCGAGCTCGACGCCGCGATCATGGACGGCCGCACGCGCGCCGCGGGCGCCGTCGCCGCCGCCACCGCGACTCGCAGCCCGGTCGGCCTCGCGCGCGCGATCCTCGACGACGGCCGCCACGTCTTCCTCGCAAGTACCGGCGCCGACGCGTTTTCGCGCGAGCACGGCCTCGAACAGGCGGATCAGGACTGGTTCGCCACCGACGAGCGCCGCCGCCAGTTCGCCGAGCTTCAGGCGAGCGGCGACATGTTCGACGTTGACATGAAATACGGCACCGTCGGCGCGGTCGCCTGCGACACGCACGGCCATGTCGCCGCCGCTACCTCGACCGGCGGCGTCACCGGCAAGCGCTGGGGCCGGATCGGCGATTCGCCCGTCATCGGTGCCGGTACCTTCGCCGACGACCGCGCCTGCGCGGTGTCGTGCACCGGCTCGGGCGAGTTCTTCCTGCGCGTCGGCGTCGGGCATGAGATCGCCGCGCGCGTCCGCCTGACCGGCGAGTCGCTTCAGGCCGCGACCGAGGCGGTCCTCGCCGAAGTCCGCGCGCTCGGCGGCACCGGCGGCGCGATCGTCGTCGCCCCCGATGGCACCATGGCCTGGTCGTTCACCACGCCGGGCATGTACCGCGGCACCGCGTCTGCAAAGGGCGCGCGCAACGTCGCCATCTACGCTAGTGAGCAGCCATGATTCGCAAGCCCCTGACCGCGCTCGGCCTGCTCGCCGCGACCGCGCTGACCGCCGCCCCCGCCACCGCTTATTGGGAATATGGGCATGAGACGGTCGCGCAAATCGCCTATGCCAATGTCGCGCCGCGCACGAAGGTCGCGATCCGCCGCATCCTCGCGCAGCAAGTGCTGCTCGACACCCCCGAATGCCCGGCCGGCACGATCGAAGAGGCAAGTGTCTGGGCGGATTGCATAAAGCCGCTCAAGACCGCCGACGGCAAATCGCGCTTCGGCTTCGCGTACAGCTGGCATTACCAGAATGTCGATGTCTGCGCGCCGTTCGACCTGACGCCTGCCTGCAAGGACGGCGACTGTGTCTCCGCGCAGATCGACCGCGACGTGAAACTGCTCCGCGACCGCAGCACCTCGCCGCACGACCGCGTCCAGGCGCTCGCCTTCCTCATCCACTTCGTCGGCGACCTGCACCAGCCGCTCCACGCGGGCGATCGCCACGACAAGGGCGGCAACGACGTGAAGACCGATTACGGCATCTACGCCCCCGCCCGGCTCAATCTCCACTCGGTCTGGGACGGCACGCTCGCCGAACGCGCAATCTCCGCGCCACCCTCGCTCGTCCGCCGCTACCCGGCCGCCGAACGCGCGCGCATCGCCGCCGGCACCGTCGCCGACTGGAGCCGCGAAAGCTGGCAGGTCGCGCACGACGTCACCTATGCCTCGGCGCTCGGCGGCGACGCCTGCGCCCCCGTCCCCCCGCGCGTGAAGCTCGACGAAGCCACGATCGCCCGCATCGCGCCCGTCTCCCGCGAAGAAGTCCGCAAAGGCGGCCTCCGCCTGGCAAAACTCCTAGACAAGGCCCTGACCTAAACCAGACCCCCTCTCCCCTCGGGGGAGAGGGAGGGGCCCATGCGCCCTTGCGCATGGGAGGGTGAGGGCACGAGGCTCAAGCCCCGCCGTCATTCCCGCGAAGGCGGGAACCCAGACCGGCTACCCTCGCGACCATGCCCGACCGTCAGCCAGTCTGGATCCCCGCCTCCGCGGGGATGACGGCAGGAAAGGCCCCCGAAGGGCCCGCCCCCAGCCCTCAGTTCAGCACAATCGTGACCGCCCGGCGGTTCTCCGCCCAGGCCGCATCGTCCGACCCCTGCGCCACCGGCCGCTCCGAGCCATAGCTGATCGTCGTCATCCGCGACGCCGACACGCCGCGTGCCGCGAGGTAGTTCTTCGCCGAATTGGCCCGCCGGTCGCCCAGCGCCAGGTTATACTCGCGCGTGCCGCGCTCGTCGCAATGCCCCTCGATCGTGATCCGGACATTGGGGTTGCGCGCCAGCCACTCGGCCTGGCTGTCGAGGATCGCGCGCGCGGTCGGATCGATATCGTACATGTCGAGCGCGAAATTGACCGTGTTGCTCTGCACCGAGCGACGGAAATCGGCGTCCGACCCGGGCACGATCGCGCCGTTGGCGCCGCCATTGGCCAGCCCGCCGGTCGGATCGACGCCCGCCGACGAATCGACGGGGGCGGGCGGCAGGGTCTCGGGGCGCTTCTTGGCGCAGCCCGCGACGGCGATCAGCGCGGTCGCGCACAGCAGCGTTGTCGTAAACTTGGCCATCACATCTTCTCCCGTGGTCGGAACATATTCCAACATAGATTACATAATCGGTCTAGGGCCGCAGCGGGCCCCAGGCTGGATCCGACCCGTCGAGGGGGGTCGGAATCTTGCGCTCGTTGACGCCCGTCAGGTCGACGGACCACAGATCCGCCTTGCCCCCGCCGCCGCGTCCCGAGCGGAAGAAGTTGATCACGCGGCCGTTCGGCGACCAGCTCGGCCCCTCGTCCTGCCAGTCGTTGGTCAGCAGCTTCTCGCCCCCGCCGCTCGGGCTCATGATCCCGATCCGGAACCCCCCGCCGAGCTTGGTGAACGCGATCAGGTCGCCGCGCGGGCTCCATACCGGCGTCGCATAGCGCCCGCCGCCGAAGCTGATCCGCTGCTGGTTCGATCCGTCCGCGTTCATGACATAGATCTGCTGCCCGCCCGACCGGTCGCTCTCGAACACGATCTTCGATCCGTCGGGCGAATAGCTGCCGCCGGTATCGATGCCGGGCGAATTGGTCAGCCGCTGCGGCGCGCCGCCCTGGCTCGACACGCGGTACACGTCGGTATTGCCGCCCTGCGCCATCGAGAACAGGATGTTGCGGCCATCGGGCGAGAAGCGCGGCGCAAAGGTCAGGCTGGCATTCTGCACCACGAGCCGCTGCCGCCCGGTGCCGATGTCATAGACATAGATCGCCGGCCGGTTGTTCACATAGCTCATATACACGATCGACTGCTGGTTCGGCGCGAAGCGCGGCGTCAGCACGATCGACTGGCCGTTGGTCAGGAAGCGGTGGTTCGCACCATCCTGGTCCATGATCGCCAGCCGCTTGATCCGCCGGTTTTTGGGTCCGGTTTCCGAGACATAGACGACGCGGCTGTCGAAATATGCGCCCTCGCCGGTCAGTCGCGTATAGACCATGTCCGCGCATTTATGCCCGGCACGCCGCCAGTCGGACGGCGGCACGACGAACCCCTGCCGGGTCAGCTCGGCGCGCGACGACACGTCGTACAGGTAGCAGCCGACCGTCAGGTTCCCGTCGCCATTCGCGCGGATGAAGCCCTGCACCAGCGCCTGCGCACCCGTGCTGCCCCAGTAATCGAACCCCGGCGCGGTAACCTCGGGAAAGCCGATCGCGCGCAGCTGGCCGGGGGCGAGCGGCGTGAACAGCCCCGAATTGCGCAGGTCGTTGGTGACGATATCGGCCAGCTGCCGCCCGAGCACGTCGGTCGACCCCGCCGGCGTCGACACCACCGCGGACGTCGGCATCACCGGCACCGCGATCGGCATCGGCGCGGAGATCCCGCCCGTCACGTCGACCACCAGCCCGCCGGACTGATCCTCCGCCGCCGCCGGCGTGCCCGCCTGCGGAACGGGCGCCGGCGCATCCTGCGCACTGGCCGCACCGCCGGCAACGAGTCCCAACACGCCGACCGAAGCAAGCACCGCCCTCACCCCAGACCCCACCCCGGCGAAGGCCGGGGCCCAGCTGGGAGACGCTGCTGCAAGCACGGTGCGCGCCGTCACGAAAACCTCTCCACCTGGGCCCCGGCCTTCGCCGGGGAAGAGGCTGGCGATCATGGCGGGCCGGCGGGGGGACAGCGATCGGAACATAACGGACATCCTCATCCGGGAAGCTTGTAACGCAGGCTGAAATTGCTCCAGCCATTCTGCACGTCATACAGGTCGTCGGGCAAACCGCGCAGCGGCGAACAGCCCGTGAAGGTCGCGATCGCGAGATCGTCGACGCGGTCGACATAGCGCCGGTTCTCGTCGTCGACGCCAGCATGCCCGGTGATCGTCGGCCGCGACTTCAGCGTCCCGTCGCGATTGAGCTTCAGGTTGATCGTCACCCGGATCCGCTCCGCGCCCGGCCCCGGCGTCACCTGCCGGTTTGCGCAGGGCTGCACCTGTCGCAGGATCGCCGAGCCGATATTGGCCGCCGCCTGCGCACCGAGCTTGGCCGCCTTGGGCGCTTCCGACTTGCTCGGCGACGGATCCGCCGACAGGCCCTTCAGGAAGTTGTCCCCCAGCCGCGACCCGCGCGGCCGCGCCGCCTTCGCGTCCGCAGTCGATCCGCTGCCCTTGGTCGCGGACGGCTTGGCGGGCTTTGCCGAGGACGCCGCACTCTTGGCGGGCGCCGCGCTCGACTTGGCCGCGCTCTTCGCCGGTGCCGCCTTGGCGGGCGATGGCTTGGCCGCCGGTTTCGCGGGCGCAGGCTTGGATTTCGCCGGGCTCGGCTTGGCCGGCGCAGGCTTGGCCACCGGCTTCGGAACGGGCGCGGGCTTCGCCACCGGCTTGGGCGGCGCGGGCCTGGGCTTGGCCACCGGCTTGGGCTCGGGCTTCGGCTCAGGCTTGGGCGCCGGTTTGGGGGGCGCAGGTTTGGGCGCAGGCTTGGGGGGCGCCGGCTGCGGCGCAGGCGGCACCGGATCCGGCTGCGGCTCGGGCTCGGCCTCTTGCGGCGCGGGCGGTGCCGCATCCTCGGGCGGGCCCTCGTCGGGCGCGACCGATTCGGCGGGCGTCTCCGCCGATTGCGGCGCGGTCGTCTCGAGCGCCACGTCGGGCACCAGGCTGATGTCGATCGGCTGCTGGACGGGCTTGGGCGGCTCGGGCGTGTCGAGAAACCCGACCGACAACAGCGCGAACAGCACGACATGCCCGACCAGCGCGACGCCGAACCCGATCTTTTCGGAGCGATCCATCACCAAGGGCCCATCACCGCCGCGACATCAGTTGGGTGTGCCCTCGACCGTCACCAGCGCGACGCGGTTCAGCCCGGCGCGGTTGAGCTCGCCCATCACGCGCATCACCCGGCCGTAATCGAGCTTGCGGTCCGCGCGCAGCAGCACCTGCGGCTCGTTGCCGACTGCCCGGCTCGCCGCGATCGACGCGAGCCGCACCGGCAGCGCGTCCTCGCCGATCTGGTCCTGGTCGATGAACACCGCGCCCGTCGCATCCATCGAGATCTCGACGGGTTTCTGCTCCTGGTCCAGTGCCTTGGCGCGTGCATCGGGCAGGTTCACCGGCACGCCCGCGGTCATCAGCGGCGCGGTCACCATGAAGATGATCAGCAGCACCAGCATCACGTCGACCATCGGCGTGACGTTGATGTCCGCCATCGGCGCGCGCCGCCCGCGACCGCGACCCGAAGGAAGGTTCATCGCCATCTACGCGCCTCCCGTGCACAGCACCGGCCGGCCGCTCATCGCGCGCCGTCCAGCTGCCGCGACAGCGTCGCGTGGAAGCCGTCGGCAAAGCGGTTGAGGCTCGCCTCGATCCGGTTGATGCCGTGGCTGAAGCGGTTGTACGCGATCACCGCCGGGATGGCCGCGAACAGGCCGATCGCGGTCGCGAACAGCGCTTCCGCGATCCCCGGCGCGACGACGGCGAGCGAGGTGTTCTGCGCCGCCGCGATGCTCGTGAAGCTGCGCATGATGCCCCAGACGGTGCCGAACAGCCCGACGAACGGCGCGACCGATCCGACCGTCGCCAGCACGTTCAGCCGGTCCGACAGCGTGTCGATCTCGTGCGCGACCGCCGCGCCCATCGTCGTGGCGAGCCGCTCGCGTGTCCCGGCCTTGTCGATCGTGCCGCCCGCAGTCGACCGCCGCCACTCGGTCACCCCGGCCGCGAACACGCGCGCCGATGGCAGGTCGGTCTCGCTCTCGGCCTTGTAGAACACGTCGATGTCCTCGGCCTTCCAGAAGTCGCGCTCGAACCGCACCAGCCCCTTGCGGGTCTTGCCCAGCCGCCGCCAGAACGCGACGATCAGCGCCCAGGTCCAGACGCTGGCGAGCAGCAGCCCGATCATCACGCCCTTCACGACCAGATCGGCCTGTAGGAACAAGTGGATCGGCGACAATGTCGCGCTATCCATAGTCAGAACCGGATTCATGCTTCCCCCTGCCAGACAAGGCGTTCGTAGATGTCAGTCCATGCGCGCGGCTGGCGACGCGGCCGGCCGTTGGGGGCGATCAGCGCCGCCACCACGTCCGCCTCGGCCAAGACAAGCCCGCCGCACATGACTCGTTGATGAATGGCGACGCTGGCCGCGCGGACCTGCGTGATCCGTGAGACGATCACCAGCGCATCGTCGAGCCGCGCGGGCGCGGCATAGCGGATGGCGAGGCTCGCGATCGCATAGGAGCCCTCGCCCGCCTCGAACGCGGCGCGCTGGTCGATCCCGCCGACGCGCAGCATGTCCGACCGCGCGCGCTCCATGTAGCGCAGGTAATTGGCGTGGTAGACGACGCCCGACAGGTCGGTGTCCTCGAAATACACGCGCAGCGCGAACCGGTGCTCGCGCCCCGCAAAGCGCCCTCCCGCCGGTTGATCCTGCTCTGCGTCAGCCATTCCGGGGGCTGTTAACCCAAGCATCGCCGCGAAGAAAGCATTCGCGTCGCCCGGCCCGCGGTTTCGCACCGCCGCAGGTGGAAGGCTCGTCTTATTGCAGGGCGCCCGGATCGACCTGCAGCTGCGGACGCGGCGCGACGGGAAGCGGCGGCTGCGTGACGGGCCGGAGCTGCGCCTGCAATCCCGGCGTGGCGGGCGCGGCGGACGGCAGCGGTGCCATGCCGGAACCGCCGACCGGCACTGCGCCGTTGCTCGCAAAGATTACGCGCTGTGCCGGGAGCGGCTGCACCGCGGTGCCGCGCCAGGCGTCGAACGCACGGTAGAAATCGGTGAAGGGCTGCTCGAGCATCGGCAGCCGCGTCGCCGCAAAGCTCGCCAGCATCGGCCCCGGCACGCTCGCGCCCTCGGCCAGCACGCGCCCTGCCGCTTCGCAGAACGCATCGCGCGACGGCGACTGCGAGAAGAAATTGTACAGCCGCGTCATCGAATCGTCGTAGCGATCCTGCCAGTCGCCGCCGCCCGCGCGATATTCCGCCGAATAGGTCGCCTCGGCCTTGGCGAGCACCGGCTTCTGCGCGGCGAGCATCGCGTTGTAGCCCGCGACGATCACCGCCTCGTCGGGTCCGCGGCACGCCAGTGCCGCGACGTTCAGCGCGGCGCGCAGGTGCCAGATCTTTGCGGATTCGGTCAGGTTGCGGTTCGGCGTCGGATAGGTACCGTCGGCGAGCACCGCGGGGATCTTCATCCCCGGAAACGCGCCCTTGGGCAGCGGGGCCGCGACCGGCACCGGCGCGACCGGCGCCGGTGCGGGCGCCGCGACCTCGACCGGCTTCCGCGCGCACCCGGCGAGCAGGGCTGCGGTCACCGCAATCATCGCAAACTGACGCTTCATCGACTCAAGTCCTCGCTGTCCCCCGACCGAGACAGACCTGCCGCGATAAGGTTAACAGGGTATAAAACGCGTACGCGACTGCAACCCTAATGCGACGAACGGCACGATCGCAGCGTGTTAGGCCGGCGAAGGATCAGGCCGCGCGTGCCTCGAGCGCCGCCGCGGCCTGTGCCATCAGCTCGGCGATGATGTCCGCGACCGGCTCTTCCTTGGTGACCATGCCGACCGACTGGCCCGCCATCACCGACCCATGCTCGACATCGCCGTCGACCACCGCGCGGCGCAGCGCGCCCGCCCAGTAATGTTCGATCTGCAACTGCGCCTCGCCCATCGCCACGCGTCCCTCGTCGAGATGCCCCGCAACCTCGCGCTGCTTGGCCGAGAACAGCTCGCCCGCTGCATTCTTCAGCGCGCGGACCGGAATGACGGGAAGCCGCGCGTCGAGCTGGACGCTGGCGATCGCATCGCGCGCCGACGCGCGGATGAACGCCTTCTTGAAATTGGCATGCGCGATCGATTCGGTCCCGCAGACGAACCGCGTGCCGAGCTGGACGCCCGCCGCGCCCATGTCGAGATAGCCCGCAATCGCCTCGCCGCGACCGATCCCGCCTGCGACGAACACCGGCACCAGCTCGGCGATCTCGGGCAGCATCTCCTGTGCCAGCACACTCGTCGACACCGGGCCGATATGCCCGCCGGCTTCCATGCCCTCGATCACCAGCGCATCCACGCCGCTGCGGATCAGCTTTTTGGCCAGCGCCAGCGTCGGCGCGAAACAGATGACCTTGGCGCCCCCCGCCTTGATCGCCTCGAGGCTGCCCTTGGGCGGCAATCCGCCCGCCAGCACGACATGGCCGACCTTGTGACGCGTGCACACCGCGATCAGCTCGACCAGGTCGGGATGCATCGTGATCAGGTTCACGCCGAACGGCTTGTCGGTCATCGCCTGCGTCGCGGCGATCTCGGCATCGAGCAACGCGGGCGTCATCGCCCCGCACGCGATCACCCCGAACCCGCCCGCATTCGAGATCGCGGAGACGAGGTTGCGCTCGCTCACCCACGACATCGCCCCGCCAAGAATCGCGACCTCGGACCCGAGGAATGCGGCGCCGCGCGCCATGCGGCGCTGAAGCCGGTCGCTGCCGATGGTCATTACAAAACTCCCGTTCGTGTCGAGCGAAGTCGATAAACCCCGCGCAGTATCCGTGACATATTTCCCGACAATGCTCGAAACGAACGGACGGTGTCCGTCAAGCCGCATCCTCGGCGTCGAGCCCGTAAGCCGTATGCAGCACACGCACCGCCAGCTCGGTATAATCCTCTTCGATCAGCACACTGACCTTGATCTCCGACGTCGCTATCGCCTGGATGTTGATCCCGCGCTCACCGAGCGTCGTGAACATCGTCGAGGCGACGCCCGCATGGCTGCGCATCCCGACGCCGACCACCGAGACCTTGGCGACACGCGTGTCGTGGACCAGGCTCGCGAAACCGATCGCGTCCTTCGCCTTGTCGAGCACGTCGAGCGTCCGCGCCAGATCCGCCGAGGGCACGGTGAACGTCACGTCGGTCGACCCGGTCGAATGCGCGACGTTCTGGACGATCATGTCGACGTTGATCCCCGCATCGGCGAGCGGTGCGAAGATCGCCGCGACCGATCCCGGGCGATCGCTGACCTGCGTCAGCGTGATCTTCGCCTCGTTCTTGTCATGCGCGATGCCGGTGATGAGCTGGCGTTCCATATCGTCGATTTCCTCTTCGCCCACGATCAGCGTGCCGCGGTGTCCGTCACTGGTATCGCCATCCTCGAACGAGGACAGCACGCGCACGCGCACATTCTCTTTCATCGCCAGGCCGACAGACCGCGTCTGCAACACCTTGGCGCCGACGCTGGCGAGTTCCAGCATCTCCTCATACGTCACCTTGCCGAGTTTGCGCGCACGCGGCACGATCCTCGGATCGGTCGTGTAGACGCCGTCGACATCGGTATAGATGTCGCAGCGATCGGCCTTCATCGCCGCCGCCATCGCGACCGCCGAGGTGTCCGACCCGCCGCGCCCCAGCGTGGTGACGCGCTGGCCCTCCGCCACGCCCTGAAACCCCGGGATCACCGCGACGACCCCGTCCGCCAGGCTCGCATCGAGCGCGACCGTGTCGATCTCGCCGATCCGGGCCGAGCCATGCGCGTCCGACGTGTTGATCGGCAGCTGCCACCCCAGCCACGACCGCGCCTTGCATCCCGCGGCCTGGAGCGCGATCGCGAGCAGCCCGCTCGTGATCTGCTCGCCCGCCGAGACGACGACGTCATATTCCTTCGCATCGTACAGCGACGACGCCTCGCGACAGAAGCCGACCAGCCGGTCGGTCTCGCCCGCCATTGCAGAGACGACGACCGCGACCTCGTTGCCCGCATCGACCTCGCGCTTCACGCGCGCCGCGACGTTGCGGATACGTTCGATCCCGGCCATCGACGTCCCGCCGAATTTCATCACGATACGGGCCATGGGCAGCGTAAATCCCTTTGGGTCGAAGCGGCGGCCCTGATAGGTAGCGCGCATGATACTGGCAAGTGACCGCAACGAAAGCGCAACAATCGATCCCCGGGAGGCCGCGCATTTCGGCACGATGGCGGCCGACTGGTGGAACCCCAAGGGCTCATCCGCGCCGCTCCACCAGCTCAATCCGCCTCGCCTGCGCTACATCCGCGACCGGGTCGACACGCACTGGCACGGCGACGGCACGGGCTTCACCCCGCTCGCCGGCCGGACCGCGCTCGACGTCGGCTGCGGCGCGGGGCTGCTCTGCGAACCGCTCGCGCGGCTCGGCGCCAGCGTGACCGGGATCGACGCCGCGCCCGAAAATATCGCCGCGGCAGAAATACATGCGGCGCAGAGCGGACTCGCGATCGACTATCGCGCAGGCGGCGTCGAGGGGCTCGACGGCCAGTTCGACCTCGTCACCAGCCTCGAGGTGATCGAGCATGTCAGCGACCCGACAGGCTTCGTCCGCGGTCTCGCGCGCGTGCTGGCCGACAATGGCCTGCTGATCCTGTCGACCCCGAACCGCACGCCGCTGTCACGGCTCGCGATGATCACGATCGCCGAAGGCACCGGCCGCATCCCGCGCGGCACGCACGACTGGAACAAGTTCCTCACCCCCGACGAACTGACCGCGCTGCTGCGCGACGCTGGCCTCCACGTCGTCCACACGCAAGGCCTCGGCTTCTCGCCGGCAACCGGCTTCACGCTCAGCGATTCGACCAGCCTCGACTATTTCCTGACCGCGGTAAAAGCCTGACCCTTGCCCCGCCCGGCACCACACCGGCGGACGCTATCACCCCAGTCGGCACCACCACCCCGGCAGCCACCACCACCCCGGCGAAGGCCGGGGCCCAGTTGGGAAAGCCTGAGTAACGGAACGCGACCCTCAGCCATGACCGTCCGCCAACTGGGCCCCGGCCTCCGCCGGGGTGGAACCAAATCCCGCCGGGGTGGAACCGAAGACTGCCGGGGTGGAACCGAGTAATGGAGCCTAGCCCTCCCCAACCCTGTTCACCCGCGAAGGCGGGTGCCCAGACTGGACACCCGCCTTCGCGGGTGAACATCCTTCTTCTAGGGGGTTTAGCCGCGCTCTACATCGCGCTCGCCCTCCTCCGCCCCGTCGACCACGACGAAAGCCAGTATGTCGCCGCCACCGTCCTCACCGCGCACGGCCTGCTCCCCTATCGCGACTTCGCCTATCTCCAGACCCCGCTCCAGCCCTTCCTCCTCGCACCGATCGCCGTCCTGACCGGCGCCTGGACCTGGCCCGCCCTCCGCGTCACCAACGCGCTGCTCGGCCTCGCAACCGTCGCGTTCGTCCACGCCGCCGCGCGCCGCACCGGTGCCGGCCCCGCCACCGCGCGCCTCTGCGCGGCGCTGTTCGCGACCACCGACATCCTGCTGTTCAGCATCGGCACCGCGCGCAACGACGCGCTCCCCGCCGCCTGCCTTGCCGCCGCGCTCTGCCTGATCCTCCGCGACAACCGGACCCGCGCCGGCGCACTGACAATCGGCCTTCTGCTCGCCGCCGCGGTCGCCGCAAAAATCTCCTACGCCCTCCCCGCCGCCGCCTACGGCCTCTACGCGCTGCTCCATTCCCGCCACCGCGTCTGGCTGGTGGCGCTCGGCGCGCTCCCGATCGTCGCCTTCGTCGGCTGGACCTTCGCGCTGTCGCCCGAAGGCTTCCTGTTCGGCACGCTGCATTTTCCCGCCCAGGCGCCCGCAGAATATTACGCGGCACGGCCCTGGAAGCTGTCGCTTGCCGCCAAGGCGCTCGATTCGCTGAAGTTCCTCGCGCTCGGTGCCGCGCTGCCCGCCCTCGCCCTCGTCGCGCGCGCCGCGATCCGTCGTCGTCGCGTCACGCTGCCCGACCTGCTCGTCCTCGCCGGGCTGGTCGCCGCGCTACTCCCGGTGCCGACCTGGCGGCAATATCTGCTGCCGATGCTGCCCCCGCTGTTCGTCGCGCTCGCCGCCGCCGGGACCGCGCAACCGCCGACCCGCGCAACCGCCCGGATCATGGCCGTCTTCGCGCTGCTCGGCCTCGCACCGACACTTGCCACGCTTGCCGAGCCCGGCCGCCTTTCGCTCGTCACCGCCATGCGCGAAGCCGCCACGCTGAGGCGAACGCTCGACGCGCGCGGGATCACCGGCCCGATCGTCACGCTGTCGCCGCAGGTCCTGCCCGCCACCGGCCGCCTCCCCGATCCCCGCTTCGCCGCCGGCCCCTTCTACTTCCGCAGCCGCACCCTGCTCGACCCCGCGGCAGAGGCCCGTCTCCACCTCGTCGCACGCGATCGCCTGCACCTCGCCCCGAGCACCGTCATCCTCACCGGTGGCGAATCCGCCGCGACCGCGGGCGATTCGCAACTCGACGCCGCGCTCGAAAAGGCGGCATCCGGAGCGGTCACCGTCCCCGGCACCCGCTTCCGGCTGTCGGTCACGCCGCCAGCCGCCCCCGTCGCGCCGCGATCAGCCCGGCATAATAGTCCACCAGCTCGACCGCATGCGCATGATCCGAGCGGACCTGTGCCGACGCCACGACCGCCGCGCGCCTGAGCATCCCGCGGTCGCGCGCGAACAGCCGCGCGATCGCCGCCGCCGCCGCGGTCGCATCGCGCGCCGTATAGAGCTCGCTGGCATGCCGGTCGGCGATCTCGGCGCACCCGCCCGTATCGGGCACGATCAGCGGCAGCCCCGACGCCATCGCCTCCGACGCGACCAGCCCGAACGGCTCGGCCTCCGACCCGTGGATCAGCGCGTCGCAGCTCGCCATGATCGCGGCCAGCCGCTCGCGGTCATAGACCGGCGCGAACATCCGGATATGCGGCGATCCGCCGATCCGCCGTGCGATCGCCTTGCTCTGGCTGCCCGTGCCGAACAGGATCAGCCCGATCGCCAGGTCGGTGCCCGCGCGCGCGACCGCGTCGACGACCAGCGGCCAGCGCTTCTCGCCGTGATGCCGGCCCAGCCCGATCAGCAGCATCGCGTCCGCCGGCAACCCGCATTGCTGCAACAGCCGCCCCCGCAGCGCCTCGTCGCGCAGCCGTGGCGAGAAATGGCCGCGCTCGATCCCCAGCGGCATCGCCGCGTCGATCCGGACCCCACGCGCGCGCAACCGTTTCTCCAGTGCGGGTCCGTTGGTGACGACCGTATCGAACCGCGTCAGGAACCGGTTCATGTACCGGCTGTACCAGCCGAACGCGCGCTCGATCCGGTCGTGGCTGGCGAACCCTGCGAACCAGCGCTGCGCATAGGCGGCGATATTGTCGTTGTGCATGAAGAAGGATTTCAGCGCGCGCTGCTGCCCGTCGGGCCCCGTCCAGTCGCCGACGAACCAGGCGGGCCGCCAGGGCGAACAGCATTCGACCACGTCGGGATCGAGCTCGTCGAGCACCCGGTGGATCGCCGCACGATCCCAGAACAGCCCGTAATTGCGATCGAACGGCATTCCCGGCGATTTGAGATAGATCACGCGCCCGCCACCCGGCCGCTCCTCGACGCGGTCCTCGCGGCCCGGCGCGACGACGATCAGCTCGTGCCCCAGATCGGCGAGGATCCCCATCTTCCGGTCGATATAGGTGCGCACGCCACCACCGGTCGGCGAGTAGAATTCGTTGACGTCGACGATCCGCATCTCAGCCCGCCCGCCCCCTCACTTGCCGTCCAATGGGCCGAACCCGCCCAGCCCGCGCAGATATTGCGCGCGGATCGTGACATGCGTGAGTCCGGGCCCGACCTCGATGATCGCCTGGTCGACCTTGGGTCGCGATCGGCCGAGCCGGTCGCCCTTCACGAACCCCGCGCCGTCCGACCAGAGACTGAACTTGGCCCGGCCGTCACGGTCGTGCGTGAACAGCAGCGCGTAGCGGCCCGGGTGCGGCACGCGGATGCACAAGGCAGTCGGGCCGGTCGCGGGGGCCGGCACGCTGATGCGGCGAAACGTCTTGCCCGCCGCGATCAGCTCGCGGTCGCCGCGCAGGAAATCGGCCTCGTCGGGCGGATAAAGCTCGAGCATCAGATTGCCCTTGCGATCCTTCAGTCCGACGATCGTCGCTGCGATCGCCGGCCCCTCGTCGCGCTCGCACGCCTGCGCGTCGCTGCCGAGCATCGGCTCCTGGATCGCCGCCCGGCCGCCGGCCCATGCCGGGGCGGCGCCCGCGACCAGCCCCGCCAGCATCAGTACCGCCCCAAGATATCGGTTCACGCACGCGTCCTCATCGCGATCGCATGCCCGCTGAATATGACAATCAGAATGACGTGGACGAGCAACGTCAGCGCCGCGGTGAACGCGACGAGCTCCGACAGCGCCTGGTCCTGGCCGATCAACAGGATCGCGAAATTGGCGAACAGCAGGTCCTTGTTCGGCACCAGCGGCAGCCGCGACACGAGCAGCCGCCCCGCCGCCAGAAACAGCCACATCGCGATCGACACGCCGGGCAGCGCGAAATGCCAGGCGAGCGCGATCAGCAGCGATCCGCACATCAGCCGGATGCAGTGGATCATGAACACCCACCACAAGGTCGCGCGTGGCAGCGAGAAGACGCGCCGCGAGAAGATCAGGAACGGCAGCGAGATCGCAAAGGTGATCGCCGCCGACCCCAGCACCGTCTTGAACAGGTCGGGCGGCAACAGGTCGCGGCTCAGCGGCAGCGCGATCGCGACCATCGCCAGCGTGATCGCGTTGCCCGCGATCGCCGACAGGATCGTCACGTCCTTCACTGCGCCGAACGGCGACGCCACCATCCGTGCCCGCGCCCGCGCCCAGGCATAGAAATAGGCGTCGCCCGAATAGCCGAACACCACCTCGTTCGCGATCCGCTTCTTGATCAGCGCGACCAGCCCCGCGACCGGGATCCCCCACAACCGGCGGAAGATCACGTAATCCCCCGTCGGCGGCGACATGTAGAGCAGCGCGAAACACAGGTAGAATCGCGGATCGGACGGCACAGACCGCGACAGTCCGGCCAGCCCGTGCGCGAACAGCTCGCGCGCGAGCCCCGCGATCATCGCCAGCGTCAGCACCGCGCCGATGATCGCTGGCCACCGGCTGCGGAAGGTCTTGAGCGGTTCGAGCCCGACGATATCGGCTCCCGCCTGCACCACCCCCGCCTGCACCACCCCGGCCGCGGAACGACCCGGCGGGTTCCCGGCCGTCAGCGCGGAGCCCGTCATACGCGTACGCATCGAACGATCCTCGTCCTGTACCGCGCACCCGGCCTTTCCGGGCATGCCATCACGCCGCGCCAATAGCCGCCCCGCCGCCGGCTTGCACGTGAAGATCGAGTCATCCGTCCCCGAACCCGCGCGGTTCGCCGCCGCTTACCCTCTCGCCATCGCGCCCCGGCCGCGCCATCTGTGCGCGATGCCGGGCGCTGACCACATCCTCACCTATGCAGACGACCTGTCCGGCGGCGGCGTCGAGCGCGCGCAGCTGCGACTTGCGCGCGGCTGGCTCGCCGCGGGTCGCCGCGTCACGCTGGTGATCGGCGACCCGACCGGCCCGCTCGCCGCCGAACTTCCCGCCGGCCTTGCGATCGTCCCCGGCACCGCGCGCACATTGCCCGGCCTCGTCCGCCGCCTGGCCCCCGACATCCTCTTCTGCCCCGGCAATCATTATACCGGGATCGCCGCCTGGATCCGGCTCAGGCTCGGGCGCGCCTGTCCACCGATCGTCGGCAAGATGTCGAACGCGCCCGACCGCGGCGACCATGGCCGCCTCCTCCACGCCGCACACCGCGTCTGGCTCGCGCGGCACGGCCGGTTCCTCGATCATCTCGTCGCGATGACGCACGCCACCGCGCTGCAGGCCGCCGCCGCGACGCGCATGCCGGGCCGGGTCAGCGTCATCCCCAACCCGCCGGCACGCGCCGCGCCCGGCGCGACGCTCCCCGTGCTGCCGTCGCGGTTCATCCTCGGCGTCGGCCGGCTCGAACCGCAGAAGCGCTGGGACCGGCTGCTCGCCGCAGTCGCCGCGCTCGCCGACCGCGACATCGCGCTCGTCATCCTCGGCGAGGGCGCATGTCGCGGCGCGCTCACGGCGCAGGCGATCGCACTCGGCCTTGCCGCCCGCGTGCACCTGCCCGGCCATGTCGCCGATCCGCTCCCGGCAATGGCGCGCGCGCGGCTCGTCGCGCTGACCTCGGATTTCGAAGGCGTGCCGGGGGTCCTGCGCGAGGCGCTGTCGGTCGGCACGCCCGTCGTCGCGACCGATTCGAGCCATGCGATCGCCGAGATCGTCGACACCCCCGCACGCGGCACGATCGTCATGCGCGACGACGGCCCCGCACTCGTCGCCGCACTCGACGCCTGGCTCACCTCCGGTACGCCGCGACCGGCACCCGTCCCGCAACCCGGCAGCGACTCGGCCGAACGCTACCTCGCGCTGTTCGACACGCTCGTCAGTCCGCGGCCTTCTCGTCCTCGCGGTCCGACCGGCGCTCGAGCGCGGTCTTGAGCATCGCGGTCATCGGATCGGCAAGCGCGAGGCCGAGGATCCCGAACAACGCGCTCGCCAGGATCTGCGCGCCCAGCGTCAGCGCCGGCGGCAGGTCGACGGTGCGCTTGGCGACCATCGGCACGATCACATAGCCGTCGATCGTCTGCACCACGAAATAGGTGCCGATCGCCCAGTACCCGGTGTCGACGCCCGCGCTGAAGCCGACCGCGACCATCAGCACGCCGGTGACGATCGCACCGATATTGGGGATGAAGGCGAGGATGCCCGCGATGATCCCGAGCAGCATCGCCATCGGCACGCCGCCGATCGCCAGCGCGATCCCCGTCGCGACCCCCTCGACCGCCATGCCGAGCAACCGCCCGGCGAGCAGCCGCCGCATCGTCTCGCCCATCGTTACCATCGTCCGGGCGAATTCGTCGCGCAGGTCGGTCGGCACCATCCACTGCACGCCGCGCGCATAGGTGCCCGGGTCCATCGCGATGAACAGCCCGAGCACGAGGATCATGAACAGGCTGGTCAGCGCGCCGATCGCGGTGCCGACCCAGGATGTCACGCGCCCGACCGACCCCAGCGCCTGCTTGGCGATCCCGCTCACATCCGACACGCCCGGCATCAGCCCCTGCGACGCCAGATAGCCCGTGAACCGGTTCGCCTGCAGCTCGAGCGTCGAGCGCAGCTGCGTCACCTGTTCGGTCACCTGCACCCCGGTCAGCACGAACGTGCCGATCATGAACACCAGCACCAGCACCACGACGATCAGCAGCCGCCACCCCCGGCTGATCGGCAGCACGCGCCCGAGCAACCGGACGCCGCCGTCGAGCAGCGACGCGAACACCACCGCGGCGAAGATCAGCAGCAACGGCTGGACCAGCACGATCGCCAGCGCGATCAGGCAGGCGAGCCCCAGCCAGATCGTCGCGCGCCGGATTTCCTTACGCAACGCCGGGTCGCGCATCTCGACCGGGCTGGCCTCGTCGACGCGCTTGGTCGCGCCGCTATCGTCGGCCATCTCAGTTCGCCGTTGCAGGGTGCAGCGACGTGCCCGCGCGATCCGACCGGAGCGATCCCCACCAGGTCAGCGGGTTGTAGGTCGCATCGCCGTCGAGGCTGAAGGTGATGAATTCCGCGCGCCCGCCCAGATTCTCGTATGGCACCGGCCCGCCAAGGCCGAGCTGCGTCAGCGCGAAGCGGCTGTCCGCGGACCGGTCGCGATTGTCGCCCATCAGGAAGACATGAGCCGCCGGGATCGTGATCGGCCCGTAATCGTCGCCGGGGCTCCAGCCCATCTCGATCGTGTCGAACCGCCGGCCATTGGGCAGCGTCTCAGTGATCGTCGGCAGGCGACAGATCATCGCGCCGTCGGCCCGCGTCTCGCGCGCGCCGGGATATTCGTCCTCGCTGCACGGGCTGTTGGTGTCGACCGGGATCAGCGTGTCGTGGACGGGGCCGCGCTTCACCGGCACGCCGTTCAGGATCACCGTCCCGCCGCGCACTTCCAGCCGGTCGCCCGGCAGGCCGATCACGCGCTTGATATAGTCGTTCTGCGTCCCCGGCGGCGTCACGATCACCACGTCGCCGCGCGTCGGCAGCGACCCGAACAGCCGCCCCTTGATGAAGGGGATCTGCACGCTCCAGCTGTCTTCCTGCTGGCGGAGCACGACGCTCTTGAAGATCGCGACCGGGTTCGGGATCGTCGGCGACACGAACGACCAGCCATAGGCGAATTTCGTGACGACCAGCCGGTCGCCGATCCGCAAGCCCGGCAGCATCGATTCGCTCGGGATATAAAACGGCTTGGCGATGAAGCTGTGGAAGCCGAGCACCACCAGCACCAGCCAGAATATACCCTTCACCTCGCCCCACCAGTCGGTCCCGCGCCGCGTGGGCGCCGTCGTCTTCGTGTGAGGGGAACCGTCGTTGCCCGGAGGCGGGACGGGTGTGGCGCCGACTCGCGATGCTGCCGGATTCTCGAGCGACTCTTTGCCGTCCAACGCCGCTTCCTTCATCGATCTTTATCCGCGGATAACAGGGGTATAGCTTCGATTATCACAAAGGCCTGCGCCCAGGGATGATCGTCCGTCATGGTCAGGTGCACGCGTGCGGCGTGGCCTTCGGGGGTCAACGCGTCAAGCCTCGCCTTGGCCCCGCCGGTCAGGGCCAGCGTCGGCGCACCGCTCGCGGCGTTGACGACGCCGATGTCCTTCATGAACACGCCTGCGCGAAACCCGGTGCCGACCGCCTTCGAAAACGCCTCCTTCGCCGCGAACCGCTTGGCGAGCGTCCCCGCCTTGGTGAACGGCCGCCGCGCCGCCTTGGCCAGCTCCACCTCGGTAAACACCCGCTGCTCGAACCGCTCGCCGAACCGCTCGACCGACGCCTGGATGCGCTCGATATTGCACAGGTCCGACCCCAACCCGATGATCATCGCGACGCCTGGAGTCGGAAGGCAAGATATGTTCTCGCGAAGGCGCGAAGGCGCGAAGCGAGCGGGAGACGCGAGCCCGGGGCGGTCTTCAGACTCTTCGCGCCTTCGCGCCTTCGCGTGAACCCCATCTGCACGCTACCGCGCCGCATCCATAGCCTCGCGCATCCGCCGCACCGCCTCGCCAAGCCCGACGAACAACGCCTCGCCCACCAGGAAATGCCCGATATTCAGCTCGCGCACCTGCCGGATCGCCGCGATCGGCGCGACATTGTCATAGGTGAGCCCGTGCCCCGCATGCACCTCGATGCCGTTCTTCGCCGCCAGCGCCGCCGCATCCTCGAGCCGCCGCAGCTCGACGCTGCGCGCATCGCCCGACAGCTCGGCATAACGGCCCGTGTGCAGCTCGACGACCGGCACCTTCAGCCGCACCGCCGCCTCGATCTGCCGCGCGTCGGGCTCGATGAACAGCGACACGCGGATCCCCGCCCCCGCCAGCGCGTCGACCAGCCGTGCCATCCGGTCATAATGCCCCGCCACGTCGAGCCCGCCCTCGGTGGTCAGCTCCTCGCGCTTTTCGGGCACGATGCACGCCGCATGGGGCCGGTGGCGCAGCGCGATGCCGAGCATCTCGTCGGTTGCCGCCATCTCCAGGTTGAGCGGGATCGCAAGCTCGGTCGACAGCCGCGCGATGTCGTCGTCGGTGATGTGCCGGCGATCCTCACGCAGATGCGCGGTGATCCCGTCCGCCCCCGCCGCCGCCGCGACCAGCGCCGCGCGGACCGGATCGGGATAGCCCGCCCCTCGCGCGTTGCGCACCGTCGCGACGTGATCGATGTTGACGCCCAGGCGCAGATGCGCGGTGCCGGGGGGGCTCATACGACGGCCCTGCTGCCGGGCTTGATCGCCGGGATCGCCGCGAGTTCGGGGGGCAGTGCATCCGCTGCATAGGTCGGCACGTCGAGCCGGATCAGCGGAAAGAACGGCACGCCCAGATCCGCCGCGCCGTTCGACCGGTCGACCAGCGCCGCCGCCGCGACCGTCTCGCCGCCCGCGCGCCCGATCGCCGCGATCGCTTCCTTCGACGACAGCCCGGTGGTCACCACGTCCTCCATCATCAGCACGCGCTGCCCCGGCGCCAGCCGGAAGCCGCGGCGCAGCTCGAACACGCCGTCGGGCCGCTCGAGGAACATCGCCTCGACGCCCAGCGCGCGCGCCATCTCATGACCGCAGATCACCCCGCCCATCGCCGGCGACACCACCGCGCTGATCGACGCGCGCAGGCTCGCCGGGATCCGCGCGACCAGCGCCTCCGCCAGCCGCGCGCCACGCCTGGGGTCCATCAGCACGCGCGCGCATTGCAGATAGCGCGAGCTGCGCAGGCCCGAGGACAGGATGAAATGCCCCTCGAGCAGCGCCTCGGCAGCGCGGAATTCGGCGAGCACGTCGTCTTCGGTCATCGCGGGTCATCGCTCCAATGAAATCTGTCGCGCTGTACGATCGCGGCAAAGTCCACGCAATGACAACCGCCACCGCCCCCGCGCCGGCCGCCCTACGCCCCGAAAAATTTGCCGGCCCGTGCAACAAATTCAACAAAGCCCGCACCGGGGTTGAGGCTCGCCCCGCCGCCGCCTATAGCCGAATGTCAAAATGATAAGCAGACATCCGCGCGTCCGTGATACGGGTTCGCACCAAACCGGGGTCAAGAAAAACGATGCGCATACTGGGGATGAGAGGATTGGCGATCGCAGCGGGGCTCGCACTGGCGAGTCTTGGCGGCGTCGCCGGGCAGGCTGCACCGGCTTCGCAGGCCGCCGCGACCGCGCCTGACACCGGCGCCGCGGGCGCTGCACCACAGGCCGCGGCCGGCCCGGCCGGCGTGTCGAACACCGCACCCACCAGCGCTGCCGCCCCGGCGACCGCGAATCCCTCCAGCCCGGCGCTCGCCGAGGATGGCGGCTATGCGATGGCCCCGACCCCCGGCGTGGGCCAGCCCACCCCCGGCACCGTCGGCCTCCAGCCACAGGTCACCAAGAACGGCGTCTTCGCGCACTGGATGCACAATGCGATCCTGATGCCGACGATCACCGCGGTCTCGCTGCTGGTGCTCGCTTTGCTCTTCTGGGTGGTGTTCCGCTATCGCCGCGCCGCCAACCCGGTGCCGTCGAAGACCAGCCACAACACCGTGATCGAGATCATCTGGACGCTCGCCCCGGTGATCATCCTCGTGCTGATCGCGGTCCCATCGATCGGTCTGCTCTCCGCCCAGTTCAAGCCGGCGCCCGCGGGCGCGGTGACGATCAAGGCGATCGGCAACCAGTGGTACTGGACCTACCAGTATCCGGATAATGGCGGCTTCGAAGTCACCGCGAACATGCTGAAGGAGGCCAAGGACGTCGGCGCTGGCGAACGCGCGCGCACCGATGCCGACGGCCCGCGCCTGCTCGCGACCGACAACCGCATCGTCCTGCCGGTCGGCGTGCCGATCCGCCTCATCACGACCGCGAACGACGTGATCCACAGCTGGGCGGTCCCCGCCTTCTGGATCAAGCTCGACGCGATCCCCGGCCGCCTGAACGAGACCAGCTTCACGATCGACAAGCCCGGCCTCTATTTCGGCCAGTGCTCCGAGCTCTGCGGTGCGCGTCACGCGTTCATGCCGATCGCGGTCCAGGCCGTCTCGCCCGCGCAGTTCGCGGCGTGGGTCCGGGCCAAGGGCGGCACGATGCCGACCCCGGGCCAAGCCTCCGACAAGGTCATTCCGCAGCCCGGCGCCGACGGCTCCGCGGCCAAGGTCGAGGAGGCGGCGGAAACCGCCAACGCCACCGGCCCGGTCGAAAACGTGACCACCGCAGCGCCTGCGACCACGCAGGGCGCGACCTCCAACCCGGCCGGCGCCGGCAACGCGGGACTCTAAGATGACCGACACCGCTCTCAACCCGTCGGCATTCGTCGCCCATGATGCGCACGCGCATCATCACGATGCCGATCACAAGCCCGGTTTCTTCGCGCGTTGGTTCATGTCGACCAACCACAAGGACATCGGCACGCTCTACCTGATCTTCGCGATCGTCGCGGGGATCATCGGCGGCTCGGTCTCGGGCCTCATGCGTGCCGAGCTCGCCGAGCCCGGTATCCAGTATCTTCAGGGCTGGGCCGGCATGCTCCACGGCGGCAGCGCCAGCCTCGACGAATCGCTCCACCTCTGGAACGTGCTGATCACCGCGCACGGCCTGATCATGGTGTTCTTCATGGTCATGCCGGCGATGGTCGGCGGGTTCGGCAACTGGTTCGTGCCGATCATGATCGGCGCGCCCGACATGGCGTTCCCGCGCATGAACAACGTGTCGTTCTGGCTGCTGATCCCCGCCTTCACGCTGCTGCTCGCCTCGCCCTTCTTCGGCGGCGCCGGCAATGGCTGGACGCTCTACGCCCCGCTCTCGACCTACGGCGAGCCCGGGCCGTCGACCGACATGGCTATCCTCGCGCTCCATCTCGCGGGTGCGTCGTCGATCCTCGGCGCGATCAACTTCATCACCACCATCTTCAACATGCGTGCGCCGGGCATGACGCTGCACAAGATGCCGCTGTTCGTCTGGTCGATGCTCGTCACCGCGTTCCTGCTGCTGCTCGCGCTCCCGGTCCTCGCGGCCGCGATCACGATGCTGCTGACCGATCGCAACTTCGGCACGACCTTCTTCGACCCGGCCGGCGGCGGCGATCCCGTCCTCTACCAGCATCTGTTCTGGTTCTTCGGCCATCCCGAAGTCTACATCATGATCCTGCCGGGCTTCGGCATCGTCAGCCAGATCATCTCGACCTTCAGCCGCAAGCCCGTCTTCGGCTATCTCGGCATGGCCTATGCCATGGTCGCGATCGGCGTGGTCGGCTTCGTCGTCTGGGCGCACCACATGTTCACCACCGGCCTGTCGGTGAACACCAAGATGTACTTTACCGCCGCGACGATGGTCATCGCGGTCCCCACCGGCATCAAGATCTTCTCGTGGATCGCGACGATGTGGGGCGGCTCGATGAGCTTCAAGACGCCGATGGTCTGGTCGATCGGCTTCATCTTCATGTTCACCGTCGGTGGCGTGACCGGCGTCGTGCTCGCCAATGGCGGCATCGACGATTACATGCAGGACACCTATTACGTGGTGGCGCATTTCCACTACGTGCTCAGCCTCGGCGCGGTGTTCTCGCTGTTCGCGGGCTTCTACTACTGGTTCCCGAAGATGTCGGGCAAGATGTACAACGAGTTCCTCGGCCAGCTCCACTTCTGGGTGTTCTTCATCGGCGTGAACGTCATGTTCTTCCCGATGCACTTCCTCGGGCTCCAGGGCATGCCGCGCCGTTACCCGGATTATCCCGACGCCTACGCGCACTGGAACTATGTCGCGACGGTCGGCTACATGATCATGGCCGCGGGCATGGCGATCTTCTTCGTCAACCTGATCTGGTCGCTGATCGCGGGCAAGAAGGCGGCGGACAATCCGTGGGGTGAGGGCGCCACGACGCTCGAATGGACGATCTCCTCGCCCCCGCCCTATCACCAGTTCGAGACGCTCCCGAAAATTGACTAAGGCGGACAAGGGCCATCAGGCCCCCGCAAAAACCGAAAGCGCCCCGGGGCAACCCGGGGCGCTTTTTTCATTTCCGCCCCCCCAAACCGTCATCCTGACGAACGTCAGGACCCAGAGCCCAGCCGGACAACGCTCGCCCGAAAATCGTCCCACCCCGGCACGCCCCGAAATCCCCCGCTAGCCAAACCCCGCGCGGGTCCCCAAACACGGCGCATGCCGACGCTCCAGCACCTCGCCGTCTCGATTCTCGGCCTGACCCTCGCCGGCGGCACCGCGATCGCGCTCACCGGCGCCCGCCCCGTGACCGCCACCCAGGCCCCCGCCGCACCCCGCACCGCGCCAAAGGCCCGCCCAGCGGCCCCCGCCCCGAAACCCGCCGCCCCGGATCCCGCTGCCTACACCGTCAAGCGCATCCTCCAGATCCCCGGCCCCATGCGGCAGGGCGACCATTACTGGGATGAGACCGGCGCGCCCCAGGGCCCCGTCATCGTCACCGTCGACCTCGCCGCGCAGACCGTCTCGGTCTTCCGCGCCGGCTATGAAATCGGCACCGCGGTCATCATCTACGGCGCGGACGACAAGCCGACCCCGCTCGGCGTCTTCCCGATCACGCAAAAAGACGCGGACCACGTCTCCAACATCTACAATGCGCCGATGCCGTACATGCTGCGGCTGACCAATGACGGCATCTCGATCCATGGCAGCGAGGTCGGCGACGGCTATGCCACCCACGGCTGTATCGGCGTGCCCAGGGCGTTCGCGAAGCGGATCTTCGATGCGGTGAAGCTCGGCGACCGCGTGATCGTCACCGATGGCGAGCGACTCGACCTCGGCCAGCCGATCACCGCCGCCTGATCGGCGCCCGCCACCATACCCGGGTTTCGATTTCCCCAGCAGAACCATCGCTTTCCCCGAACGGCAGGGTCGCGTATAGGCCTGCGCAACCATGACCACTGCGACGCCCCTGCTTCCCCCCGCCGAATGGCGCGACTTTCTGGCGCTGACCAAACCCCGGGTGATGACGCTCGTCGTGTTCACCGGGCTGTGCGGCATGCTTGCCGCGCCCGTCGGCATCCATCCCGTGATCGGCTTCACCGCGATCCTGTGCATCGCGCTCGGCGCGGGTGCGGCGGGGGCGCTCAACCAATGGTATGAATCCGACATCGACGCAGTCATGCGCCGCACGCAGAAGCGCCCGCTTCCCGCCGGCCGGATGGACCGTCAGGCCGCGCTGCATTTCGGCGTCGGGCTCGCGAGCTTCTCGGTCCTGCTGATGGGGCTCGCGGTCAACCTCGCCGCGGCCGCGATCCTGACCGTCTCGATCCTGTTCTACGTCCTCGTCTACACCGTCTGGCTCAAGCGCCGCACGCCGCAGAACATCGTCATCGGTGGTGCGGCGGGCGCCTTCCCGCCGCTGATCGGCTGGGCTGCCGCGACCGGCGATGTCGCGCTGCTCCCGCTGCTGCTCTTCGGGCTCGTCTTCCTGTGGACGCCGCCGCATTTCTGGGCACTCGCGCTGTTCGTGAAGACCGATTACGCCAATGCGGGCGTGCCGATGCTCCCCGTCGTCGCGGGCGAACGCGTCACCCGGACCCAGATCGGCCTCTACACCATCCCGATGGCGCTCGCCGCGGTGCTCCCCTGGCCGCTCGGCCTGGTCGGGAATTTCTATGGCGTCGTCGCGACCGTCCTGACGGGGATCTTCGCCTGGCTCGTGGTGGTCGTCGCGACGCGCACGACCGGCACCGACGACGCGATGAAGCCCGAGCGGCGCTTGTTCAAATATTCGATCCTGTATCTCTTTGCGATGTTCGGCGCGCTCGTCGTCGATAGGTGGCTGGCATGAACGACGACAAGACCCGCGAAGACCTGATCCGCCGCCGCCAGATGGGCCGGGCCAAGGTGATGGCGCTGCTGCTCGGCGCGTTCGTCATCCTCGTCTTCGCCATCTCGATCGCCAAGATCCAGGCGGGGATGCCGCACTGATGCGGGTCGAACGCACCACGCGAACCGCCCTGCTCGCGGTGCTCGGCATCTGCTTCATGACCGGGCTCGCCTTTGCCAGCGTGCCGCTCTACCGCCTGTTCTGCCAGGTCACCGGGCTCAACGGCACGACGCAGCGCGGGCTCGTCGCCCCGGGCGGGACCGATCGCCAGATCCGCGTCGATTTCGATGCCAATGTGAACCCGAAGCTGCCGTGGAAATTCGCGCCCGAAAACCCGTCGGACACGATCGCGGTCGGCGCGCGCGACATGGCGTTCTTCACCGCGACCAACACCTCGGACCGGCCGATCACCGGCACCGCGACGTTCAACGTAACGCCCGCGCAGGCCGGCAAATATTTCACCAAGATCCAGTGCTTCTGCTTCACCGAGCAGACGCTCAAGCCCGGCGAGACCGCGCGCATGCCGGTGATCTTCTTCGTCGATCCGAAGATCCTGAAGGATCCCGACGCGGCGGATATCCAGACGATCACGCTCAGCTACACGTTTTACCCGGTGGATTCCGCGAAAAACGCAAGCTAGGACAGTCGTAAAGAACATAGGGGAGTACCATGGCCGGCGCCAAGAACCACGATTATCACATCCTGCCGCCCAGCGTCTGGCCGCTGGTCGGGTCGATGTCCGCACTCGTGATGGCGGTCGGCGGCGTCATGTGGATGCATGGCGGCCATGTCGACAAGCCCAATGGCGGCGGCTGGATCTTCTTCATCGGTCTCGCCGGGCTGCTCTTCACTTTCTACAGCTGGTGGGCCCAGGTCATCGCCGAGGCGCGCGCGGGCGACCATACCCCCGTCGTCCAGCTCCATTTCCGCTACGGCATGATCCTGTTCATCGCTTCCGAAGTCATGTTCTTCGTCGGCTGGTTCTGGGCGTTCTTCGACTTCTCGCTCTTCCCGACCGCGATGAGCATCGTCGACGGCCAGGTCGAACGCGCCGCCGAAGGCGCGGCCGCGGTCGCCGCACAGTGGCCGCCCAAGGGCCTCACCGTCATCAACCCGTTCGAGCTTCCGCTGCTCAACACGCTGATCCTGCTGACGTCCGGCACCACCGTCACCTGGGCGCACCATGCGCTGATTCACAACCAGCGTGGCGGCGAGAAGACCGGGCTGTGGGGCATGATCGGCGTCGGCAACCGCGACGGCGTGCTCAAGGGCCTGTGGTTGACCGTCATCCTCGGCGCGCTGTTCAGCGCGATCCAAGCCTATGAGTATGTCCACGCGCCGTTCCCGTTCAAGGGGATCAACTATGGCGCCGCATTCTTCATGGCGACCGGGTTCCACGGCTTCCACGTGCTCATCGGCACGATCTTCCTGATCGTCTGCCTCGTCCGCGCCTATCGCGGCGACTTCACCCCGCGCCAGCATTTCGGCTTCGAAGCCGCCGCTTGGTACTGGCATTTCGTCGACGTCGTCTGGCTGTTCCTGTTCGTCACCGTCTATGTCTGGGGCGGCTGGGGCGCCCCCGTCCACGGCGGTTGAGCGTTCACGCCCACCCCCTACCCGCCTACCACCCCGGCGAAGGCCGGGGCCCAGTTGGGAAGGCCGCAGTAACGAAGCGCTGCCCTGCGTCAGCAACGTCCCCCAACTGGGCCCCGGCCTCCGCCGGGGAGGTGGCCTCCGGCGAACCGCCCGCCCTTCTCACCCTGTTCTCCCGCGAAGGCGGGAGCCCAGCCTGGCGCCCCGCCTCCGCGGGGCGCCACACCGGGCAAGGCGACCGCGCATGACCCCCGACCCCTACCCCCTCGCCACAGCCCCCCCGATCGCCCAGGTCGCGCTCAAGGGCTTGTGCCCGCGCTGCGGCAAGCCCACCCTCTTCGCCAGATGGGCCGAATTCGCCGACCGCTGCTCCAATTGCGGCCTCGATTTCAGCAAGTTCAACGTCGGTGACGGCCCCGCCGCGTTCCTGACGCTGATCCTCGGCGCGATCGTCGTCGCGCTCGCGATCACGCTCGAGCTGACGCTGCACCCGCCGCTCTGGGTGCACATGCTGGTCTGGATCCCGTTCACCGCCGCGGGCGTCATCCTGTCGCTCCGCGCCGCCAAGGGTGCGCTCATGTCCGCCGAATATCGCAACGCCGCGCGCGAGGGTCGCAGCCAGCCGTGACGACCACCCGACGTTTCCCCGTCCTCCCGACCCTCCTCGTCGCGCTCGCGGTCGCGGCGATGATCGCGCTCGGCCTGTGGCAGCTGCTCGACCGCCTCCCGAAGAAGGAGGCGTTCCTCGCCCAGCTCGCCGCCAACCCCGCGCGTCCGCCGATGGCGTTCCCGAGTTTCCCCGACGAGACCCTGCTGTTCCGCCGCGCAACGGGCGTCTGCCTCGAGCCGACCGCGATCCGCCTCGCCGGCGCGGGCAAGGCGGGCTTCCGCGTCATCGCCGACTGCCGCACCGGCGCCGAAGGGCCCGGCATGATCGTCCAGCTCGGCACGACGCGCGATCCAAAGCTAAAGCCGCAATGGCCCGGCGGCGCGGTCTCGGGCTATATCACCCACGCCCCCGACGGCCGCTCGCTGATCGGTTCGCTGTTCGACCCGACCCCGGCGCGGCTGATGCTGGTGGCCGACACCCCGCCCGCCGGCCTCGCCCCCAATGGCAAGCCCGACCTCGACGCGGTCCCGAACAACCATCTCGCCTATGCCGGCCAGTGGTTCTTCTTCGCCGCGATCGCCGCGATCATTTATGTCCTGGCACTGGGCAGGCGCGGCAAGGTTGTGTCGAAAGCTGCGTCCCGCTAACCGGTTTGGCCATGCGTTACATCAGCACCCGCGGCTCGGCCCCCGTCCTCGATTTCGAAGCGGCGACGCTCGCCGGTCTCGCATCCGATGGCGGCCTCTACCTCCCCGAGACATGGCCGACGATGACCCGCGACGAGATCGCCGCGCTCGCCGGCCTCTCCTATGTCGACACCGCGGTCGCCGTCATGGCGCCGTTCGTCGGCGACGCGATGACCCGCGACGAGCTGAAGGCGCTCTGCGACCAAGCCTATGGCCGCTTCTCGCACGCCGCCGTCGTCCCGCTGGTCCAGCTCGACCACGACCAGTGGCTGCTCGAACTCTTCCACGGCCCGACGCTCGCTTTCAAGGACGTCGCGCTCCAGCTGCTCGGCCTCTTCTTCGAACGCTTCCTTGCCGGCACCACCAAGCGGCTCACGATCGTCGGCGCGACCAGCGGCGATACCGGCTCGGCCGCGATCGACGCGGTCGCGGGGCGCGAGGGCATCGACATCTTCATGCTCCACCCCGCGGGCCGCATCTCGGACGTGCAGCGCCGCCAGATGACGACGGTGCTCAGCCCCAATGTCTACAACATCGCGATCGAAGGCAGCTTCGACGACGCGCAGGCGCTCGTGAAGGCGATGTTCAACGACCCCGACTTCTCCGACCGGTTCGCGCTCTCCGCGGTGAATTCGATCAACTGGGCGCGGCTGATGGCGCAGGTCGTGTACTTCTTCTACGCTGCGGTCCGCCTCGGCGCGCCCGACCGCGCGGTCGCCTTCTCTGTTCCGACCGGCAATTTCGGCGACGTCTTCGCGGGCTATGTCGCCGCCCGCATGGGCCTCCCCGTCGCGCGGCTGATCGTCGCGACCAACGTCAACGACATCCTCCACCGCGCGCTCAGCAGCGGCGACTATTCGAAGACCGGCGTCGAACAGACCCCGACCCCGTCGATGGACATCCAGGTCAGCTCGAACTTCGAACGCCTGTTGTTCGACCTCGGCAGCCGCGACGGCGCAGCACTCGCCGCCCAGATGGCGGGCTTCGAATCGTCTGGCGCGATGCGGCTCACCAACGCGCAGTCGCAAGGGGCGGCGGCCTTGTTCCAGAGCGACCGCGTCGATCTCGACGACATGACGCTCGCGATGCGCTGGGCGCACGAGCATGCCGGCCAGGTGATCGACCCGCACACCGCGATCGGCCTCGCCGCCGCGCTGCGTACCGAGGTGCCGCCCGGCACGCCGATCGTCACGCTCGCCACCGCGCATCCCGCCAAGTTCCGCGACGCGGTCGAGCGCGCGACCGGCGTCCGGCCTTCGCTCCCCGCACGCGTCGGCGACCTGTTCCAGCGCGAGGAACGCTACGTCACGCTCCCTGCGACCTTCGACGCGATCACCACCTATATCGCCGACCGCGCAAAGCCGTCGGCATGAAGACGCTCGACACGCTCATCGGCGAACCCTGGGCGGATTACGGCCTGATCGATTCGGGCCACGGCAAGAAGCTCGAACGCTATGGCCGCTTCCGCTTCATCCGCCCCGAACCGCAGGCGATGTGGGCCCCCGCCTCCACCGACTGGAAGGCGCAAGGCGAATTCGTCCCCGGCTCGGACGAGGATGGCGGTGGCCGCTGGGAATTCTCGGAACCCGTGCCCCGCGAGGGCTGGACGCTCAAGTGGAACGAGGTGTCCTACACCGCGCAGACCACCCCCTTCCGCCATCTCGGCTTCTTCCCCGACATGGCGCCGGTGTGGAGCTGGATGCGCGAGCGCGTCGCCGGGCTCGACAGCCCCGAATGCATGAACCTGTTCGGCTATACCGGCGTCGGCACGCTCGCCATGGCGACCAAGGGCGTCCGCATGGTCCATGTCGATGCGTCGAAGAAATCGGTCGAGGCGGCCAAGGCCAATGCGCGCCTGTCGGGCATGGCCGACGCGCCGATCCGCTGGATGACCGACGACGCCGCCAAGTTCGTCGCGCGCGAGGTCCGTCGCGGCCGCCGCTATGACGGCATCCTGCTCGACCCGCCCAAATATGGCCGCGGTCCCGAGGGCGAGGTCTGGCGGCTCGAGGAGGACTTGCCCCGCCTCATCGCCGACTGCCGCAAGCTGCTCGACGAGAACTCCCGCTTCCTGTTCCTGACCGTCTACGCAGTCCGCATGTCCGCGCTCGCGATCGGCGAACTGCTCAACCAGGTCTTCGCCGACCTGCCGGGCAAGGTCGAAGCCGGCGAACTCGGCGTCCGCGAGGAAACCCGCGGCCTCACCCTCCCCACCGCCATCTGGGCCCGCTGGTCCCGCGACTGACGCGGGACCACCCAAGATCCGTTCGTGCTGAGCGAAGTCGAAGCACAGGCTCGCCCCAACCCAAACCGTTCGTGCTGAGCGAAGTCGAAGCACCAGCCCCAACACCCCGCCCCAACACCCAACCTACTCCATCCCCGCCCGCATCGCCGCCCCCGCGACGAACGGCGCCCCCGCCACCAGCACCAGGCTCACCGCGCCGAGCAGCTTGAACGCCCCCGCTCCGCCGACCGGATCGAGCGCCCCCGCGCCAAAGATCAGCAACGGCACCGCGAGCGGCAGCATCACCAGCCCCGCCACCGCGCTCCCGCCGCGCAACCCCGCGACCAGCGCCCCCGTCGCGACCGCGAGCGCCGCAAGCCCCGGCGTCCCGATCGCCAGCCCGATCTCGACCCGCAGCAGCGTCGCCCCCGACAGGTCGAGCAACCCCGCCGCGATCACCGCCGCCAGCATCAGCGGCGGCGCGAACGCCACCCAGTGCGCGACCATTTTGCAAGCAGCGACCAGCGCCAGCGACACCCCGCGCACCCGCAACTGGTCGAGCACCCCGCTCTCCAGGTCCGGCCCCACCAGCCGCTCGACCGGCAGCAAGGCCGCGAGCAGCGCCGCCGCCCAGATCACCCCGCCCCCGACCCGCGCGAGCACCGCCGCATCGGGCCCGATCGCGAACGGAAACAGCACCGCGACCAGCAGGAAGAACGCGACGACCAGCGCCGCCCCGCCCCCCGCATAGCCGCGCCGCACGTCGCGCAAGGTCAGCGCCAGCATTACGCCGTCTCTCCACCCGACAGGACGATCGTCTGCGCCCCCGGAATCGCGAGCGGCAGATGCGTCGCGGCCAGCACGATCCCGCCCCCGCCCCGATGCCGCGCGATCAGCGCTTCCAACCGCCCGACCGACGCCGCATCGAGCCCGTTGCCCGGCTCGTCGAGCAGCCAGATCGGCGCGCCCGACGCGACCACGCGCGCCATCGCCACCCGCCGCCGCTGCCCGGTCGACAGCATCCGCACCGGCACCGCCGCCAGCGCCGCGAGCCCGACGGCATCGAGCGCCTGCGCCACCGCCGCCGCGTCCACCCCGTCGAGCGCCGCCCAGAACGCCAGCCCCTCGCTTACCGAGCGCTCCGCATCCAGCGCCGCCGCCTCGGCGAGCAGCGCGATGCGCCCGGTCGCCGTGGCCTCACCCGCGGCGGGCGGCAACAGCCCCGCGGCAATCCGGATCAGGCTCGATTTGCCGACGCCGTTCGGCCCCGCGACGACCGCCGCCTCACCCGCCGCCAGCGCGAACGACACGTCGTCGAACAGCCGCCGTCCGCCGCGGTCGCAGGCGACACGGCGAAACGCCAGGCTCACGCCGCGGCGTCTTCCAGCGCATGCATGTCGTCGTCGCTCAGCCCGAAATGATGCCCGATCTCGTGGATCGTGACATGCGCGACCAGATCGTCGAGCCGCACCCCCGTCTCGATCCATTCCTCGAGGATCGCCCGCCTGTACAGCGTGATGCGGTCGGGCATCGCGCCACTATCCATCGACGATTTCTCGCCCAGCGGCCGCCCCTGATACACCCCCGACAGGTCGAGCGGATGCTCGATGCCGAGTTCTGCCAGCGTCTCCTCGTCGGCGAATTCCTCGATGGCGAAGACGACGTCACCCAGATGCACGCGAAATTCGGCGGGCAGCCGCGCGATCGTCGCACGTCCGATCGCCTCGATCGCAGCCGCATCGGGCGCGAGCCCCTGCGTATCACCATGGATTGTCGCTTGCCCGCTCATGGCTCCAGCCATACGCGTTGGCGATCCACAGCTGCAAGGGTACGCGAATGATCGAGGCACTGAACGAGACCGAGCGGGCCGAGGCGCTCGATGGACTCGACGAGTGGGATTATGACGATGGCCGCGACGCGATCACGCGGACGATCGTGTTCGCCGATTTCGTCGAGGCATTCGGCTTCATGACCCAGGTCGCACTGATCGCCGAGCGCGCCAACCATCATCCCGAATGGAAGAATGTCTGGAACCGCGTCGAGATCCTGCTCACCACCCACGACGCCGGCGGCCTCTCCCCCCGCGACATCGAAATGGCCGAAGCGATCGACGCCATCGTCGGCGACTCCTGACCGCCGAACCGTCATCCTGACGCCCCCCGTCATCTGACCCCTCCCGTCATCCTGACGAAAGTCAGGACCCAGAGCCCCAAACGGCAACGCCCGTGACTCTGGGTCCCGGATCAAGCCCGGGGTGACGGATAGAGCGCAACACCCCCACCCCCGTCATCCTGACGAAAGTCAGGATCCAGAGCCACAAACGGCAACGCCCGCAACCCTGGGTCCCGGGTCAAGCCCGGGATGACGGATAGGGCGCGACACCCCGCCGCCCCCCTACCGCTTCACACTCCGCCGCATCCGCTTGCGCAGCGACCCCGGCATCCAGCGCGCGGCGAATGCCATGCGGTGCGCGGTCTTGCCGACATAGGTGTGGACCGCCTTGCCGTGCACCGCCGCCCAGGCCGCGTCGGCGACCGCCTCGACCCCGGTCAGCTCGAGCCCCGCGCCCGTCACCGTCTCGCGGATCGACCGGTTCGATCCCCCCGCGGTCGTGTTCAGCAGCGGCGTGTCGATGAAGCTCGGCACGATCGCGCGCACCTTGATCCCGTCGCCCGCCCATTCGCCGTCGAGCGCCTCGGTGATCGCGCGCACCCCGAACTTGGTCGCCGAATAGGGCGCCAGTCCCGACGAGCCATAGATTGCCGACGCCGATGCGGTGTTGAGCAGGCACGATCCCGGCGTCCGCTTCAGATAGCCATGACCGATCTTCGCGCCGTTCAGCACGCCGACCAGGTTGACGCCGACCACCCGGTCGATCTCGGCGAAATCGGTCGTCGCGAGCGGCCCGCCAGAGCCGATCCCGGCATTGTTGAACAGCACGTCGAGCCGCCCGCCCGTCACGGTCTTGAACGCATCGAGCGACGCCACCCACGCCTCGCGGTCGCGCACGTCCATCACATAGGTCGACGCCCCCTCGGGCAGCAGCGCCGCGGTCTCCGCCAGCCCCGCGGCGCTGACGTCGGCCAGCCCGATCCGCCAGCCCTTGCGCGCGAACAGCAAAGCGGTCGCGCGGCCGATCCCCGATCCGCCGCCGGTGATGAATATGCTCTGCTGGCTCATGGCCGATCCTCTCCGTTTGATTTTGCGGTATGTTTCCCGCATCCTGCGCCCAGATGCCAGATCAATCTCCAGCGCTCGCTTTCGAACGCGTCACCAGGGCTTACGGCGCGACGATCGCGGTCGACGCGGTCTCGCTCGACATCGCGGGCGGCAGCTTCGTCGCGCTCGTCGGCACCTCCGGATCGGGCAAGTCGACCCTTCTTAAAACGATCAACCGCCTCGTCGAGCCCAGCGACGGCCGCGTCCTGCTCGACGGCACCGACGTCACGCACGGCCCCGCGCCCGCGCTGCGCCGCCGGGTCGGCTATGTCTTCCAGAATATCGGCCTGTTCCCGCACATGACGATCGCCGAGAACATCGCGATCGGGCTGCGCATCGCCGGCCGCGGGGACGAGGCCGATGTCGGCGCGCTGCTCGATCTCGTCGACCTGCCGCGCAGCATAGCCGGACGCCTGCCCGACGCGCTGTCGGGCGGCCAGCGCCAGCGCGTCGGCATCGCCCGCGCGCTCGCGCCCGGGGCAAAGCTCCTGCTCCTCGACGAGGCGTTCGGCGCGCTCGATCCCGTCACCCGCGACGCGCTCGGCACGCGCATCCGCGAGCTGCACGACCGGCTGGGCCTCACCACCATCCTCGTCACGCACGACATGGCGGAGGCGCTGCTGCTCGCCGACCGCGTGCTCGTCATGAAGGCCGGGCGGATCGTCGCCGATGCGACCCCCGCAGCCCTCGTAGCGGGCGAGGGCGGCGACGACGCGCAGGCTTTGGTCCAGGTCCCGCGCGCGCAGGCCGACCGCCTCCGGGCGCTCGTCGCATGAGCGCGTTCCTCGACGCGCTGACCCGCGTGCCGCCGCTGCTCGCCAGCCACGTCCTG
This sequence comes from Sphingomonas sp. BK481, assembly GCF_014194875.1. NCBI lineage: Bacteria > Pseudomonadati > Pseudomonadota > Alphaproteobacteria > Sphingomonadales > Sphingomonadaceae > Sphingomonas > Sphingomonas sp. BK481. Next base: position 10,803 of record NZ_JACIAP010000007.1, on the reverse strand, counting down.
CTGTCCGCGGCGGCGTTGCTGCTCGGCATCGCGATCAGCCTGCCGCTCGCGATCTGGTCCGCGCGCAACGCCGCGGTCGCGCGCGTCGCGCTTGGTTTCGCCAGCCTCGTCCAGACCGTCCCCAGCCTCGCGCTGCTCGCGCTCTTCTATCCGCTGCTGCTCAGCCTGTCCGCGCTGGTCGGCGGCGGGATCCCGGCCTTGGGCTTCCTCCCCTCGCTGATCGCGCTCACGCTCTATGCGCTGCTGCCGATCCTGCGCAACGCGGTCGCGGGGCTGCAGGGGCTCGATCCCGCGGTGTCGCAGGCCGCCGACGCGGTCGGCATGACCCCCGCGCAGAAGCTCCGCCTCGTCGAGGCCCCGCTCGCCGCACCCGTCGTCGTCGCCGGCATCCGCACCGCCGCGGTCTGGACGATCGGCGCGGCGACCTTGTCGACCACGGTCGGCCAGCCGAGTCTGGGCGACCTGATCTTCGCCGGGCTCCAGACGCAGAACTGGGCGCTGGTGCTTGCCGGCTGCGTCAGCGCGGCGGCGCTCGCGCTTATCGTCGACGCGCTGATCGGCGGGATCGAACAGGGCATCCGCGCGCGCCGTCGCTGGCTCTGGATCGCGAGTACCGCGCTGCTGGTCGCCGGCACCGCACTCGCCACCGCGCCGCTCTGGCCGCGCGGCGGCGGCGGCGACCGGACGGTCGTCGTCGGCGCGAAGAATTTCTCCGAGCAATATATCCTCGCGCGGCTGATCGGCGACCGGCTGACGCGTGCCGGCTACACGGTCACCTATCGCGACGGCCTGGGCTCCGCGCTCGTCTTCGGCGCGCTCGCAGGCGGCGATATCGACGTCTATGTCGATTATGCCGGCACGATCTGGGCCAACGAGATGAAGCGCAGCGACGTGCCCGAGCGCACGAAGATGGTCGCCGATATCGGCGCTTGGGCGAAGAGCACGCACGGCGTCGGCCTGGTCGGCACGCTCGGGTTCGAGAACGCCTATGCCTTTGCGATGAAGGCGGACGTGGCGCGCCGCCAGCGCATCGCGAGCCTCGACGATCTGGTGAAGGCCGCGCCCGGCCTGACGCTCGGCAGTGACCTCGAATTCCTCGAACGCCCCGAATGGGCGGCGGTGAAACGCGCCTATCCGCTCCGTTTCGCGCGCACCACGCCGTACAGCCCGACCTTCATGTACCGCGCGCTGCAGAGCGGGAAGGCGGACGTCATCTCCGCCTTTTCCTCGGACGGCCGGATCGCCGCGGACAAACTGACCGTGCTCACCGACCCGCGCCACGCGATCCCCGGCTATGACGCGATCCTGATGGTCGCACCCGCCCGCGCGAACGACGCGCGCTTCACCGCCGCGCTCCGCCCGCTTGTCGGCCGCATCCCGGTCGAGGCGATGCGCACCGCCAACTACCAGGTCGACCGCGACACCGACAAACAGACCGCCGAGTCCGCCGCCCGCTGGCTCGCGAGCAAGATCGGCCTCTAACCCGAACGCTGAACCGCCCCCACCCCGTCATCCTGACGAAAGTCAGGATCCAGAGCCACGGAGGGCGGCGCTGTTGGGCTCTGGATCCTGACTTTCGTCAGGATGACGCGACGTGGGACGGCCTCAGAAAAACAGCTTCCGCACGCTCAGCCGCACCGTCCGCCCCAGCGGATCCAGATAATCCGGCTGATAGGTATTCGGCACCGCCCCGCTCGCATCCGTCACCCGCTGCCGCGTGTTGAACACATTGTCGACCGACAGCGTGACGCGCATCCCGCGCAGCCACGGCCGCGCCTTCACCCATTCGAGCCGCTGCCCCAGATCCGCGAACAGCCGCACGTTGGCGGTCGCCAGCCCGCCGAAATTGAGCGTCTCGGGCGCCGCCGCGGTCCCGCCATCGACCCTGGTCCCCGCCGCGTAATTCGCCGACAGCCGCGCGCCGAGGCCGTTGTTGCTGTAGCCCGCCTGCGCCTCGAGGCTGTGCCGCGCCGACCCGCCATTATTGCCGATCGCATCGCCGTCGAGCAGGTTCAGGCTCGGCCCGCCCTCCGCCACCAGCACGCGGTCGGTAAAGCGCCAGGTGTGATACAGCGCGAACTGGACACGCCCGCCGCCCTGCCCGCGCCCGCCGCGCCCGAAGCCGCCGCCCCCGCCGCCCGGACCGCCCGGGCCACCGCCGCCACGGCCTTCACCCGGCCCGGCGCCTTCGCCCCGCGGTCCTTCACCCCGCGCGCCTTCACCCCGCCCGCCTTCACCCCGCGGCCGCCCGCCGCCCGGCGGCTGCATCCCGGCAAACGGATTGGGCCCCGTCCCCGCGCGAAACGCCTCGAGCTCGCGCTGGATCTTCGACTTCAGCGGCGCGGAGAAATTGATTCCCCAGCGCAGTTCGGAGCGTTCGCTGCGCGCGAAATTGATCGGCCGCCGGTCGACCTGCAACAGCGCGCCCGTCGCGTCGCGGACGAACCGGTCGGGAAACGCCGCCTCGATCGCCGCGGTCGCGGCCGGGAAGGCGGCGATCGGATTGTCGGTCCGGCTGTCGACATAATTGGCGGTCAGCGTCACCTCGCGCCCCGCCCAGGGCTTCACCGTCAGCCCCAGCTTGGTCACGCGGTTATTGTCCGCGCTCAGCCCGGGATTGCCGCCGCTGATCGTCGTGACGGTCGCGGTCGTGCCCTGGACATAATCGAACACGCGGACATTCGGCGTCGTGATCGACGGATTGCCCAGCTGTTGCGCGGTCGGCGCCTGGTCGGTGTCGGTCACTGACGCGATCAGCCGCACCGCCGGGATCGGCGCCCAGTTCGCGCCGTAACCGAGCGTGGTCAGCGTGCCGAAATCCGACAAATGATCCTGCGCCAGGTTGAAGTTCGCCGACAGCGTGCCGAGGAACGGCAGCACGTCCTTCGACCGGCTCGCGATCGGCAGGTCGACATTGACCTGGCCGTTGACCGTGTCGCGCGCCACCTGCCCGCGCTGCGCGAACCCGCCGCGATCCGACCGGCTGTCGAAATCGGCGGTTTCCGCCCCCAGCTTGAGCGTCGTCGACACGTCGCCCGCGGGCAGCGCGAACAGCCGGCCATTGGCGACCGCATCGATCCCGCCGATGCTCTGCGTCGCATAGGCGCGATTGCCCGCCGCCGCGCCGATATCCGCCGCGGTCAGCGCGCCCAGCGGCACCGCGGTCGGATCGCCCGCCGCCAGCCGCGCATTGAACGCACTCGCATCGACGCCAGTATCGGTAAAGGTCTGCGTGTCGCTGCGATCGTAATTGCCCGTCACCGTCCAGCGCCACGTGCCGACATCGCCGTTCAGCGTCGTGCCCAGATGCGCCGCGATCGACGACGCGCGCTGCGCCAGCGGCAGGAAGCCCGGATCGTCGAGCGCGCGGTTGATCACGCTCCCGTCCGCCAGCGTCAGCGCGGCCACGGGCAGGCCGTTCAGGCTGCGGCTGTCGGTCGATTCGAGCCGTCCGTTGATCGTCGCGCCGACATTGCCGAAGATGTTGCGCGCATAGACGCTGTTCGCGGTGAAGGTACTCGTCTGGCCCTGCAGCGTGCGGAACGGCGTCGGATCGACGACCGTGCCGCCCGCTCCCACCGCCCCGCTGCCGTTGCCCCCCGCGATCGGCACGATGTCGCGCTCCGCCTCGGTCAGCGCCGAACTCGTCGTATATTCGGCGTGCAGGTTGACCCGCCGGTCGCGTGCGATCGTCAACAGGTCGAGCTTGGCCTGCGGCGTGTTCGTCCCCCCCTCGGTCGGCATCCGGTCGATCGCCTCCGCGGTCACCGCGCGAAAGCGGCGGCGCAGCACGAAGTTCACGACCTTCTGGTCCGCGCGATAGCCATATTTCAGCGCGACCTCCTCGGGCAGGATCTCGACGCGCTGGATCGCCTCGGTCGGGATGTCGCGGATTTCGGAAAAGCTCGAGATGCGCCGCCCGTTGAGCAGCACCACCGGCGCGCCCCCGCTGCCGCGCCCGCTCGTCGTCTGCGGGCTGAGTTCGGCGAGCAGGTCGGACACCGAGCTGACGCCGTAGGAACGGATGTCCGCCTGGCCCAAGGTCTGGTCGGGCGGAATGTCGCCGACCACCGACCCCGGCAGCTTGCGCGATCCGGTGACGACGATCTCCTCGCCCTCGACGCTATCCTCCGCCTCGGCTGCGGCGCCGTCCGTCTGCGCGGCATCCGTCGTCGGCACCGGCGCAGGCGCCTGTTGCGCCGCCGCCATCGCCGGCAGGCTCACCGCCAGCATCAAACCCAGTGTACGCATAACCCTGATATCCCATCGACCTGACCCCGGCACCTAGGGGCCAATTGTCGCAGGATTATGCCGCTTCACCGCGCCGCGTCGGTCGGTCCGGCCATGATTCCGGCAGCCCCGACGGCGGGCGGCGTCCCGATCAGCTCCATCCGCGTCGTCGTCGCACCCAGGTCGATCCCCGCCTCGCGGAACTGGCGCAGCAGCGTGAACAGCAGCGCGCTGCGCACGGGATAGGCATCACGCGGGCTCGCGACATAGGCAAAGCAGTTGAGCTTCGCGCGCCCGCCATCGACCGAATCGATGAACACCTTCACCTCGGGATCGTCGAGCACCTCGCTCTGGTCGGCAAAGGCGGTGAACAGCATCGTCCGCACCGCGTCGAGATCGCTCTCGATCGGCACCGAGAATTGCAGCTGGATCCGCCCGATCGGCGCGGCCAGCGTCATGTTCTGGATCGTCTTGGTGATCAGCTCCGAATTGGGGACGATCAGCGTCGATCGGTCGGCGACCTGGATCTCGGTCGACCGCACGTTGATCCGCTTGACGTCGCCCTCCTGGTTGCCGATCCGCACCCAGTCGCCGATCTTGACCGGCCGCTCGGCGAGCAGGATCAGCCCCGACACGAAATTCTGCGTGATCGCCTGCAGGCCGAAGCCGATGCCCACCGACAGCGCGCCGAGCACCACCGCCAGCTTCTCCATCCCGATCCCGAGCGCGGCGAGCGCCCACAGCACCGCGGCGATGATCCCCGCATAGCGCGCGACCATCGTCACCGAATTCTGTGCGCCCGCATCCATCGCGGTCGTCGGCAGATAGCTGTTGACCAGCCAGTGCTGCAGCCCGCGCATGATCGCCAGCGCGACGAACAGCACCGCGATCGACCGCAGCACCGCGCCAGGCGATATCGTGATCTCGCCGACCGTGATCCCGCCCGCAAGCGTCCCGAACAGCTCGAACACCGACGTCACGCCCGCCCCGAACGGCGCCATCACCGCGCCGAACGCCAGCATGATCAGCATCAGCCGCAGCACCGCCGACAGCAGGACGCCTATCTGGTCGACCGTCCGGTTGCCGACCCCGAAGCCGCTGTTCGCGCTGCGGCCGATCCGGTTGTTGCTCGACAGCGCAGCGCGGCAAGCGTCGTCGGTGAAGGTCATCATCAGGTACAGCGTCGCGCCGACGATCGCCCCCCACACCATCCACTGCGCGGTCTTCAGCGCGAAATTGACGTATCCGCTCAGCGTCGCGACGAACGCGACCAGCACCGCCAGCCACACGACCAGCGCGACGATCGCGAGCAGGCTGTTGCGGGCGGGCTTCTCGGGATCGGGCTGGGCCGCCGCCCTCAGCCGCCCGAGCGCGACCAGCACGCCGGCGATCAACGCCAGGTGGAGCAGCGCGATCAGCGCGTTCGCCGCGGTCGACGCCGCCGCACTCGCACCGACCAGCGCGTTGGCCGTGATCAGCAGCTGGCCGAAGAACACCAACCCCGCCGCCGCCCAGGTGAAGGGGCGCAGCGTCTGTGCCGCGCTGTCGCCGATCGGCAACAGCCGCCAGCTCGGCTGCGCGCGCAACAGCAACGCGCCGCCCAACGCCGACAGGAAGGCCGCAAAGAACGACAATCCGACGAAACGCGCCGCGATCTGGTCGAACGCGGGCGACAGCAGGGCGGACCAGCGCAGCGACTGGACGAACGCCAGCGCGGCGAATCCGGGCAACATCGTGCCGATCACCACCAGCCACAGCGCATAGGCAGACCGCCGGATCCGCCCCCCCGGCGCATGATCGGTCGCATAGCCGCGCCCCAGCCGGTGGAGCGCACCGCGCACCGGCACGAGCAGCACCAGTGCGGCGAGCAGCCCGGTCAGCGCGATGATCGCCGCCTGCATGCCGAACCGCTGGACGAACTGGCGCACGCCGGTCGCCGCGAACCGGTTCAGCCGCGCGGTGTCGCGCGGCAGGTGATCGACGATCGCGGTCCACAGTGTCGGCGACAGTGGCGACGCGCTGCGCTCGGACAGTTGCTGGCCCAGCTCCTCAGCCTCGGCCGCACCGATATCGTCGATCTGCTGCTTGGCCTCGACCCCGATCAGCCGCGCGCGCTTGATCGCCGAATCGATCGCCGACTGGCTCTGCGCGAGCAACCGGCGCTGCTGGCGGATCTCGGGCGCCTCGACCACCCCGGGCGTCGCCGCGCCCAGCTCGGTCACCCGCGCCTGGACCAGCGCCATTTCGGGCGTCAGCACCCTGACCGCCTCCGCCGCGGTCGCCTGCACCGCCTCCGCCCGCGCCCGCAACGCCTGCCGCGCCGCATCGTCGCGCGCCTCGACGGCTGCATCGTCGACCGCCTGCAACTCCGCCGACGCCCGCGTCAGCCCCGCCGCCACCGACGCCACCTTCGCCTCGTCCTGCGCCAGGACAGGCACGGCGGACACGAGCAGCAGCAACGCGGCGAAATAGCGGGGAACGATCATCCGCCCGGCTCTACAGCGTCACAGCCAAAAACGGGAGAGCCCGCCGCGATGCCCCGCCCTCCCTACACACCACCCCGGCGAAGGCCGGGGCCCAGTTGGGAAGGCTGAAGTAACGACGCGCAGCATCAGCCCAGCCACGTCCCCCAACTGGGCCCCGGCCTCCGCCGGGGTGGCGCACAATGCGTGCGGCGATAGCCCCACCCCACCCCACCACAAACCAAACCACCCCGGCGAAGGCCGGGGCCCAGGTGGGAAGGCTCGAGTAACGACGCGCAGCGCTAGCCTAGCCACGTCCCCCAACTGGACCCCGGCATCCGCCGGGGTGGTGGACCCCTTGTTCTCCCGCGAAGGCGGGAGCCCAGTCTGGGTCCCCGCCTGCGCGGGGACACAAGGGCCGAAATGCCTATTCCAGCTCCAAAATCACCTGATCCACCGCCAGGCTGTCGCCCGCCGCGGCCGACACCGACTTCACCACGCCGGTCTTCTCCGCGCGCAGGATATTCTCCATCTTCATCGCCTCGACCACCGCGAGCGCCTGCCCCGCCTCGACCCGGTCCCCCGCCGCCACGTCGAGCCGCACCAGCAGCCCCGGCATCGGGCAGATCAGGAATTTCGACAGATCGGGCGCGACCTTCTCGATCAGGTGCGCGGCATAGGGCGCGACCCGCGCCGGCAGCACGCGCGCGACATGGCTCGCGCCGCGCGTCGTCAGCCTGAACCCCGCGCGCGCCCTGGCGATGCGGATCGTGAGATGCTCGTCGCCCTCGACCATCACCATCCGGTCCCCCGGCGTATATTCGAGCGACAAATCGAGCTCGACGCCATCGACCGAAATCCCGTCGGTCGACACGCGCACGTCGTGATCGGTCCCGCCGATCGTCACCACCCAGTCCGCAGGCGGCCGCAACCGCCGCCCGAGCTGCCCGTCGATCCGCCGCGCGCGGTCGGCTTCTGCCGTCGCGGCAAAGGCGGCAACCGCAGCCAGCGTCGTCAGCAACGCCGCATCCGCAGGCGCGCCGTGGAACCCGTCGGGATATTCCTCGGCGATGAACCCGGTCGTCAGCGCCCCCGACTGGAAGCGCGGATGCTGCATGATCGCCGACAGGAAATCGATGTTGTTCCCCGGCCCCTCGAGCTCGAACGCGTCGAGCGCCGCGATCTGCGCCGCGACCGCCCCCTCGCGCGTCGGCGCCCAGGTGATCAGCTTGGCGATCATCGGATCATAGAACATGCTGACCTCGCCCCCCTCGCGCACGCCATCGTCGACCCGGACGCGGGGTTCTTCTGCCCCCCCTCCCGCAAGCGGGAGGGGAGACGTCTCAGGCGGATTATACCGCACCAGCCGCCCGATACTCGGCAGGAACCCGCGATACGGATCCTCCGCATAGACCCGGTTCTCGATCGACCAGCCGTTCAGCTTCACCGCGTCCTGCGCGAACCCCAGCGGCTCGCCCGCCGCGACGCGGATCATCAGCTCGACCAGATCGAGCCCGGTAATCTCCTCGGTCACCGGATGCTCGACCTGGAGCCGCGTGTTCATCTCGAGGAAGTAGAACCCCTCGCCGCTCGTATCCGCGCCCGACACGATCAGCTCGACCGTCCCCGCCGAATAATAGCCGACCGCCCGCGCCAGCGCGACCGCCTGCTCGCCCATCGCCTTGCGCATCTTGGGCGTCACGAACGGCGACGGCGCCTCCTCGACGACCTTCTGGTGCCGCCGCTGGATCGAGCATTCGCGCTCGTTAAGATAGACGATGTTGCCATGCTGGTCGCCGATCAGCTGGATCTCGATATGCCGCGGGCTTTCGATGAACTTCTCGATGAACACGCGGTCGTCGCCGAACGACGCCAGCCCCTCGCGCTTGGTCGCCTCGAAGCCCTCGCGGACGTCCTGCTCGCTATACGCCAGCCGCATGCCCTTGCCGCCGCCGCCCGCCGACGCCTTCATCATCACCGGATAGCCGATGTCGCCCGCGATCCGCACCGCCTCGTCGGTGTCCGCGATCTCGCCCAGATAGCCCGGCACGACGTTGACGCCCGCCGCCTTGGCGAGCTTCTTCGATTCGATCTTGTCGCCCATCGCCGCGATCGCAGCCGGCGGCGGGCCGACGAATGCGATCCCCGCCTCGGCACATGCCCGCGCGAAGCTCTCGCGCTCGGACAGGAAGCCATAGCCCGGATGGATACAGTCCGCGCCCGTCTCCTTGGCCGCCAGCAGGATCAGCTCAGCCTTGAGATAGCTCTCCGCCGCGGGCGCTGGCCCCAGCCGCACGCTCTCGTCCGCCATCAGCACGTGCGGGCTGCGCACATCGGCGTCGGAATAGACCGCGACGGTCTTGATCCCCATCGCCTTGGCGGTGCGCATCACGCGGCATCCGATCTCGCCGCGATTGGCGACCAGGATTTTCTTGAACATCTCTCGCCCTAAACTGTGCCGTCTCCCCGGCTTGGCGCCGGGTGCGGACGTGTCGTTACTGGTACCACATCATCGATTTGAGCTGCGCGGTCCGTGCCTTGGTCAGGCCGGTGCGGCAGCCGGCGATCGTCATCGCCTGCGCCGATCCGCCGGCATATTGCCCGCCCTCGATCACGCACTGCGTGTCGCGGAACTTCAGCCACGCGCGCTGGCTCTCGAGCAGCGATCCCGCAAACCCGAAGCCACCGCCACGCGACGTGTCCTGCGCATCGCGCCGCTTCATATAGGCGTAGGTCCGCTTCCACTGCGCGGTCATCGCCGCATCCGCCTGCGCATAGCTGCTGCCCGCGGACCGGGTCATCTGCGCCTGCGCCTGCGACTGGGGCTGCATCGGCGCGGCGGCAACCAGGAGTGCGATCAGCAGCATGTCTTGGCCTCGCGCATCGGTTCGGCACCCGTCATCGGCGTCATCCCCAGCTTCGCCAGCAACGCCGCATCCGCGCTGTCGCCGGCATTGCCCGTCGTCAGCAGCGTGTCGCCGGTGAAGATCGAATTCGCCCCCGCCATGAAACACAGCGCCTGGGTCGCCTCGGACATGCTCTCGCGCCCCGCCGACAGCCGCACCATGCTCAGCGGCATCGTGATCCGCGCCACCGCGACGGTCCGCACGAACTCGATATCGTCGATCTTCGCGAGCGGCGTGTCGGCGAGCATGTTGCCGAGCACCGTCCCCTTGACCGGCACCAGCGCATTGACCGGCACGCTCTCGGGATGCCGCGGCAGCGTGGCGAGCGCGTGGACGAAGCCGACGCGATCGCTGCGCGTCTCGCCCATCCCGACGATCCCGCCGCAGCACACCGAGATGCCCGCATCGCGCACGTTGGCCAGCGTCTCCAGCCGGTCCTCGAACGTCCGCGTGGTGATGACGTTGCCGTAATTCTCCGGCGAGGTGTCGATATTGTGGTTGTAGTAATCGAGCCCCGCATCGGCGAGCTGCTTTGCCTGATCCGCGTCGAGCATGCCGAGCGTCATGCACGTCTCCAGCCCCATCGCGCGGACGCCCTCGACCATCGCGACAACCTTCGGCATGTCGCGGGCTTTAGGGTTGCGCCACGCCGCGCCCATGCAGAACCGCTGCGATCCCGCCGCCTTGGCGTGCGCGGCGTCGGCAAGGACGGCATCGACGTCCATCAGCTTTTCCGCCTTCAGCTGCGTATCCGCGCTCGCCGACTGCGAACAATAGCCGCAATCCTCGGGGCACCCGCCGGTCTTGATCGACAAGAGCGTGCAAAGCTGCACCTCGCTCACCGCATGATGCGACCGGTGCACGGTCTGCGCCCGGTACATGAGTGCGTCGAACGGCAGGTCGAACAACGCCGCGATCTCTGCGCGCGTCCAGTCGGTCCTTACTTCACCCCCCTCCCCTTCAGGGGAGGGGCTGGGGGTGGGGCCCGTCCGCATATCCGACGTCGCGCTCGCGGCGGGGGGCCCCCCCCCCCCCCCCCCCCCCCCGGGGGGGGGGGGGGGCCCCCCCCCCCCCCCCCCGGGGGGGGGGGGGGGGGGGGGGGGGGGCGGGGGGGGGGGGGGGGGGGGGGGGGGGGGGGGGGGGGGGGGGCGCGGGGGCCCGCCCGCGCGCGGGCCGCCGGGGGGGGGGGGGGGGCGGGGCGGGCC